>NZ_JAMYDZ010000015.1:0-142401 GCF_024129905.1 Pseudomonas sp. 21LCFQ010 | reverse complement strand
CCCGTCCGCCGCTCTCAAGAGAAGCAAGCTTCTCTCTACCGCTCGACTTGCATGTGTTAGGCCTGCCGCCAGCGTTCAATCTGAGCCATGATCAAACTCTTCAGTTCAATACTGCTTGGATTTTGAGAAAACCCTAAACTTGGCTCAGCAATCTCAAATGACTATGTGATTTCTCGCATGACCACTTACGTTGCTGATAATCTGTTGACTCTCAGTCTGACAGCGCAAGCACCCACACGAATTGCTTGATTCAATTGTTAAAGAGCGGTTGGTTGAGCCTTTCGCTTCAACCGAGGCGCGCATTCTACGCTAACCTCTTGTTCTGTCAAGCGTTTATTTTCAGAAGCTTCAAACTCATTCAAAACTTCGAAACGCTAGAACCGAACAGCGCGCCGAGCATCTTTCGATTAACTCGTCAGCGGGAGGCGAATCTTACAGCATCCTAAGTTGCTGTCAACTGCCTTTTTCACCGCCGGAGCCAGGAGGCTCGCACCGCCTCCAACCCTTTCCGAACTGCTAACTCGTTGATTACCAAGGAGTTTTTCGTTCATTCCGCGTTGGAAGTGGTGCGCATTATAAGCACATCTGAAACCCCGTCAACCGTTAATTTCAAATATCGCGAAATTAGCGCCTGACCGGTAATAATCGCGGGATTTTCCGGGCCAATGCAGGGATTCGTATTATAAGCAGCACTGCGCCGACAGCTGCATATATGAGCCACTCCTGCAGGTCCGACCGCACAATCCAGAGCATATGCAACAAGCCAAGCAGCAAGACGGCATATACAAGCTTATGCAGCGACTTCCAGCGCCGCCCAAGCCGGCGCTGACTATACCGATTGGAAGTCACTGCCAGAGCCAGCAACCCCAGCCAGGCAAGACTGCCAACAATAATGTAGGGCCGCTTCACCAGCTCGACACCCAATTGCCCCCAGTCCAGGCCAAGAATAAACAAGGCATACAAGGTCACGTGCAGAACCGCGTATGCAAAGCACCATAACCCCAGTTGCCGGCGCACAGCCATCCACCCACCCCACCCGGTAAGGCGGGCCAGCGGCGTCATGCATAACGTGATCAACAAAAGAATCAGCGTGCCAAGCCCCAACCTGTCTACCAGCACCTTGCCCGGGTCCGGCCCCAGCGCAAAGATCCATGCCTCATACAACCACCAGACCGGCCACACCAGCACCAGCATAAAGACCATCAACCGCCATACGCCGTAACGCATCAGTAATCCTTGCGCAGATCCATACCGGAATACAGGGACGCCACCTCTTCCCCATAACCATTGAACATCTCGGTCTGCCGCACATTGGGGCTGAACAAGCCGCTGGGCAACCGCCTTTCTCGTGCCTGGGTCCAGCGCGGATGATCGACCGTCGGGTTCACATTGGCGTAGAAGCCATACTCACTGGGCGCCAGGCTTTGCCAGGTGGTGCGTGGCTGATCATTGACCAGGCTTATCCGCACAATCGACTTTACCCCTTTAAAGCCATACTTCCAGGGCACTACCAAACGCAACGGCGCACCATTCTGGTTGGGCAGCTCACGCCCATACATCCCCACCGCCAGAATGGTCAGCGGATGCATCGCCTCATCAAGTCGCAACCCTTCTACATAAGGCCAGTCAATCAGAGCAAACCCCGAACGCTGACCGGGCATTGACTGCGGATCCTTGAGGGTCTCGAAACGGATGTAGCGCGCCTTCGAAGTCGGCTCAACCTGTTTGAGCAGTTCAGCCAGCGGAAAACCTATCCAGGGAATGACCATCGACCAGGCTTCGACGCAGCGCATCCGGTAGATCCGCTCCTGTAGCTGGAAGGGCTTGATGAAATCCTCAAGCGCATAGCGGCCCGGCTTAGCCACCTCTCCGTCAATGACCACGCTCCAGGGCTCGACCTTGAGAGACCCGGCATTCTGCGCCGGATCACCTTTGTCAGGGCCGAACTCATAGAAGTTGTTGTAGTGAGTGGCATCCTTGTAAGGCGTGACAGCTTCGTCTTTGACGGTCACGGCCTGCCACTGCAACGAACCGAGCTTGTCGTTGAACCAGCCAGGCGCCCTGCCCGGCTCGACATCAGCATAGCGAGAGGGCTCACCGGCATTGGCCCAGTGCGGCAAGCCGGCCATGGCCAACCCCGCCATGGAACTGCCCAGCAGAGTACGGCGGGAGAGATAGATGGATTCGGGCGTGACATCCGACTCGCGAGAGTCGGATGCAGAAGGAAGCTTGATAAGCATGATGACTCCATAGCTTGAGTGGCAGACACCACCTATAGACTACGGAGTATGCAGAAGATCAGATCACTTGCGCCGCTGTAGACGTAACAGATATTGAGCGGGGCCTGACAGCGCATAACCCAGGAAAATCAACAGCAGGATACGCGGCGGGTCACTGAACACCACGGCAAACACCAACACCACCACAAGAATTGCAACAAAAGGCACCCGCCCCTTGAGATCCAACTCTTTGAAGCTGTTGTACTTGATATTGCTGACCATCAGCATGCCCGCCGCAGCCACCAGCAGCGCGACCAGAAACGACAGCTTCGAGCCCTGAATGCCGTAGTCACTGAACGCCCACACCGTACCGGCGACCACACCTGCTGCTGCCGGACTGGCCAGACCGATGAAGTAACGCTTGTCGGCTTTGCCAACCTGGGTATTGAAGCGCGCCAGGCGCAGCGCGGCGCCTGCTACGTAGATGAAGGCGACCATCCAGCCGACCTTGCCCATATCACCCAGCGCCCAGCCGAATGCCAGCAGGGCAGGCGCAACCCCAAACGCCACCATGTCGGACAGCGAGTCGTATTCAGCGCCAAAGGCACTTTGGGTATTGGTCATACGGGCCACTCGACCATCCAGGCCGTCGAGCACCATGGCGACGAAGATCGCGATGGCTGCAAACGCGAAGTACTTGCTGGCACTGGCAGAATCGCCGGCGCTCATGGCACTCATCGAACTGATAATCGAATAGAAGCCGGCAAACAGATTGGCGGTGGTGAACAGATTGGGCAGCAGATAGATACCACGGTGCCGAACCTGACGCCCTTCGGCATCACGCACCTCTTCTACATGTTCATCAATGGGTAGCAGGCTTTCGGCGTCAGAACCCTTGCGGGATTCTTCAGGACGTTCGCTCATGAAGATTACCTTGCAGCGGTTTGAAAATATGACAGGTGTCTGCCCCGAGGGTTCGGACGCAAACGATGCAGCTTTATACCAGAACTGGCGGCGCTTGAAGCCCAAACACATGTATCGAGGCTGAACAGTAGCCATTTCCTACACGCCAAAATGAAAAAACGCGGCCAAGTGGCCGCGTTTTTTTCACATCACCGAGAACTTAGTTCTTGGCTTTGTCGACGATCTTGTTCGCCGCGATCCAAGGCATCATCGAGCGCAGCTGCTCGCCAATGACTTCGATACCGTGAGCGGCGTTGTTACGACGCTTGGCGGTCATCGATGGATAGTTGGTAGCGCCTTCGCTGATGAACATCTTCGCGTACTCGCCGTCCTGGATGCGCTTGAGAGCATTGCGCATGGCCTTGCGGGATTCTTCGTTGATGACTTCTGGACCGGTCACGTACTCGCCGTACTCGGCGTTGTTGGAGATCGAGTAGTTCATGTTGGCGATACCGCCTTCGTACATGAGGTCAACGATCAGTTTCAGTTCGTGCAGGCACTCGAAGTAGGCCATTTCTGGCGCGTAGCCAGCTTCAACCAGGGTTTCGAAACCGGCTTTGACCAGCTCAACGGTACCGCCACACAGAACAGCCTGCTCGCCGAACAGGTCGGTTTCAGTCTCGTCCTTGAAGGTGGTTTCGATGATACCGGTACGGCCGCCGCCTACGCCCGAAGCGTAAGACAGTGCAACGTTTTTGGCGTTGCCCGAAGCGTCCTGGTAGATAGCGATCAGGTCAGGAATACCGCCGCCTTTGACGAACTCGGTACGTACGGTGTGACCTGGCGCTTTTGGCGCGATCATGATCACGTCCAGGTCAGCGCGTGGCACGACCTGGTTGTAGTGGATGGCGAAACCGTGGGAGAACGCCAGGGTAGCGCCCTGCTTCAGGTTTGGCTCGATTTCCTGCTTGTACAGCTGGCCCTGGAATTCGTCCGGAGTCAGGATCATGACCAGGTCGGCAGCAGCAACGGCAGAAGCGACGTCAGTCACTTTCAGGCCATGAGCTTCAGCCTTGGCGACAGTAGCCGAACCTTTACGCAGGCCGATAGTGACGTCAACGCCGGAGTCTTTCAGGTTGCACGCTTGAGCGTGGCCCTGGGAGCCGTAGCCGATGATCGCGACTTTCTTGCCCTGGATGATCGAAAGGTCACAGTCTTTGTCGTAGAAAACTTTCATGGAAATCCCCTGTTATCTCGGCCGTTCAGGCCATATTGCAAATTGATTTAGATGCTCAGCACTTTGTCGCCACGGGCAATGCCCGTCACGCCACTGCGAACTGTTTCCAGGATAGCGGCGGTGCCGATGGCCTGAATGAAGCTGTCCAGCTTGTCGCTGGTGCCGCTCAACTGCACGGTATAAACGCTGGCCGTGACGTCGACGATCTGCCCGCGGAAGATATCCGTGGTGCGCTTGATCTCGGCACGCTGCGCGCCAGTGGCCTTGACCTTGACCAGCATGAGTTCACGCTCGATATGCGCGCTCTCGGACAGGTCGACCAGCTTGACCACTTCAACCAGTTTGTTGAGGTTCTTGGTGATCTGCTCGATCACCTCATCGTGCCCCACAGTGGTCAGCGTCAGACGCGACAGGGTCGGGTCTTCAGTCGGTGCCACGGTCAGGCTTTCGATGTTGTAGTTACGCTGGGAGAACAGACCCACGACGCGCGACAGTGCACCCGGTTCGTTTTCCAGCAGTAGGGAAATGATGTGCCGCATGATTATGTCCGCTCCGTCTTGCTCAACCACATATCGCGCATCGAGCCGTCCTTGATCTGCATCGGATAGACGTGCTCGCTCACATCGACCTGGATGTCGACGAAGACCAGGCGATCCTTCATGGCGAAGGCTTCTTCCAGTTTCGGCTTCAGGTCTTTCAGGTCGGTGATGCGGATGCCGACATGGCCATAGGATTCGACCAGCTTGACGAAATCAGGCAGCGACTCGACGTACGAGTGCGAGTGACGTCCGCCATAGCTCATGTCCTGCCACTGACGGACCATGCCAAGCACGCCGTTGTTGAGCAGGATGATCTTCACCGGCAGGTCGTACTGCAGGCAGGTGGACAGTTCCTGGATGTTCATCTGGATACTGCCCTCGCCGGTCACACAGGCGACGTCGGCGTCCGGGAAGTTCAGCTTGATGCCCATGGCTGCCGGGAAACCGAAGCCCATGGTGCCCAGGCCACCGGAGTTGATCCAGCGATTGGGCTTGTCGAAGCGGTAGTACTGAGCAGCAAACATCTGGTGCTGCCCCACATCGGAGGTGACGTAGGCATCGCCTTTGGTCACTTCGTGCAGGGTCTCGATGACCTTTTGCGGCTTGATGATGCTGCCATCGCCACGGTCATACGGGAACAGGTCGCCACCCGCGCGCCATTCGTCAATCTGCTTCCACCAACTGCCAACCGCTTGCTGGTCAGGGGTCTGGCCGATTTCCTTGAAGGTCGCGACCATATCGGTCAGCACGCTCTCGACAGGCCCCACGATCGGCACGTCGGCCTTGATGGTCTTGGAGATCGAAGCCGGGTCGATATCGATGTGGATGATCTTGGCGTTCGGGCAGAACTTGGCGGCCCCGTTGATGACGCGGTCGTCAAAACGGGCGCCAACGGCCAGGATCACGTCGGTATTGTGCATGACCATGTTGGCGGTGTAGCTGCCATGCATGCCGAGCATGCCGACGAACTGACGGTCAGTGCCAGGGTAGCCGCCCAGCCCCATCAGGGTATTGGTGACCGGCGCGTCGAGCAGACGGGCCAGTTCGGTCAGTGGCGAAGCGCCGTTGCCCATCACCACGCCACCACCGGAGTAGATGACCGGGCGCTTGGCGGCCAGCAGCATTTCGACCGCCTTGCGGATCTGCCCGGAGTGACCACGAACGGCCGGGCTGTAGGAGCGCAGCTTGACCTTTTTCGGGTAAACGTATTCGAACTTCTCGGCCGGGTTGGTCATGTCTTTTGGCAGATCGACCACGACCGGGCCTGGACGGCCGGACTGCGCCAGGTAAAAGGCCTTTTTCAGGACATCCGGGATTTCCGACGGGTGCTTGATCATGAAGCTGTGCTTCACGATCGGGCGCGAGATACCGATCATGTCGGTTTCCTGGAAGGCATCGGTGCCCACCAGGGTGCTCGGCACCTGACCGGAGATCACCACCATCGGGATCGAGTCCATATAGGCAGTGGCAATACCGGTAATGGCGTTGGTCGCGCCAGGGCCGGACGTTACCAGCACCACGCCGGCCTTGCCGGTCGCACGGGCATAACCATCCGCCATATGGGTCGCGGCCTGCTCGTGGCGGACCAGGATATGACTGACTTCAGGTTCCTTGAACAGCGCATCATAGACGTGCAGCAAAGCGCCGCCCGGGTAGCCATAGATGTGCTTAACGCCTTCGTCACGCAGGAAGCGGACGACCATTTCAGCGCCAGATAAAAGCTCCACGTTGTTCACCTCTAAAACGCCAGAATACCGTCCATACGTGGACGGGTCTTAATAGGTTTACTGCCAAGCAGAGCATGAGCGACGGTGGTCGCCGACTACGTCAGCACTGACTGAGCAAGTATTGGGATGTCCCTGAGTGTTGCGGAACGGTCCCACCCAGCGCGAGGTAACGCGTTGCGGGTGTTACAGGTCGACGCGGATGTGCGCCTCATGATCTACCGAGACGGTCTGCTTCTGGCAGTCCCCCTACAGCGAACTTTGGATTGTTGTGATTCGCCCCCTGCAAGTCAAGTGATCCGTAAGCTTTCTTGACGATTGCCGGGTAAATCAGCCGTATTCGGACGGACAGAGGGGCAATATGATAGCTTGCGCCACAAATGACACTTCAAGGATGCATGATGCGCTGGATGACTCTTGCAGCGGTCCTGGCCACGGCCATGACGGCAACCGCTCAGGCTGCTCAGATTTATAAATGGGTCGATGCACAAGGCGTAACGCACTATGACGCCACGCCGCCGGCCGGGCAGCAGGTCGAGTCGGTGGACATCCAGAAGCCGGCCATGTCAGGTTCCGTGGCGACGCCTGCCACACCTGTCGACCCGCAGCGCGCGATTGACGCCAGGGTCAGAAAGCAGGCGCAGGCGGCCGAAGCCAAGCGCACCGCCAACTGCGAAATCATTCGCACCAACCTGGCCAAACTCAAGGCTTATGCCCGTATACGCGAACCGACCGAAGACGGCTCCAAACGCCTGACTGAGGAGGAACGTCAGGCGCGTATTGGTGAGACCGAGAAGATGATTGCCGAGTACTGCAACTGACTCAGCCGGCCTGAGCGATCAAGCGATCAAAGCGGCTCAGCGCTTCGAGCAGAGCGCGGGCCTGCTCGGCGCGGTCGATAAATACCATCTCGGCCATTTCACGGATACCCGAGGCATTGGGCAATGCCAGGTTCTGCTCGATGATGACTTTCATGCGCGGCAGGAAGATCCATTGCAGCCACTGCTCGAATGCCAGGGTATCGACCGCAAAGGGCTGCTGGCTGGCCAGCGCCTGGGCATCGGGCGGTGAGGCATCCCACCAGCCCTGCTCGCGCAACGCCTGCTCGATCGACAGCAACTGATCTGCCAGCTCTGACACACGCTTGTCCATCAGAGGTTGACCCGGGCTTTCTGACGAGCCTGAGCAGCCCCGGCAGCATCACCCTGCTTTTCACGCGACTGGGCAATCAGCTCCCAGAGGCTGGCCTGCAGGCTGGGGCGACCGTTGGAATAGGTCAGGGCGCGGCGCGACAGTTGCTCGGCCTGGGCGGCATCACCTTGCGCCAGACGCACCTGGGCCAGCTTGTACAGCACTTGCGGCTCGCGCGGGGCAACCCGCTGGGCACGCTCCAGGCTGGACGAAGCGCCATTGAGGTCGCCGCCGCTCTGTTGTTGCTGGGCAGTGGTCAACAGCGCCAGTACCGGACCGTCCAGTTGCTCATCGGCCGACAGCCCGCCTGCATTGTTCGATGGAATGCCGGTCGGCACCGATGGCAGATCATAGCTACCGGTACTGGCCGGTGCTGAACTGATCGGTGCCTGGTAAGCCCCCGAGGTATCGATCGGCGCCGAATTGACGCTGATCGGTGCCTGACCGACGGGTGCCGAGTAGGTCTGAATGCCGCTGCCACCGGCCGGGATCATCACCGTCACGCCCGAGTCTTCGGGAATCGCCTGGGCCTGAGGCCGGGCCGCCTGGGCGGTATTGGTGCGGTAGCCGGCATTGTTGCGCGACGCCGTTACGCGCTCGCTGTTGGATACCTTGGAGCCCGAATCCACCACCGGAATCGAGCCTTGCTGAACACTGGCACAGCCGCTGAGTACTGTCAGGGCAGTTACGGCCGGGAGCCACCATTTATTCACGTCAAACCCTCTTTGCTTAGTTCAGCCAGCCCTTGACCCAGTCCATGACGGCCTCGGCCGGGGCCGGACCGCTGCCACAGGCTGCGCCTGGCACCGGTTCGCTGCCGCGAATATACGGCATCTGCACCGCGTTCGGGCAACTGGCGTCGGAACCCTGCCCTGTCGCGGCATCCACCCAGGCCTGCACCACGTTGTCCGGCATCGCCATGTCCAGCGGCAAAGGCTCGGCCTTGCGCATGAAACTGGTCCAGACCTGCAACGCACCGGTCGCACCGGTGAACGGGGTCTTGCCGTTGTCGTCACGGCCCATCCACACCACGGCCAGGGTGTCCTGGCTGAAGCCGGCAAACCAGCTGTCGCGCGAATCATTACTGGTGCCGGTCTTGCCCGCCAGATTCAACGACCCCGGCAACACGTTGTAGACCGACTTGCCAGTGCCTTCACGCATGACCCGCTGCATGGCGTTCTGCACCAGATAGATCGCGCCCGGATCGAAGCGCTGCTGGATCTGGAACGGGTAACGCTTGAGCGGCTCGCCCTCGGCGGTCAATACACTGCGAATGCCGCGCATCGGCGTGTTGAAGCCGCCACTGGCGATGGTCTGGTACATGGTTGCCACTTCCATCGGCGTCAGGCCGCCAGCGCCCAGCAGCATCGACGGATAGGCCGGCCATTCACGCGTCACGCCCAGCTTGTTAAGGGTCTTGAACACATTCGGCACACCCAGCTCCAGACCCAGTTTGGCCGTGGACAGGTTGTAGGAATGCGCCAGCCCCTGATACAGGAAGATGTTGCCGTGGGACTTGCGGTCGTAGTTCTGCGGTTTCCAGACCTGGCCATCGGCGCCTTTGACCTGGAATGGCTCATCGGCCACCCAACTGGTCAGGGTGTATTTACTCGGCTGCTCCAGGGCCGTCAGGTAGATCGCCGGCTTGACCAGCGAGCCGATCGGCCGCACCGCGTCAATGGCCCGGTTGAACCCGGCATAACCGGCCTGACGGCTGCCAAGCAAGGCCTGGACCTCACCGGTTTCCGGGTTGGTCACCACCATCGCCGACTCGACCTCATCGGCGCCCTTGCGCCCGGCCAGACGTTTGAAGGTCTCATCCATCGCGGCTTGAGACTTCATTTGCAGGATCGGATCGAAACTGGTGAAGATCCGCAGACCTTCTTCGGTCAAGTCCTCGTCGCGATAGTCTTCGCGCAATTGACGCTTGACCAGGTCAAGGAAAGCCGGGAACGAACTGTCCGCCAGGCTGCCAGTGCGGGTTACACCCAGTGGCATTTTCTTCGCAGCCGCCACTGCTTCCGGCGTGGCGACCCCCTGTTGCTCCAGCAGGTCGAGCACCAAGTTACGTCGCTCCAGAGCACGCTCAGGGTTGCGCCGCGGGTTGTAATACGACGGCCCCTTGACCAGACCGACCAGCAACGCCACCTGATGCAGCTTGAGTTCCGAGAGCGGCTGGCTGAAGAAATACTGACTGGCCAGACCAAAGCCATGCACCGCGCGCGGGCCGTCTTGGCCGACGAACACCTCGTTGAGATAAGCCTCGAGAATTTCCTGCTTGCTGTAGTGCACCTCAAGCAGCACCGACATCATCGCTTCATTGAGTTTGCGTGACAGGCTGCGCTCGTTGGTGAGGTAGAAGTTTTTTACCAACTGTTGGGTCAGGGTACTGCCGCCCTGGCGCATCTGCCCGGCCGAGGTGTTGACCCAGATCGCCCGGGCAATGGATTTGGGTGATACGCCAAAGTGGCTATAGAAGTCGCGGTCTTCGACCGCTACCAACGCGTCGAGCAGGTAGGGCGGCGCCTGATCAAGCTTGATCAGGATCCGGTCTTCGAGATTTTTCGGATACAGGCCGCCGATCAACAGCGGCTCCATACGCGCCACCGCCAGCTTGGCACCATTGGCAGCGCTCAGGTCGGCGACAAAGTCACCGGAGAAACGCACGCGAATCTGCTGCGCAGGGTCGGCACCTTCATAGAATTGAAAACCGCGAGTGTTCAGATCCACGGTATTGCCATTGACCGCTGCGGCCCCGGGACCATTGGCCACGCTTTCACGACGGTAGCCCAGCGCGTCGAGCTCAATGAGAAAATCGTCGCGGCTAAGCTTCTGGCCGACGAATAGCTCCAGCGGCCGGGCATAAACCTTGGCCGGAATCATCCAGCGTTTGCCAGAGAATTTCTCCTGGACCACGGCATCGAGATACACCGCGAAACCGGCCAGGATAACCAGGCCGACAATGCTGAGTTTCAGCCCCCAGCCAAGCCAGGTACGCAGCCTGCTGGTGGGTGGGCGTTTCTTGGAGGTACGGGAAGAACGGGATCGAGTCATGGGCGCGGATTATACGCACTTTAAAAAGGTTCGACAGACGCCTCGGCCAGCGGTTTGCAGTGCTGGGCCAAGCAGCCATAATGGCCGGCTTGAGGCATTAAAATTCCAAACATCTTGAAGGATCACCTGTGAGCCAGTCACTCATTGCAGCCCTGCAGAACCCTGCCCTGTTTCCCCATCCGGTGGAAAACTTCCAGGTCATCGAAACGCACATCTCATGGGTGCTGCTCACAGGCCCTTACGTTTACAAAATCAAGAAACCGATGAACTTTGGCTTCCTGGACTTCACCAGCCTGGAGTCACGCAAGCACTTTTGCCATGAAGAGCTGCGGCTGAACCAACGCCTCACCGAAGGCCTGTACCTTGAAGTGCTACCACTGACCGGCTCAGCCGAAGCGCCGCAACTGGGCGGCGAAGGCCCGGCCATCGAATACGCCCTCAAGATGCGCCAGTTTCCGCAAAGCGGCCTGCTCAACGTCATGCAGGCCAACGGCGAACTGACTCAGGCACACATCAGCGAACTGGCCAGCCAGATCGCCCGCTTCCACCTGTCAGCGCCGAAGGTCGGCGACGAAACCGAGCTTGGCTCGCCAGACAGCGTCATGGCCCCGGTGACCCAGAATTTCGAACAGATCCGGCCAATGATCAGCGAAAAAGCCGACTTGCAGCAGCTTGAAGCACTGCAGGCCTGGGCCGAGTCGAGCTTTGAGCGGCTCAGGCCCCTGTTGGTTCAACGCAAGGCCGAAGGTTTTATCCGCGAGTGCCATGGGGATATCCACCTGGGCAACGCCGCGCTGATCGACGGTAAGGTCGTGCTGTTCGACTGCATCGAATTCAACGAGCCGTTCCGCAAGACCGACGTCTACGCCGACATCGGCTTCCTGGCCATGGACCTGGAAGACCGCGGCCTCAAACCACTGGCCAACCGCCTGATCAGCGAATACCTGGAACTGACCGGCGACTACCAGGGGCTGGAGCTGCTGAACTTCTACAAGGCCTACCGCGCTTTGGTTCGCGCCAAGGTCGCGCTGTTTGGCCTGGGGCCGGATGCGGACGCCGAACGCCGCGCCGCCGTGCTCGCTCAATACCGCAACTATGCCAATCTCGCAGAAAGCTACAGCGCCATCACTTCGCGCTTTCTGGCCATCACCCACGGTGTCTCGGCAGTCGGCAAAAGCCAGGTGGCGCTGCGCCTGACCCAATCGCTGGGGGCCATTCGCCTGCGTTCGGACGTTGAGCGCCAGCGCCTGTTCAGCAGCGAGAGCGGCGAGCGCTACGGCAGCGATGCCAGTGCAGCCACCTACAGCCGCCTGAACGAACTGGCCAGCCAGGTTCTGCACGCCGGTTTTTCGGTGGTTCTGGACGCCACCTTCCTCAAGCAGGCGCAGCGTCAGACTGCTGCACATGTCGCAGAGGAAAACGGCGTGCCGTTCCTGATCCTCGACTGTGAAGCACCCCAAGCCGTCATCGAGCAGTGGTTGCAGCAGCGCCAGACCGAAGGCGGCGACCCCTCCGAAGCGACTCTGGAAGTGGTACAGGCCCAACAGGCTGCCCGCGAGCCGCTGAGCGCCGAAGAAGTCCTGCTCAGCCAGCGCATCCAGACCCATGTCGGCAGCGACCTGGACAATCTCGCCGATGAACTGCGCCAGCGCCTGCCAGGCCTGTAAATAGCTGAAGAGCCGTTGAGCAGATGCTGCTTCACGGCCCCCAGATAGTGGCGATATAATGGCGCCATAAATCCAACGAACCCGAGTTAATGCTATGAGCCAGCCCAAACAGATCGACTCACCGCTGTATCTGTTACTGCGCAAGGATGATGTGGACGGCTTCAACAGGGAAAAACCCAGGGACGGCGTGATCGACCTGCGTGGTGGTGATTTCCGTGGCCTGGACCTGCGTGATCTGGACACTACCGGTATCGACTTTACCGATGCCTACTTCCGCTCTGCAGACTTACGCGGCCTGGATTTGCGCAACATCCCGATGGAAGGCGCCAGCATTGCTCACGCGCAGATTTCCGGAGCCTACTTCCCACCGGAACTGACCGCCGATGAGATTCTTATGTCGGTGAATTTCGGTACCCGCCTGCGCTACCGCACCCGCTGAGCGGTTCTGGTTGTAACCCGCCTGCGCAACGCAGGCGGGTAGCTGCACGTTTGCCTCCCCCCGTTTCCCGCTTGTTTGTCCCGACGGCTCGACAAGACTGAGCTGACGGCTGGATTCGTCGCGCAGCGCCATTGCAAAAAATTAATAAAACAACTGTTGACTTCGAAATGAGAATCGTTATGATTATCACAGCTGGTCGCGAGACTGGTCGGTAACCTGAAAGACCTTGGTTCGGACTCTCAGATTATCTCCTCATCAGGCTAATCACGGTTTTTGACCCGGCACTTTGCCGGGTCTTTTTTTGTCTGCTCAATACCTGCCCGCCTCCAGTACACCCAAACTCACCAACAAGTCATCGAGCAGCACAGAGCCGCCGATCCGGACCCGCTGCGGCGAACACCAGGCGCTGCTGAAGCGGCTGCTGGCCAGACTCATGAGCGGTCTGGCGTCATTGAGGGTACGGACCCCGCCAACGATCTTGCAGCCCACCAGCCCTCCCGTTTCCGCTATCGACTCCAGCATGATCCGCACGATTTGTGGGCTGACCGGTGCCACCAGGCGGTCGGTGCAGCTCTTGAGAAAATCCGCGCCGGCGGCTATGGCGTCACGGCAGGCGCTGCGAATCAACTGCGGGTCGCGCAACTCGCCGGCTTCCAGGGTCACAGTAAAGCTGGCGCGGCTGCCGCACTCGGCCTTGCACGCAGCAAGCAACTCCGTTACCAGCGGGGCGTTACCGGCAAGCAGGGTGCGAAACGGATACACCACGTCGATTTCATCAGCACCAGAAACCAGCGCCGCACGTGCTTCCCGGACCACCATGTCGACGCTGTCGTTGGCCCATGGGAAATTGACCTGCGCCACCACCCGCACTTGCCGCGCTCGCAAACGGTCCAGAGCAGTCCGGGCCAGGCAAACAAAACGTGGCGCCACACAGACCGCCGCCACCGCGCCGACCGGCGTCAGGGCACGCTTGCAGAGGTTAATGATCCGCTCTTCGCTATCGTCGTGGTTGAGGGCCAGCAGTTCCAGCATCTCCAGGGCCCGGAGCGCCAGTTGCTCGGCATCGTCGCTCATTGCGTGCATCTCCCATCAGGAAAAGGATGGGCAGGACAATAACCGAGGCGCCAAGGTAAGAATCTGGCATACCAGATTCAGGGAAGAGAGCTACATGAATGCAGGAAATGTCTGACTCAGCATCAGCGGGCAATCACCAGTGGATGCCCCAACTCCGGATGCGCCTGCACCAGCACGTCCAGGCCAAACACCTGCTTGAGTGCTGCCGGCTGCAAGACTTCAAACGCCGTCCCCGCAAGATGCACGCAACCCTCATTGATCAGCAGCAAGCGATCGCAGTAACGCGCTGCCAGATTCAGGTCGTGGAGCACGATCAACACCGCCACCGAGCGCTCGGCGAAGCGTCGCACCGCTTGCAGGACGGTGTGCTGATGCAGCGGGTCAAGCATTGAGGTGGGCTCGTCGAGCAGCAACACACAATCACCGTCACCCGGCCAGAGCTGTGCAAGCACCCGTGCCAGATGCACCCGCTGGCGCTCGCCACCCGACAGCGCCATGTAGCCACGTTCGGCCAGATGCAGGGCATCGGCGGCCTGCAAGGCCACCTGTACGATCCGCGCATCTTGTTCGGCGCCGGTGGCATGGGGTAGCCGGCCCATGCCCACCACTTCATCGACCCGAAAGGCAAAGCTCAGCGTCGAGCTTTGCGGCAGCACGGCCAGACGCCGGGCGCGCTCCTGCGCAGCCCATTGCTGCAGCGGTTTGTCGGCCAGCCACACCCGGCCCTGAGCCGGCTTGAGGTCACCGCTCAGCGCAGCAAGCAGGCTGCTCTTGCCCGCGCCGTTAGGCCCCAGCACACCGAGCACCTGACCGGCTTGCAGCTGCAAATCGACCCCGCTGAGCACGCTGCGCTCGCCACGCACAATGTGCAGATTCTCGGCCCGCAACATCAACGCGCTCCCCGTACCAGCAGATAAAGAAAAAACGGCCCGCCCAGCAGCGCGGTAACGATCCCGATCGGCAACTCGGCCGGGGCCAGAACCTGGCGGGCGAACAAGTCAGCGAACAGCAGCAGGCTGGCACCGGCCAATGCCGAGGCGGGTAACAAGACCCGGTGATCCGGACCGCAGAGCAGACGCACCAGGTGCGGGACGATCAGACCAATAAAGCCGATTAGCCCGGCAGCCGCCACCGCTGCGCCGACCCCCAGCGCCGTGCAGAACACCAGCTCACGCTTGAGCGCCTGAACATCAACCCCCAGGTGACGCGCCTCTGACTCGCCCAACAGCAAGGCATTGAGCGCCTTGGCGCGGCGCGGCAGCCAGAGAATGATCAGCAGGCAGACCGGCAACAACGGCCACAACCTCACATAACTGGCGCCATTGAGGCTGCCCAGGTTCCAGAAGGTCAAAGTGCGCAGGGTCGCATCGTCGGCCAGATAGGTGAGCAAACCGATCACCGAGGTCGCCAAGGCAGTCAACGCGATGCCGGCCAGTAACATGGTCGCGACGCTGGTCTGGCCGTCGCGGCGGCCCAGGCGATAAACGATCCCGGTCACCAGCAAACCACCGGCGACCGCGCTGAGCGACACCAGATAAGGCTGCAGCACCGTGGGCAGGCTGGCCCACCAGATCCCGCCGACGATGGCCAGTGCTGCACCAAGCGCAGCGCCACTGGACACGCCAACCAGCACCGGGTCGGCCAAGGGGTTGCGAAACAGGCCTTGCATGGCCACCCCGGACATCGCCAATACCGCGCCCACCGCCAGCCCCAGCAAGGTGCGTGGCAAGCGGATCTGGCCGATGATCAGCTCAGCCTGGCCGGCCTCCCCCGCCAACGGCCAGCCCGCCAGCCGCACAATGGCCGCCAGGGTGTCGTTGATCGGCAGCCTGACCGGCCCCATGGCCAGCGATAACAGGGTCGCCAGCAGACACAGGCCGATCAGCAGCGTAAACAGCAGCCGCGCCGATAAAGCGCGCTTCATGGCTGCGGATAAAAGACTTTGGACACGCCCAACAGCGCCCCGGGCAGGCGCGGCCCCAGCCCGCCCACCAGCAACGTCGGATCCAGATCGATCACTCGCTTGTCACGCACCGCCGGCATGGCTGTCAACAACGGATTCTCTTTGAGCAGCGCCTGGCGGGCCGCCTCTCCGGTCAGGGTCCGGTCAGCGACGATCAGCACCTGGGCGGCAAGTCCGGCCATGGCTTCGCTGGAAACCACTTTGTAGCCGTGGTGGCTCGCAAGATTGCGGCCACCGGCCTGCCTGATCAGCCAGTCGCCCACCGTACCGGTACCGGCCACCATCGGCTTGCCACCGCCGTGGCCGACCAGCAGCAAAACACCGGGAACCGCCTGACGGCGGCGCGCCTCGGTCACCCATTGTTGTTGGGTATCAAGCTGGCTGGCAAAGGCCTCGCTCAACTGGGCGGCCCGTTCCGGCACACCGAGCAAATGACCCAGGCGCTGCAGGTTGTCCTTGAGTGTGTCGAGTTCAGGCTGCGCCGGTAACACTTCGATTCTCACCCCGGCTGCGCGCAACTGCTCAAGCACCGCCGGCGGGCCCATTTCGTCGGTGCCCGCCATGGCGTCCGGACGCAGGCTGAGAATGCCTTCGGCGGACAACTGACGCTGATAACCGATACGCGGCAAGGGCTTGAGCGACTCGGGGTTCTGACTGGTCGTGTCGACCCCCACCAGGCTGGGCTGAGCGCCCAGTTCGACGATCCATTCGGTCACTGCGCCGCCGGCACTGACCAGCCGCGCAGGTGGCTCGGCTGCCGTGGCCATTGGCACCGTCAGCACGCTGACACACAGGGCGACCAGCAAGGCGCGCAGAGACATGCAAGAATTCCTTTTATTGAATACGGGCGCAGCGACTCATGGAGCCGTTGCGAATCGGCGACATTTGATAATTGTTTGCATTTAATGGTCAAGCACAATGAAGTTACTTTGCCTTTCCAGCCAACTCGCCGAAGGCAGCAGCCAGGCATTGAGCCTGGACGATCTACAGTTGCTGGCGGTGCGCAGGCATGGGCAGGTGTACCTGTATCGCAATCGCTGTCCGCACCGGAACATACCGCTGCATTGGCAAACAGATCATTGCCTGGATGACTCCGCCAGCCTGATCCGGTGCGCCAGCCACGGCGCACTGTTTCTGATCGAAAGCGGTGAATGCGTGGTCGGCCCCTGCGAAGGCCAGTTTCTCAGTGCCGTACCCTGCCGGGAAGACAGCCAGGGCATCTGGATACTGCCCGACTGATCAGCCGCTCAGAGCGACCGTACCTGCAGGCGCCGGACCAGACGGACCTCCTCGGCGCTGATGTCCACACCGTAGGCCAGCACCTCGACTCCAGCGGCCACGGCCTCACGCAAGGCCGCAGCGTAGGCGGGGTCGATCTCCGCAGCCGGGCGCACCGCTTCGATGCCGGCCAGATTCACGCAGTACAGCAAGGCGGCGCGAACGCCCTCGCGCGCCAACGCCGCCAGTTCACGCAAGTGCCGGGCACCACGCTGGGTCACCGCATCGGGAAATGCCGCTACCGGCGAATCATCAAACCCCAGGGTGACGCTCTTGACCTCCAGGTACAGGTCGCCCTGTGGGTATTGCAGGCGAAAATCCACCCGGCTTTTTTCCTGGCCGTAAGGCACCTCGCGCCTGAGGGCGGTAAAGCCGTTGAGTTCGCTGATGACACCGGCACGCAGGGCTTCTTCGACCAGCGTATTGGCCCGTCCGGTATTGATGCACGCCAACCGCCCCTGCGGCGTTTCACTGATCTCCCAAGTGCCCGGCAGTTTGCGCTTGGGATCATTGGAGCGACTGAACCACACCCGGCCACCGGGCTGCATGCAGTTAAGCATCGAGCCGGTGTTGGGGCAGTGAATGGTCAGGCGTTCGCCGCTGTCGGTTTCGATATCAGCCAGAAAACGCTTGTAGCGCTGCAACAGGCGGCCTTGTTCAAGTGCAGGATCAAAGCGCATCAGGCGCTCCAGCTACGCAGGCCACGGGCAATACGCTCGACCGCCTGCTCCAGGCGTTCGAGGCTTTGGGTGTAGGCAAAGCGCACGTGATGGCCGGCTTTATGGCGGCCGAAATCCAGCCCCGGAGTAAAGGCCACATGTTCGGTTTCCAGGAAATGCTGACAGAACGCGAAGGCATCGCCGCCGAACGCGCTGATATCGGCATACAGATAGAACGCACCTTCAGGTTCCACGGCAATCCCGAAGCCCAGCTCGCGCAGCGCCGGTAGCAAGTAATCGCGGCGCCGGCCGAACTCGGCACGGCGCTGTTCAAGAATCTCCAGAGTCGGCGTTTCGAAACAGGCCAGCGCAGCATACTGCGCCACACTCGGCGCGCTGATATAGAGGTTTTGCGCCAGCTTTTCCAGTTCACCGACTGCCGCTGGCGGCGCCACCAGCCAGCCCAGCCGCCAGCCGGTCATGCCAAAGTATTTGGAAAAACTGTTAAGCACGAAGGCATCATCGTCCACTTCCAGGACACTGCTGGCCTCGGTGCCGTAAGTCAGGCCGTGGTAGATCTCGTCGACCACCATATGGCCGCGATGCGCCTTGAGGGTCGTGGACAATGCCTTGAGCTCATCGCGCTGCAGCAAGGTGCCGGTCGGGTTAGCCGGTGATGCCAGCAATGCACCCACACTGTCCTGATTCCAGAAACGCTCGACCAGCCCCGGCGTCAACTGATAACGCTCATCGGGGCCGACCGGGACCAGTTGCGCGCCGCCTTCAACCAGGCGCAGAAAATGCCGGTTGCACGGGTAGCCCGGATCAGCCAACAGCCAGTGCTTACCCGGATCGACCAGCAGGCTGCTGGCCAGCAGCAGCGCACCCGAGCCACCCGGAGTGATCAGAATACGCTGCGGATCAATATTCAGGCTGTAGCGCCGGGCATAGAACCCGGCGATCGCCTCGCGCAGCTCCGGTAGACCGCGGGCTGCGGTGTAGCGGGTCTTGCCCTCGGCCAGGGCAGCCTGGCCCGCCGCAACGATCGGCTGGGCGGTGGTAAAGTCGGGCTCGCCGATTTCCAGGTGGATCACATCGTGCCCGGCCGCCTGCAGTTCATTGGCGCGCGACAACAAGGCCATGACATGAAAGGGTTCGATGGCGCGGCTGCGCGCACTGTAGTGCTGGACCATGGGCGTTCCTTTGAAATTGGACATTCGGGCACCTCTGAAAACTGCCTGCTGGCTGGGCGCCTGCGGAGTTACACGCAGCTTGCGCTGGCTGCCTCGCCGATGTTTTCAGAGGCTCCCGTTGATTTGCCTTGTGCAACGGGCAGGCAGACACGATTCTACCCATGACCTGGCCGCCGCAGGGTGATCAAAGTGCCGCAAAAAGGTGCATTAACAAAAATAAAAAAGAAACTCTGGTGCGCTTTAATGTTCTAGGTTTGATTGTCGGCAACCAGACTTTAACGGCTCGTTCACAACCCGGTGCCATGCACGACAACCGGGAGTAGCGGACGGCGAATTGATCTGGTAAGTTCGCCGGCTTGCACCTGCAGGGCCGACGGGTGTCGGTGATGGAACATCCTGCGCAACAGATTAGAAGAGTGAGAGGCGGTCCCTACATGCCCACGCAAGAAAAGCAACAGAATCTAATCAGCGGTTTCGAGCCTTATGTAGAAACCAAGGGCGAAGAGTACATGGGCGAGCCTATGCGCGCGCACTTCACCAAAATCCTCAACAAGTGGAAAAGTGACTTGATGCAGGAGGTCGACCGCACGGTAGACCATATGAAGGATGATGCGGCAAACTTCCCCGACCCGGCCGACCGCGCCAGTCAGGAAGAAGAGTTCAGCCTTGAACTGCGTGCCCGTGACCGCGAGCGCAAACTGATCAAGAAGATCGACAAGACTCTGCAACTGATCCTCGACGAAGAGTACGGCTGGTGCGAGTCCTGCGGCGTTGAAATCGGCATTCGCCGTCTCGAAGCCCGCCCGACTGCCGACCTGTGCATCGACTGCAAGACCTTGGCAGAAATCAAGGAAAAGCAGGTCGGCAAGTAAGCCCGCCGCCCCTGCAATAAAAAGACGCTTCGGCGTCTTTTTTGTTGAGCCGTTATTATCACCGCATGAACAAATCTTCTTACGTCGGGCGCTTCGCACCCACCCCCAGCGGTTATCTGCATTTCGGCTCACTGGTCGCTGCCCTGGCATCTTATCTGGACGCCCGCGCAGCCAACGGCGTGTGGCTGATGCGCATGGAAGATCTGGACCCGCCACGGGAAGTGGCCGGCGCCCAGACAGCCATTTTGCAAACCCTGGAAGCCTACGGTTTTGAATGGGACGGTGACTGCGTGCGCCAGAGCGAACGCCATGACGCCTATGCCCAGGTTCTTGAGCGCTGGTTCAGCCAAGGGCTGGCCTACACCTGCACCTGCTCGCGTAAACAGCTGCAAGCCTATGACGGGGTGTACCCCGGCTTGTGCCGCAACCTCGGCCACGCCCCGAGTGACGGTGCTATCCGGCTGCGTGTACCGGAGCTCGAGTACCGCTTTACCGACCGGGTACAGGGTGAGTATCGCCAGCATCTGGGCCGCGAGGCCGGTGATTTTGTGATTCGCCGCCGCGACGGGTTTTACGCCTATCAACTGGCGGTGGTCATCGACGACGCCTGGCAAGGTATCAACAACATTGTGCGCGGCGCCGACCTGCTCGACTCCACGCCTCGGCAACTGTACCTGCAAGAGCTGCTCGGCATTGCCCAACCGCGCTACCTGCATGTGCCACTGATTACCCAGCCCGACGGCCACAAACTCGGCAAGTCCTACCGCTCGCCCCCGCTGCCCGCCGACCAGGCCACCCCGTTGCTGCTGCGAGCCTTGCGCGCACTTGGGCAACCCACTGACGAACAACTGCTCTATGGTACGCCGCAGGAAGTGCTCAGTTGGGCGGTGCAGCACTGGGATGCCGGGCAAATCCCCAGGCTTTCAGTCATTGCGGAGTCTGGAATAGACTGATCCAGAGCGGTTGCCGAATTCTGCTGAAATCGGCGCTTGCAGGTTGTACCGCATTGGTTAACATGCCGCTCCTCACCCACCCAAGACACCTGGTTCAAGGAGGCGCCATGTACATCTACCGACTGGTCCTGCTGCTGGTGGTGGGCATCTATCTGTTTTCGCCAGCCATCATGGACTGGTGGATCGACGCAACAGGCGCCTGGTACCGGCCATACATGCTCTGGCTGATTCTCATCGTGGTGACGTTCATTCTGCAAAGCCAGCGAGACGCCGATGAGCTTTAGCCTGACCCAAATGCTGCTGGTCAGCACGGCCTACCTGCTGGTGCTGTTCGGCGTTGCCTGGATCAGCGAGCGCGGCCTGATTCCACGCTGGATCATTCGCCACCCGCTGACCTACACCCTGTCGCTTGGGGTTTACGCCAGCTCCTGGGCGTTCTACGGCACAGTGGGCCTGGCCTATCAGTATGGTTATGGTTTTCTGGCGACCTATCTGGGTGTTTCCGGGGCGTTTCTGCTGGCGCCGGTGCTGCTTTACCCGATTCTGAAAATCACCCGCACCTATCAGCTTTCATCGCTGGCCGACTTATTCGCGTTTCGCTTTCGCAGTACCTGGGCAGGCGCCCTGACCACGATATTCATGCTGATCGGCGTCTTGCCGCTGCTGGCCCTGCAGATCCAGGCGGTGGCCGACTCGATCGGCATTCTGACCGGTGAGCCGGTGCGCAACCGGGTCGCCGTAGCCTTCTGCGCCCTGATCAGCCTGTTCACGATCTTCTTTGGCTCACGGCATATCGCAACCCGGGAAAAGCACCAGGGCCTGGTGTTCGCGATTGCCTTTGAGTCGATCATCAAACTGGTCGCGCTGGGCGCGCTGGGTATCTACGCCCTGTACACGGTGTTCGGCGGCCCGCAACAACTGGAACTCTGGCTGTTGCAGAACCAGACCGCCCTGGCCTCGCTGCACACCCCATTGCAGGAAGGCCCGTGGCGCACCCTGCTGCTGGTGTTCTTTGCCTCGGCCATCGTCATGCCGCACATGTATCACATGACCTTTACCGAGAACCTCAACCCGCGCGCACTGGTCAGTGCCAGCTGGGGGCTGCCGTTCTACCTGCTGCTGATCAGCCTCGCCGTGCCGCTGATTCTCTGGGCCGGCCTGAAACTCGGCGCACCGACCAGCCCGGAATACTTCACCCTGGGCCTGGGCATGGCCGCGCACAGCAAATCACTGGCGTTGCTGGCTTATGTAGGCGGCCTGTCGGCAGCCAGCGGGCTGATTATCGTCACCACCCTGGCGTTGTCGGGCATGGCCCTCAACCATCTGGTGCTGCCGTTGTACCAGCCGCCGGCCGAGGGCAATATCTATCGCTGGCTGAAATGGACCCGCCGCGCGCTGATCATCGCCATCATCGCTGCCGGCTACTGCTTCTACCTGATGCTCGGCGCCCAGCAAGACCTGGCCAATATGGGCATCGTCGCCTTCGTCGCCACCTTGCAGTTCCTGCCCGGCGTCCTGTCGGTGCTGTACTGGCCGACCGCCAACCGACGCGGCTTTATCGCCGGGATCCTGGCCGGCATCACGGTCTGGGTGTTCAGCATGCTGTTGCCGCTGCTGGGCAATCTCGAAGGCTTCTACATTCCGATGCTGAACATGATCTATGTGCTGGATGACACCAGCTGGCACATGGCGGCGATCGCCTCACTGGCGGCCAACGTGGTGATGTTCACTCTGGTGTCGCTGTTCACCAACGCCAGCGCCGAAGAGGCCAGTGCCGCCGAAGCCTGTGCTGTGGATAACGTGCGCCGCCCACAACGCCGTGAGTTGTTCGTTGCCTCGCCTCAGGAATTCGCCACCCAACTGGCCAAACCGCTGGGCGGTAAGGCCGCACAAAAAGAGGTTGAGCAGGCACTGCGTGACCTGTACCTGCCCTTCGACGAACGCCGCCCGTATGCCTTGCGCCGCCTGCGCGACCGGATCGAAGCCAACCTGTCCGGCCTGATGGGCCCAAGCGTCGCCCAGGACATGGTCGAAACGTTCCTGCCGTATAAGTCCGGCGGCGAGAAGTACGTGACCGAAGACATCCACTTCATCGAGAGCCGGCTTGAGGACTACCACTCGCGCCTCACCGGCCTGGCCGCGGAACTCGACGCCTTGCGCCGCTACCACCGCCAGACCCTGCAGGAACTGCCCATGGGGGTCTGCTCGCTGGCCAAGGATCAGGAAATCCTGATGTGGAACCGGGCCATGGAAGAACTGACCGGCGTTCCTGCCCAGCATGTGGTGGGTTCGCGGCTGGAGACCATTGCCGAGCCCTGGAAAGGCCTGCTGAGCAGCTTCATCAGCGTGCCTGACGAACACCTGCACAAACAGCGGCTGTCGCTGGAGGGCCAGATTCGCTGGCTGAACCTGCACAAGGCGGCCATTGACGAACCGCTGGCGCCCGGCAACAGTGGCCTGGTGCTGCTGGTCGAAGACCTTACCGAAACCCAGATGCTCGAAGACAAGCTGGTGCATTCCGAGCGCCTGGCCAGCATTGGCCGACTGGCCGCCGGGGTGGCCCACGAAATCGGCAACCCGATCACCGGTATCGCCTGCCTGGCGCAGAACCTGCGCGAAGAACGCGAAGACGAACCGGAACTGGCGGAAATCAGTAGCCAGATCATCGAACAGACCAAGCGCGTATCACGCATCGTCCAGTCGCTGATGAGCTTCGCCCACGCCGGCGCACACCAGAACAGCGACGAACCGGTGTGCCTGGCCGAAGTCGCGCAGGATGCCATTGGTCTGCTGGCGCTCAACCGGCGCAACTTTGAAATACAGTTCTACAACCTCTGCGACCCCGACCACTGGGCCGATGGCGACCCGCAGCGGCTGGCTCAGGTGCTGATCAACCTGCTGTCCAACGCACGCGACGCATCCCCGGCCGGCAGTGCCGTGCGGGTCATGAGCGAAGCCTCTGAACATACCGTGGACCTGATCGTCGAAGATGAAGGCAGTGGTATTGCGAAAGCAATCATGGACCGATTGTTCGAACCGTTCTTCACCACCAAAGATCCTGGCGAAGGCACTGGGCTGGGGCTTGCTCTGGTCTATTCCATCGTTGAAGAGCATTATGGACAAATCACCATCGACAGTCCGGCCGACCCTGTACGGCAACGTGGCACCCGTATCCGGGTGACGCTACCGCGACATGTCGAAGCGACGTCCACCGTGAACTGAGACCGTCGAGAGAACTGAATCAATGCCGCATATTCTGATCGTCGAAGACGAAACCATCATCCGCTCGGCGCTGCGCCGCTTACTGGAGCGCAATCAGTATCAGGTCAGCGAAGCCGGCTCGGTGCAGGAGGCTCAGGAACGCTTCAGCATTCCATCGTTTGACCTGATCGTCAGCGACCTGCGTCTGCCCGGCGCGCCGGGCACCGAACTGATCAAGCTTGGCGAAGGCAAACCGGTGCTGATCATGACCAGCTATGCCAGCCTGCGCTCGGCCGTCGACTCGATGAAAATGGGCGCGGTCGATTATATCGCCAAGCCTTTTGACCACGACGAAATGCTCCAGGCGGTGGCGCGAATCCTGCGCGATCGCCAATCAACGCAACCCCAGCCACAACCCCTGGCCGCCGAGCGCAGTACCGGCAAGGCCGCCAGCGCAACGGACAAACCGACCGCCGCCAACGCCAATGGCGAAATCGGCATTATCGGTTCCTGCCCGCCGATGCAGGACCTGTACGGCAAGATCCGCAAGGTCGCGCCCACCGACTCCAACGTGCTGGTCCAGGGCGAGTCCGGCACCGGCAAAGAGCTGGTCGCACGCGCCCTGCATAACCTTTCGCGCCGCGCCAAGGCGCCGATGATCTCGGTCAACTGCGCGGCGATTCCCGAATCGCTGATTGAATCGGAACTGTTCGGCCATGAAAAAGGCGCCTTTACCGGGGCCAGTGCCGGCCGTGCAGGCCTGGTCGAGGCGGCCGATGGCGGTACGCTGTTTCTCGACGAAATCGGCGAGCTGCCGCTGGAGGCTCAGGCACGGCTGCTGCGCGTCTTGCAGGAAGGCGAAATTCGCCGGGTCGGCTCGGTGCAATCGCAAAAGGTCGATGTGCGCCTGATTGCTGCGACCCACCGCGACCTCAAGACCCTGGCCAAAAACGGCGACTTCCGCGAAGACCTTTATTACCGCCTGCATGTGATTGCCTTGAAGCTGCCGGCGCTGCGCGAGCGTGGCAACGACGTGCTGGAGATTGCCCGCGCGTTTCTGGCCCGGCAGAGCGCCAAGGCCGGACGCCCTGAGCTACGCTTCGGTGCCGATGCCGAGCAGGCCATCCACCACTACAGCTGGCCCGGTAACGTGCGCGAGCTGGAAAACGCCGTCGAGCGCTCGGTGATTCTCAGTGAGTCGGCGGAAATCTCTGCCGACCTGCTGGGCATCGACATTGAGCTGAGTGATCTGGACGAGGTGGATTTCGTCGGCCTGGCGCCGCTGCCCAATGGCGCAAGCGGGGCCAATCAGGATCCCAGTGAAGACCTGTCGCTGGAAGACTACTTCCAGCATTTTGTCCTTGAACACCAGGACCACATGACCGAAACCGAACTGGCGCGCAAACTGGGCGTGAGCCGCAAGTGCCTCTGGGAGCGCCGCCAGCGCCTGGGCATACCGCGGCGCAAGGGTGTCACCAACGAAACCTGATCGCGCGACCAGGTAACAGTTCCCGCCCAGCGAGCAAAACTGTTACCGATCCTTATCCAGACGTAACAAAAGCCGGGGTTTACGGTAACGAAATCCCGGCTTTTTTTCGCCCACCAGCAATCACGGCACGCCCAACCCCTTGATTTACAAGGACTTCAAAAAGTTGGCACGTGTTCTGCTATATGCTTAGTACAAGAAAAATAAAAACCTGTACCACCCACATAATAAAAACAAGACGAATCGACTCACGCATAACAAGAACAACACGGCGGAGGCGCAGCTAACTGATTCTTTTGGAGAGGTGTTGTATTTGGGGCTTGCCCCACGACCAGACTGAGAACAACAAAAACTACCCCAAGGTAGCACCTGAACTGGTTGGATCGATTGATCATTGCAAGACAGCGACCAAAGCAATCCGTTTGCTCTTTACTCTCGGTTTGAGAGGTTTCACAGGCACAAAGCCTTGTGAATGGGCACTCAACAAAAACAAGAAGCCCGACTCAATAATAAAAATAAAGAGCACGCACTTTGGGGGAGCTTCGGCTCCCCCAGTAGCTTCCGGACTTCTGTCACCCTGCCTACAAGGCCCGCAGCACGCGGCCTACCTCCCGCTTAGACGGCTTCCTACACCATTGCTCGATCAAATGCTAGAATCCCCGCCCATCATGCGGTCATTCTCCATTTTTGGCCGAATATTCCTTCAAACAGTGCATCCCATGCTGAAGAAGCTGTTCCAGTCATTTCGCTCTCCACTGCGCACGCCGCAGCAACACACGCGTTCAACGCCGATCGTGCTCAATAGCAATCAGCATTCGCTGCAACGCGCTCAGTTCAGCCGCCATGCGGTGAACATCGTCGAGCGCCTGCAAAGCGCGGGCTACCAGGCCTATCTGGTCGGCGGCTGCGTTCGCGACCTGCTGCTGCAGATCAACCCCAAGGACTTCGACGTTGCCACCAGCGCCACGCCCGAGCAGATCCGCGCCGAGTTTCGCAATGCGCGCATCATTGGCCGACGCTTCAAGCTGGTGCATATTCACTTCGGCCGGGAAATCATCGAGGTCGCGACCTTTCGCGCCAATCATCCCGACGAAGATGAAGAAGAAAACACCCACCAGTCATCGCGCAACTCCAGTGGCCGGATCCTGCGTGACAACGTCTACGGCACTCTGGAAGACGATGCACAGCGCCGCGACTTCACTATTAACGCGCTGTACTACGACCCGGTGACCGAGCGCATCCTCGATTACGCCAACGGTGTACACGATATTCGCAATCGGCTGATTCGCCTGATCGGCGACCCGGAGCAACGTTACAAGGAAGACCCGGTGCGCATGCTGCGTGCGGTGCGCTTCGCGGCCAAGCTGAACTTCGGCATCGAAAAACACAGCATGCTGCCGATCCGGCCGCTGGCACCGATGCTGCGCGATATCCCGGCGGCACGGCTGTTCGAAGAGTCGCTCAAGCTGTTTCTGTCCGGGCATGGCGAGATCACTTTCGAAATGCTCGTCGACCTTGAGCTGTTCGACCCGCTGTTCCCGGCCACCGCCAAGGCGCTGGAATACAACCCGACCTACACCCATACGCTGATCAGCAAAGCGCTGGCCAACACCGACCTGCGGGTGCGCCAGGAGAAGCCGGTCACCCCGGCCTTCATGTTCGCAGCGCTGCTCTGGCCAGCCTTGCCGGCCCGGGTACTGCGCCTGCAAGAGCGCGGTACGCCGCCGATCACCGCGATGCAGGACGCCGCCCACGAACTGATCGTCGAACAGTGCCGCAGCATTGCCATCCCCAAGCGTTTCACCCTGCCGATCCGCGAGATCTGGGACATGCAGGAACGCTTGCCGCGCCGTTATGGCAAACGCGCCGACCAGTTGCTCGACCATCCGCGCTTTCGCGCCGGTTACGACTTCCTGTTGCTACGTGAAACCGCTGGCGAACAGACCGATGGTCTGGGCCAGTGGTGGACCGATTATCAGGACGCCAACGACAGCCAACGGCGGCACATGATCAGCGATCTGAGCAGCAAGTCCGACGAAACCGGCAACGGCCCGCGCAAGCGCCGCCGCAGCGGTTCGAAACGCAAGCGCGGCAGCGACGATGCAGACCTGTTCAATGACTGAACGCGCCTACATCGGCATGGGCAGCAACCTGGCCGACCCGGCGGCGCAGTTGCGCAACGCCCTTGAAGCCATGGCCCGGCTGCCCGACACCCGGTTGGCTGGGGTATCGTCGTTCTACGTCAGCGACTCATTGCTGCCCGGCCAACCGCGCTACACCAATGCGGTGGCGGCACTGGATACTGATCTGGCGCCCTTGCAATTGCTCGACGCTCTTCAGGCCATAGAACTCGATCAAGGCCGCGAGCGTCTGGAGCGCTGGGGGCCACGTACGCTGGACCTGGATATCCTGTTGTTCGGCAAGCAGTTGATCGACGTGCCGCGCCTGCAGGTGCCGCATTACCACATGCAGGCCCGGGCGTTCGTGCTCTATCCGCTGGCCGAGCTGGACGCCGACCTGCAACTGCCCGACGGCCGCCGCCTCGACCAGATGCTGGCCGCCTGCCCCTTCGAAGGCCTTGAGCGGCTGCCAGCCTTGCAGTAGCAATCCTTTAATGCCCAGAGGGCGCTTATAAAAGAAGTTTTTAGAAGCGTCCTCGTAACGGGTAACACCTCCAATTGACTTCACACTCCCGCCTCACGAAGATAGGCCTCCCGCGCCGGCTTGCTGGCGAATGGGCACAAGACAGGCCTTTGCAAAACACCGCGACACGACGGTGTGCCTGCTTTCCAGGATAAATCCCAAGGATTTACAGCGCCTGGTGATGGAGGAACTCTACATGCCGGTTACAACCGTTACGTCGTTGCAGTCGCTCAAGCAAAAGGGTGAAAAGATCACCATGCTGACGTGCTATGACGCGACTTTCGCCCATGTCGCCAGTGGGGCGGGCGTCGAAGTCCTGCTGGTCGGTGACTCGCTGGGCATGGTCCTGCAGGGCCATGACAGCACCCTGCCTGTTACTGTCGCCGACATGGCGTATCACGTCGCCAGTGTCAGCCGTGGCAATCAAGGCGCGCTGGTGCTCGCTGACCTGCCCTTCATGGCCAACGCCAGCATTGAGCAGACCCTGCTCAACAGCGCCACGCTGATGCGGGCCGGCGCGCACATGGTCAAGGTCGAAGGTGCTGCCTGGCTGGCCGACTCGGTACGCCAGCTCACCGACCGCGGTATTCCGGTGTGCGTACATTTGGGCCTGACCCCGCAAACCGTCAATGTGATGGGCGGCTATAAAGTCCAGGGCCGGCTCGAAGCCCAGGCCCGACAGATGCGGGCCGACGCCATTGCCCTTGAACAGGCCGGCGCAGCGATGATTCTGCTCGAATGCGTGCCCACCGAGCTGGCCCAGGAAATTACCCAGGCCGTCCAGGTGCCGGTCATCGGGATCGGCGCCGGCAGCGGCACCGACGGCCAGGTGCTGGTGCTGCACGACATGCTCGGCCTGTCGATCAGCGGCCGGGTCGCCCGCTTCGTGCGCAATTTCATGGTCGGCCAGCCGGATATCCCGTCGGCCATCAACGCCTATGTAGCCGCAGTCAAAGACCTCAGCTTCCCTGCCCTTGAACACGGATTCCAGGCATGAACACAGTCAACAGCGTTCAGGCACTGCGTGCAGCCATTGCCCAGGCACGTAAAGACGGTAAACGCATTGCGCTGGTGCCGACCATGGGCAATCTGCACAGCGGCCATACCACTCTGGTGGCCCGCGCCGCTGAACACGCTGACTTCGTGGTGGCGAGCATCTTCGTCAACCCGCTGCAGTTCGGCGCCAATGAAGACCTGGCCAGTTACCCGCGCACCCTCACCGCCGACCAGCAAAAGCTCCAGCAGTCTGGCTGCCACCTGTTGTTCAGCCCCGGTGTGGACGAGATGTACCCCAACGGCATGGGCGAGCAGACCCGGGTCAGCGTACCGCTGGTTTCCGAAGGTCTGTGCGGTGCCAGCCGGCCCGGGCATTTTGAAGGCGTGGCCACGGTGGTCAGCAAGCTGTTCAACATGGTTCAGCCGGATGTCGCGGTATTTGGCGAGAAGGACTTCCAGCAGCTGGCGGTGATCCGCGCGATGGTCCGCGACCTGAACATGCCAATCCAGATCATTGGCGAACCCACCGTGCGCGCCGCTGACGGCCTGGCGCTGTCGTCGCGCAATGGTTACCTGAGTGATGAGCAGCGCGCCCAGGCGCCGGCCCTGTACCGGGTACTGCGCTCGATAGCCGATGCCCTGCAAGCCGGTGACACCCGGTTCACAGCCTTGCTCGACAGTGGCCGCGACGAGCTTGCGGCAGCTGGCTTTCGCGTCGATTATCTGGAGATTCGCGAGGCTACCAGCCTGCGCCCGGCCACCGCGGCTGATCGCGATGTGGTGGTGATTGGCGCAGCGTTGCTGGGCAAAACCCGACTGATCGACAACCTGCACCTGAGCCGCTGAGGCGTCATTGGCTACTGCAACGGCGCCCTGCGATGAACTAAGCTGGGACAGCAGTGCCATAGCCCTACAGATTGGCGTGGTAATCGATGGCACCCTGGCGTGAAATGCCCGTACATTGAGCAGCGCCCCCAATGTCGAGCCTGCGCTACACAACGGCCGCCGCAGCTGCGGCCCTGACATGTCCACTGGCAGTTCAAGTTAAAGGAAACCCCAAGCGATGGCGTACTACCGCAATCCTTCCGATGTGACCGCTCTGCCCGCCTGGCAGGCATTGAGCCAACACCGCCAGGCAATGCAAGACTTCAGCATGCGCGATGCATTCGCCGCTGACCCGCAGCGTTTCAGCCAGTTCACCCTGAGCAGCAATGGCCTGTTTCTCGACTACTCGAAAAACCTGATCACCACCGAAACCCGCGAGTTGCTGGTCAATCTGGCCAAGGAAGCGGGCCTCAAGGAAGCCATCAAGGCGCAGTACGACGGCGAGCTGGTCAACGCCTCCGAAGGCCGCCCGGCGCTGCACACCGCGCTGCGACGCCCGGTGGGTGACAAGCTGCTGGTCAACGGCACCAACATCATGCCCGAAGTGCACCGGGTGCTGAGCCAGATGACCGAACTGGTCGGCCGGATCCATGACGGCCTGTGGCGCGGCTACACCGAAAAGCCGATCACCGACGTGGTCAACATCGGCATCGGTGGCTCCTACCTGGGTCCGGAGCTGGTCTCCGAATCGCTGCTGGCCTACACCCACAAGGGCGTACGTTGCCATTACCTGGCCAATATCGACGGCAGTGAATTCCACGAGCTGTCGATGAACATCCGTGCCGAAACCACACTGTTCATCGTCTCGTCGAAATCCTTCAGCACCCTGGAAACCCTCAAGAACGCCCAGGCGGCAAGGGCCTGGTATCTGGCTCAGGGCGGCTCGGAAGCCGAACTGCATCGTCACTTCATTGCCGTGTCGAGCAACAACGCGGCGGCGGTGGCATTCGGTATTCGTGAAGAAAACATCTTCCCGATGTGGGACTGGGTCGGTGGCCGCTATTCGCTGTGGTCGGCCATCGGTCTGCCGATTGCGCTGGCCATCGGCATGTCCAACTTCAAGGAGCTGTTGTCGGGCGCCTACACCATGGACCAGCACTTCCAGAGCGCGCCGTTCGAGCAGAACATGCCGGTGCTGCTGGGCCTGCTCGGGGTGTGGTATGGCAATTTCTGGGGCGCACAGAGCCACGCGATCCTGCCGTACGACCATTACCTGCGCAACATCACCAAGCACCTGCAACAGCTGGACATGGAGTCCAACGGCAAGAGCGTGCGTCAGGACGGCAGCCCGGTATCGACCGACACTGGCCCGGTGATCTGGGGCGGTGTGGGCTGTAACGGCCAGCACGCCTACCATCAGTTGCTGCACCAGGGCACCCAGCTGATTCCGGCCGACTTCATCGTGCCGATCGTCAGCTTCAACCCGGTTGCCGACCATCATCAGTGGCTGTACGCCAACTGCCTGTCGCAGAGCCAGGCGCTGATGCTGGGCAAGACCCGCACCGAGGCCGAAGCCGAACTGCGTGAAAAAGGCGTGCCCGAAGAGCAGATTCAGAAGCTGGCGCCGCACAAGGTGATCCCCGGCAACCGGCCGAGCAATACCCTGGTGGTCGAGCGCATCAGCCCGCGCCGGCTGGGTGCACTGGTCGCCATGTACGAGCACAAAGTGTTCGTGCAAAGCGTGATCTGGGGCATCAACGCCTTCGACCAATGGGGTGTGGAGCTGGGCAAAGAGCTGGGCAAAGGCGTCTACCAGCGCCTGACCGGCGGTATCGAAGAGCCTGCCGAAGATGCCTCTACCCAGGGTCTGATCAACTACTTCCGCGGCCGTCATCGCGGTTGATCCCCTTGTAGGGACGACCCATGCGGGAACGACCTTGGTCGTGAAAGCGGCGTGATATTCACAGCAGATAGTGTGAATGTAACGCCCCCTTCACGAGCGAGCTCGTTCCCACTGAGGTAGCAACTCAGATCTGTGAGAACACCCTCTGTGGGAACGAGCTCAGATCGGTAACACCCGCGCTATGCCTACCGGGATTGAACCCTCCTCCCCCTTGCCGCTCCTATTCTTGTAGAGACCCAAGAACAAGGAGCATGGCATGTTGCAGCTCAGCGATTTCCCTCAAGCCGATGCCGTACGCCGCGCAGCGCGCCTGAGCCCGGATGACTATCAGCGCCTGTATCGGCAGTCTATCGAGCAGCCGGAACAGTTCTGGGCCGAACAGGCCAACGCGTTTCTCGACTGGGATGCACCCTGGACCCAGGTCTGCCAGGCCGACCTGCACACCGGCCAGGCGCAGTGGTTCAAGGGCGGCAAACTGAACGTCAGCTACAACTGCATCGACCGCCACCTGGCCAGCCGCGGCGATCAGCCGGCCATAATCTGGGAAGGCGACAACCCCGGCGAGTCCGCCGAAATCACCTACAAGAAGCTCCATCACCATGTGGCACGGCTGGCCAACGTGCTCAAGCAACGTGGCGTGAAAAAAGGCGACCGGGTGTGCATCTACATGCCAATGATCCCCGAAGCCGCCTACGCCATGCTCGCCTGCACGCGCATCGGCGCGGTGCATTCAGTGGTGTTTGGCGGCTTCTCTCCAGAAGCGCTGCGCGACCGGATACTCGATGCCGACTGCCATACCGTGATCACTGCCGATGAGGGCGTGCGCGGCGGCAAGTACATCCCGCTCAAGGCCAACGTCGACAAAGCGCTGCAAAGCTGCCCGGCGGTCACTACCGTACTGGTGGTAGAGCGTACCCAAGGCGAGATCAACTGGGTCGAAGGCCGGGATATCTGGTATCACCTGGCGCTCAAAGGGGTCGATGACCATTGCCCGCCCGAGGCGATGGACGCCGAGGACCCGCTGTTTATCCTCTACACCTCCGGCAGCACCGGTAAACCCAAGGGCGTGTTGCACACCACCGGCGGCTACCTGTTGCACGCGGCGCTGACTCACAAGCTGGTGTTCGACTACCAGGATGGCGAAGTCTACTGGTGCACGGCGGATGTCGGCTGGGTCACCGGCCACAGCTACATCGTCTACGGCCCATTGGCCAACGGCGCGACCACCCTGATCTTTGAAGGCGTGCCTAACTACCCGGACAGTTCGCGCTTCTGGCAAGTGATCGACAAGCATCAGGTGAACATCTTCTACACCGCACCAACCGCACTGCGCGCCCTGATGCGCGAGGGTTCCGGTCCCTTGCAGAGCACTTCGCGCAGCAGCCTGCGGGTGCTGGGCAGTGTCGGCGAGCCGATCAACCCCGAAGCCTGGGACTGGTACTTCCGCCAGGTCGGCCAGGCGCGCTGCCCCATCGTCGATACCTGGTGGCAGACCGAGACCGGCGGCATCATGCTCAGCCCACTGGTGGGTGAGGCGCGGATCAAACCCGGTTGTGCCAGCCGGCCGTTGTTTGGCGTGCAGCCGGTGTTACTCGATGACAAAGGCCAGCCAATCGAAGGCGCGGGCAGTGGCTTGCTGGCGATCAAGGCCAGTTGGCCAGGGCAGATCCGCAGTGTGTACGGTGACCCGCAGCGGATGATCGACACCTATTTCAAGCCTTACCCCGGCTATTACTTCACGGGTGATGGTGCGCGCCGCGACGAGGACGGTGATTACTGGATTACCGGGCGGGTCGATGATGTGATCAATGTGTCCGGGCACCGGATCGGCACGGCGGAGGTCGAGAGCGCGATTGTGCTGCATGACAGCATTGCCGAGGCGGCCGTGGTCGGTTATCCGCATGAGGTCAAAGGCATGGCGATCTATGCCTTTGTGACCCCGGTCAAGGGCGTGGAACCCTCTGATACGCTGAAGCAGGAGTTGCTGACGCGGGTCAGTGGCGAGATCGGCAGCTTTGCCAAGCCTGAGCTGATCCAGTGGACGCCAGCGTTGCCCAAGACCCGTTCGGGCAAGATCATGCGACGGATCCTGCGCAAGATTGCCTGTAACGAGCTCGACAGCCTGGGGGACACCTCGACCCTGGCCGATCCGGCGGTGGTGGATGAGCTGATCGACAAACGGATGAACCGTTGAGAGGGTTTATCCGTTAAATGCGACCCGGCGCTTGAGCATCAAGGCGCTTAGCCTTCATTATTCGCGAGCAAGTTCGCTCGGGGTTATGCTCCGGCCCGTGGATCAGCCTTAGGCGTTATATGGAATTCATTCGCCGTCGTATCGAAACGCAGGTTCTGAGCCTGACCGGCCTGGCGCTCGGTCAGCTCGACCTGGAGAACCCCAAGGGTGACCCTGGCCTGTTCGGCCCGCAGGCGGTGTGCTGGCGGGTCAATGGGGATTTCACCAGTATGCTGATCGGCGGTATCAGCGCGCTGATGCTGCAGACCCTGCATCCACTGGCATTGTCCGGGGTCTGGGATCATTCGAGCTTTCGTCAGGACATGCTCGGTCGCCTGCGCCGCACCGGGCAGTTCATCTCAGGGACCACCTATGGCTCGACGCAGGATGCCCAGTGGCTGATCGACAAGGTACGGCGTATTCACCTGCAGATCACCGGCACTGCACCGGACGGCCGGATTTATGCGGCCAGCGATCCGGCCTTGCTGACCTGGGTGCATGTCGCGGAGGTCAGTTGCTTCATGGCCGCGCACCTGCGTTACCTCAACCCGCAGCTGTCGCCAGCCGAGCAGGACGCCTATTTTGCCGAAACCGCCCTGGTCGCGGAGCAACTGGGTGCCCGCAACGTCCCGCGCTCACGCCAGGCGATTGCCGAGTATCTGGACAATATCCGCAGCGAACTGGTCTGCGACCAGCGCAGTCATGAAGTGATCCGCCTGCTGCTGGCGGAGCCGGCGCCCAATCGGCTGGTCAAACCGTTCGGCGCGCTGATGATGCAGGCCGGTATCGAGCTGTTGCCCAACTGGGCCAGCACCATGCTCAGCCGCCAGCAGAGCGCGCCCAAGCGCGCCCTGATCCGCACCGCCGTGCGCAGCGTGGCGCCGGTATTGCGCTGGGCAGTGCGCAACGGCTCGGTGCACCGCGCGCGGCGGCGCATGGGGGTGCAATAACCTGATCGCGCTGCACAAATCTTCTAGATAGCCAGCGGCCCGGAAGGACGATAATGGCGGCGCGAATGAACCTGCGGGCACCCTTGACCGATCATGCCGACCACTAGCTGGATCACCCTCAAACTGGATGCCGAAACCGGGATCGAGACCATTCGGGCGCACTTTACCGGCCATGCCTACGACCCGCACTGGCACGACTGTTATCTGGTGGGCATTACCGAGCAGGGTGTGCAGCAATTCAACTGCCGGCGCCAGTTGCACAGCAGCACGCCAGGCCAGGCGTTTTTGCTGGAGCCCGGCGAAGTTCATGACGGCAATGCGCCGCTGAGCGGTGGTTTTACCTATTCGACCCTGTACCTGCAACCGCATTGGCTTGAAACCCAGATGCAGGCATTGTTCGGCGACGCCCCGGCCAACAGCCTGCCCGGCTTTCGTCAGACCCTGGCCCACGAGCCGGCGCTGGTACAGCGCATCGCCCAGGCCTTTGTCGCGCTGCATCACCAGGATCTGCGGATTGTTCGCCACGCGGCGCTGGATGCTTTGCTGGAAACCCTGAGCGCCACCCTGCACTGGCGTCAGGCCGAACCGGGCAGCGCGCGGCTGCCGCAGGTGGCTATCCGCGCACGCGAATACCTGCACGCCCACGTCGAGCAGGATATCGGCCTGGATGAGCTGGCGCGGGCCAGCGGCGTCGACCGCTTTCGCCTGTCACGGGCGTTCAAGGCGGCTTATGGGCTGGCGCCGCATGCCTATCTGGTGCAACTGCGCCTGAGCCTGGCACGCAGGCTGCTGCATCAGGGTTCGACGCCTGCCGATGTCGCCGCCGCGCTGGGCTTTGCCGACCAGAGCCATCTGGGCCGCTGGTTCCGCCGCGCCTACGGCCTGAGCCCGGCCGCCTACCGCAAGCACTGCACAAACCTTCCAGACCGCTGAGCGACAGGTACGGACAATCGGCAGCTCCAAGGAGCTAGCCATGACCCACTATCTGCCCTTCATCCTGTTCGCCTTCGTTGCCTCGATCACACCCGGCCCGACCAATATTCTGGTGCTGAGCAACAGCGCCCTGCACGGCCTGGGCGTCGCGCTGCGCATTGCGTTGGGTGCCAGTGCCGGTGCGGCGCTGATTGTGTTACTCACCGGGCTGGGCCTGGGCGAGTTTCTCCAGCGCCTGCCCTGGTTGCAACAGCTGATGGGCTGGCTGGGTGTGGCCTGGATCAGCCTGCTGGCCTGGCAACTGTGGCGTGCGCCCGCCAGCGTGCTGACAGCCGACAGCCAGAGCAAAGCCATGGGCGCCTGGGCCGGCGCAGGCCTGCAACTGATCAACCCCAAAACCTGGCTGATGGCCCTGGCGGTGGTCAGCGTGTTTACCGGCGCACAGGCAAGCGCAGGCGATTACGGGCTGTATGCCGCGATCTTCTTTATGATCGCCACTCCCTGCCTGCTGGTCTGGGCGTTGCTGGGGCGCGGGGCGGCTAGTCTGCTGACAACCGCGCAAGCCATGCAGCGCTTCAATCGCGGCATGGCCTTGCTGTTGTTGGGGTCAGCCTGGGGCGGGCTATTCGTTTGAGCTTTGCAAACCTCTGTGGTCGCGAAAGGACCAGTACATTCGCCGCAGGTGCTGTGACTTCATAGGCCTCTTCACGAGCAAGCTCGTTCCCACCGTATTTCAAGGCTGAGTTGAGGTGGGAGCAAGCCAAGCGCCGGTCCAAGCCAACAGTCCTGGTTTCAGGTCTTTTCCTGAGCCTGTGCAATGACATTCTCGGGCTGCTCATGCCGCCCGGCAACGAAGATGCCGATCAGCGAGATGGCCAGCGCCAGGCAGATGGTCGAGGTGATTTCCGCGCGGTGATCCGGGGTGATCATCATCACCACCAGCGCGGCCGAGATAAACAGGATCACCGCATAGGTCAGCCACGGGAACAGCCACATCGGCAAGGCAATCTCGACTTTCTGCCGGGTCAGCTTGCGGCGCATGCGCAGTTGCGAGATGGCGATCACCAGGTACACCAGCAACGCGATGGCGCCGGAACTGGCCAGCAGGAATTCAAACAGCCCGGACGGCGCGAAGTAACTGACGACGGTGATAATGGCACCGAGCACGACACTGGCGTACACCGCCATGCGCGGCACACCGACCTTTGATGTCTTGCGTACTGCAGCCGGTGCTTCGCCGCGCTTGCCCAACGAGTAGAGCATGCGCGAGGAGATATAGATCGACGAGTTCATGCAGCTACCCACCGCGACCAGCACCACCACATCGACCATGAACTTGGCGAACGGGATGTCCATGATCTCCAGCGCCCGCTGGTAAGAGCCCACCACGGTCAGTTGCGGGTCGTTCCATGGCACCACGGAAATGATCACGAACACCGACAGGATGTAGAACACGCCAATGCGCCAGATCACCGAGCGGGTGGCCCTGGCGATGTTGCGTGCGGGGCTGGCGGACTCAGCAGCAGCGATGGTCACCGCTTCAGTACCGATAAAGCTGAACATCACCGTGATGAAGGCCCCGACCACTGTCGACCAGCCGTTGGGGGCAAAGCCGCCATGATTGGCCATCAGGGTGGTCAGGCCGCTGGCCTCGCGGCCCGGCACCCAACCGAACAACACCGCAAAACCGAGGCTGATGAAACCGATGATTGCGGCAACCTTGAACAGCGCGAACCAGAACTCGAACTCGCCGTACTTGGCCACGCTGAACAGGTTGGTCGCGGCCAGCAGCACGATCGACAGCAAGGCGAACAACCAGGCATCGACCTGCGGGAACCACTGATGCAGCACATGGCCGGCGGCCAGCGCTTCGATGGGGATGACCAGCACCCAGAACCACCAGTACAGCCAGCCGATGGTGAAACCGGCCCATGGCCCGATGGCCTGGTCGGCGTAGGTGGAAAACGAACCGGTGTCCGGGTTGGCCACAGCCATTTCGCCGAGCATGCGCATCACCAGCACGACCAGCAAACCGGAACACAGGTAGGAGAGGATGGTGGCCGGGCCGGCGGCGGCGATGGCGTGGCCGGAGCCAACGAACAGGCCGGCGCCAATAATGCCGGCAATCGATAACATCGTGACATGACGCGGCTTGAAACCTTGCGCCAGTTGACCACTGGAGTCGGGGCTGATCATGGTGCTTGTTCTTCTCTTTTTTGTGTCGACGGGTACAGGCTGGCTACCCTGGAAACGGCGCACCTTACACGCTGAGGCACATCGGGAGTAACTACAACGCACGCCAATGAAAATGCCCCGCCACCTTACCCTTGGGCTGCATGGGGTCTATTACCCGATTGCGCCCCGACCAAAGCCAATCACGACATGGGTGTCGCAACCACGACAGCGCTGCGCCGGGCGGTCGCAGGCACGCCGTCAGGGACGTTTTTTGATCAAACGGCAGGCGAAAAAAATGGCCGCGGCACAGGCTGCGACCATCAAAAGAGGAGGTTAAAGCGATAAAGCAGAATCAGGCGAACACGAAATACTTGCGCACGGTTTCAACCACTTCCCAAGTGCCCTTCATGCCGACTTCAACAATGAACTTGTCACCGGCCTTCAGATGAATCGGCTCCTGGCCATCGGGGGTGATGATGCAATAGCCTTCCTGGAAGTCGCAGTATTCCCACTTCACATACTCCACGCGCCATTTGCCCGGCGTGCAGACCCAGGTGCCCATGATCTTCGAGCCGTCCTCGGAGGTGTAGGCATTGAGGTTGACGGTGTGCGGCTCACCTTCGATGCGCTCCCATTTGCAGGCATCGACAACGGGCAAGGGAGTGGTGTCGCGCAGGACGGTGATCGGTTTCTGGCTCATCGGAGGACGCCTGGGTGGTTGAGAAAGACACCGCAGGGTACGGGGGTGGGGCGGGGGGTAATTGTCTGGATGAGACGTTGGGTTTGCTGATTGCGCATCAAATAAATGAAAAAGCCCACGACCAGCGTGGGCTTATTGCATCTGAAATTTCAGTTGGGCTGAAAGATCCGCACTTATGACAACATCAAGCAAATTTGCCTCAGTTGCAAAGTTTCGGGGTAGCAGTGGTACAAGTACCAGTCACAGCCCAAGTTGTGCCCGAATCGGTAACAGTTGGGGTGAGAACATAAGTGCGCTCATCAACAGCTGTAGTTCCGGTCGCAGTAATGGCGCCGTCAGTTGCCGTCAAGGAAGCTAGAACACCTTGTGCTGCTGCTGGTGCAGCAGGGATACCATTAGTACCGGTTGCGCAACCAGTCTTGGTGCCCAACGCCTGGATGCACAAGCCAACTGCCGTCTTGTAACCATTGGCGATCGAAATCACCTCAGTAAAGCGCGATTTCTTGGTGTAGTTCTGGTAAGCGGGTAGTGCAACTGCGGAAAGGATACCGATGATCGCCACTACGATCATCAGCTCGATCAGGGTAAAACCTTTTTGTGCATTCATCTGCGCATCTCCAGGCGTCAAGGAAAAGGTGCCTGACTGGGTCAAAGCACAGGGCATGCCAAAGTGACAGCCATCACAATTTCGGCGCAAAAACGCCAGCTGAGCGCAGCAAAGCCTCCAACAATCCGCACAAACTGACATTTTTTGTCACTCGGCACATCCTCATTTGGCAGTACCGCCTGACTGCGATATAACCGTCACACTGTCTGTGTCTGGTGGTGTTATGTCTGATGTTGTCCTCAGCGGTCTGGCCAAGCAACTGGTCGCTTCCGAGCTGTTAACCGAAAAAGCCGCCCAGCAGGCCTCCCAGCAGGCGCGCCGCGACAAGGTGTCGTTGATCACTTACCTGGTCCAGCACAAGCTGGTGAAAAGCCTGACACTGGCCGAGATGGCTTCCGAGCAGTTCGGTGTGCCGTTCATGGACCTGCACAGCCTCGACAAGGACGGCCAGCCCAAAGGGTTGGTCAGCGAAAAGCTGGTGCGCCAGCATCACGCCCTGCCGCTCTGGCGGCGCGGCAACAAACTGTTCATTGGCGTGTCGGACCCGACCAACCATCAAGCCGTCACCGATATCCAGTTCAGCACCGGCCTGAACACCGAAGCCATTCTGGTTGAAGACGACAAGCTCAGCGATGCCATCGAGCGCCTGTTCGATACCGGTGGGGGCCTTGCAGAAATTGGCGACATTGATCTGAGCGGCGAGGTCGAGCCCACCGAAGCCCTTAAGGAAACGTCGTTAAACGCTGATGTTGATACCGACGACGCGCCGGTGGTGCGCTTCGTCAACAAGATGCTGCTCGACGCCATTCGCCTGGGCTCTTCGGATCTGCACTTCGAGCCCTATGAAAAGAGCTACCGGGTACGCTTTCGCACCGATGGCATCCTGCATGAAGCCGCCAAACCGCCGATTCAGTTGGCCGGTCGGATTGCCGCACGCCTGAAGGTGATGGCCAGCCTGGATATTTCCGAGCGGCGCAAGCCGCAGGACGGGCGGGTCAAGTTGCGCATTTCCAATAACAAGGCCATCGATTTCCGGATGAACACCCTGCCCACCCTGTGGGGCGAGAAGATCGTGATGCGGATTCTCGACTCTGCCAGTGCGAAGATGGGTATCGACGCCCTGGGCTACGAACCGGATCAGAAAGCCCTGTACCTGGAAGCGCTCAAGCAACCGCAAGGCATGATTCTGGTCACCGGCCCGACCGGCTCGGGCAAGACCGTGTCGCTGTACACCGGCCTGAATATTCTCAATACCGTGGGCATCAATATTTCCACCGCCGAAGACCCGGTGGAGATCAACCTCGAAGGCATCAACCAGGTCAACGTCAACCCGCGCCAGGGCATGGACTTCGCCCAGGCCTTGCGGGCGTTTTTGCGTCAGGACCCGGACGTGATCATGGTCGGCGAGATCCGCGACCTGGAAACCGCCGAAATCGCTATCAAGGCCTCGCAGACCGGCCATATGGTGCTCTCGACCCTGCACACCAACAGCGCGGCAGAAACCCTTACGCGCCTGCACCATATGGGCGTGGCTTCGTTCAACATTGCCACCGCGATCAACCTGATCATTGCCCAGCGGCTGGCCCGCAAGCTGTGCAAGCATTGCCGTAAAGAGATCGAAGTGCCGCACGACACCCTGCTTAAAGAAGGCTTCAGCGAGGCGCAGATCGGCAGCTTTACCCTGTACGCGCCGGTCGGTTGCGAGCAGTGCAATGGCGGCTATAAGGGCCGGGTGGGGATCTATGAGGTGGTGAAGAAAACCCCGGAACTGGAACGGATCATCATGGAAGAAGGCAACGCCCTGCAAATCGCTGCGCAGATGCGCAAGGACGGCTTCAATGACCTGCGCACCTCTGGCCTGGTGAAAGTGATGCAGGGCGTTACCAGCCTGGAAGAAGTCAACCGGGTGACCAAGGACTAAGCATGGCCAAGAAGGCAGTCAAACTCAGTACCTTCAATTGGGAAGGCCTGGACCGCAAAGGCGCCAAGGTGCGTGGCGAGATGGACGGTCACAACCCGGCACTGATCAAGGCCCAGTTGCGCAAGCAGGGCATCAACCCGACCAAGGTGCGCAAGAAATCCACCTCGATCTTTGGCAGCCGGGGCAAAAAGATCAAACCGCTGGATATCGCCTTCTTCTCACGGCAGATGGCGACCATGATGAAAGCCGGCGTGCCGCTGCTGCAGTCGTTCGACATCATTGCCGAAGGCTCGGAAAAACCGGCCATGCGGGTGCTGGTCGAGTCGCTGAAGCAGGACGTGGCAGCCGGTAACAGCTTTGCCACCGCACTGCGCCAGAAGCCGCAGTATTTCGACGAGCTGTATTGCAACCTGGTGGACGCCGGCGAACAGGCCGGTGCCCTTGAAGCGTTGCTGGACCGGGTCGCCACCTACAAGGAAAAAACCGAAGCGCTCAAGGCCAAGATCAAGAAAGCCATGACCTATCCGGCAGCGGTGATGATAGTGGCGGCCATCGTCTCGTCGATTCTGTTGATCAAGGTCGTGCCGCAATTCAAGTCGGTGTTCGAAGGCTTCGGTGCCGAGCTACCGGCCTTTACTCTGATGGTGATTGGCCTTTCCGAAGTGTTTGAACAATGGTGGTACATCATCCTCGGCGGGCTGATCGGCGGGATTTTTCTGTTCCTGCGCAGCTACAACAACTCGCAGAAATTCCGCGATACGGTTGACCGTTTTCTGCTCAAGCTACCGCTGGTAGGCCCGCTGATCTACAAGTCCTCCGTGGCGCGCTATGCCCGTACTCTGGCCACGACCTTTGCCGCCGGCGTGCCGCTGGTCGAAGCGCTGGACTCGGTGGCCGGTGCGACCGGCAACGTGGTGTTCAAGAATGCGGTATACAAGGTCAAGCAGGACGTGGCGACCGGTATGCAACTGAACTTCTCGATGCGCTCGACCAATGTATTTCCCAGCCTGGCGATCCAGATGACCGCCATCGGCGAAGAATCCGGCGCACTGGACAGCATGCTCGACAAGGTCGCGACCTACTACGAAGACGAAGTGGACAATATGGTCAATAACCTGACCACCCTGATGGAGCCGATGATCATGGCGGTACTGGGGGTGATTGTCGGCGGCCTGGTGATCGCCATGTACCTGCCGATCTTCAAACTGGGGGCGGCGGTCTGACATGTCACTGGCCGAATTTCTGGCCGCCTCCCCGGCGGCCTTTATCGTCTGCACCCTGATTCTTGGCCTGCTGGTCGGCAGCTTCCTGAATGTGGTGATCCACCGCCTGCCGAAGATGATGCTGCGCGACTGGCAGACTCAGGCCCGTGAAGTGCTTGAGCTGCCCGCAGAACCGGCCCCGGCGCGCTACAACCTGATCCTGCCGCATTCCGCTTGCCCGCATTGTGAACACCGTATCCGCCCCTGGGAAAACGTGCCGGTCATCAGTTGGTTGCTGCTCAAGGGCCGCTGTTCCAGTTGCCGGGCGCCGATCAGTAAACGCTACCCGTTGGTCGAGCTGGCGTGCGGGGCATTATCGGCCGGCGTCGCCTGGCACTTCGGCTTCGGCTGGCAATGCGCAGCAATGCTGGTGCTGGGCTGGGGTCTGTTGGCCATGAGCCTGATCGACGCCGATCACCAGTTGCTCCCCGACAGCCTGGTGCTGCCGCTGTTGTGGCTGGGCCTGATCGTCAACAGCTTCGGCCTGTTCACGACCCTCGGCGATGCGCTGTGGGGGGCGGTGGCCGGTTACCTGTCGTTGTGGACGGTGTTCTGGCTATTCAAGCTGCTGACCGGCAAGGAAGGCATGGGTTATGGCGACTTCAAGCTATTGGCCATGCTCGGCGCCTGGGGCGGCTGGCAGATCCTGCCGCTGACCATTTTGCTGTCGTCACTGGTCGGCGCGCTGCTGGGCATGATTTTGCTGCGTCTGCGCCGCCATCAGGCGGGCACACCCATGCCTTTTGGTCCTTATCTGGCCATCGCGGGGTGGATCGCTTTGCTATGGGGTGGTCAAATAACCGACTCCTATCTGCAATTTGCCGGTTTTAAATGACCCAACCCGTTAACACCCCCTGGATTCTCGGCCTGACCGGCGGTATCGGCAGCGGCAAGAGCGCTGCGGCGCAGTGTTTTATCGACCTGGGTATCCATACCGTCGACGCTGACCACGCCGCCCGCTGGGTGGTCGAACCCGGCCGCCCGGCGCTGGCAAAAATCGTCGAACACTTCGGCCCGCAGGTGCTGCAAGCCAGTGGCGAGCTGGACCGTACTGCATTGCGCCGTTTGATATTCAGCGACCCCGAACAACGCCGCTGGCTCGAAGCACTGCTGCACCCGTTGGTGCGCGAAGAGATCGCCAGCTACCTGAGCCGCGCCGAATCGCCCTATGCCATTCTGGTGTCGCCGCTGCTGATCGAGTCCGGGCAATACCAGACCACCCAGCGCGTGCTGGTGATCGATGCGCCCGTCGAGCTGCAGATCGCCCGCACCATGCAGCGTGATGCCAGCAGCGCCGAACAGGTGCAGGCCATTGTCAAGGTTCAGGCCCAGCGCGAGGAGCGCTTGCGCCATGCTGACGATGTACTGGTCAACGACCGCGACCCGGCCTGGCTGAAAAGCGAGGTCGAGCGCCTGCATCACTTTTATCTGACCCTGACAGGAGGCCACTGATGAGCCAACCCATGACCGTACAGTGCCCCACCTGCGGCGCCCCCGTTGAATGGAGCGCCGCCAGCCCGACCCGGCCATTTTGTTCGGAGCGCTGCAAGCTGATCGATCTGGGCGCCTGGGCGGCTGAAGAGCACGCCATCCCGGTGGCACCGGATGCCGAAGACGAACTGTTCTCTGCCGACCTGGAAAGGCCGTTTCGCGAACATTGATGGTGAGGTGTCCGTAGGCTTTAGCGCGGCAAATCCCGTAGGAGCGGCTTCAGCCGCGAAGCTTTAGCGGCGAAGCCTTCGCCGCTAGCTTTCGCCGCTAAAGCGGCTCCTACGGGCATCAGTGTATGGGCTGTTCCAATGCCTTGCGCAGCGCCTGGGCATCACTGAACTGCTGCTGGCTGAGCAGCTTGCCGTCACGCAATTGCAGCCACAGGACTTTATCCTCGTCACCGGCATAGCGCGGCACGATCTGTGATTCGCGGTCCAGCATCACCCGGTAGGAGTAGTCGCGCATCTTCGGGATGGCGAACATTTTGGCGATGATGGCCGGCATTTTCTGAATGTCAGCGACAAACACCGTGTTACGCGCCTCCAGATAGCCCTTGGGCTTGCCCTCCAGCGCCGCATTGACCAGTTTGGCGGCGTCCATGCTGCGCGCCACCAGCAGGGTCTGGGCCTGGTCGGTCAAGGTATAGGGCTGATCGTATTGGTCGAGCAGCGTCCAGGGTTGCAGACGCTCGCCAACTTCGACGGCCTGAGCAGCCAGAGGCAACAGGGCCAGCAGCAGGATGGGCAGGATTTTCAAGGCGTTATCCTCAAGGCAATGAATGACGGCGATTGTGCGCCTGTCTGGCGCATGGCAGGCTACAGGCATACGCGATACTGCACCACCGACCGACTCACTTTTTCAGCCACCTCGACGCGACGGCTATGGATGACTCAGATTACCTGCGCCTGCTGACCAGCCAGGCCGAACAAGCCAATGCGTTTCTGTCCAACGCACGCAAATGGGAGCGTGAGCGCTGGGTCTGCCAGCGCCTGCTGCAAGGCCTGAATATCCCCTATCGCCACGAAGACTTTCTGCCAGCCGAACAGGAGCCGCCGGATGTGCTGTTCTTCGATGCGCGCTTTGAGGTGTTTTTCGTGCTCGACGAAGGCCGGCGTCTGAACGATGAATGGCGCGAAGAACTGCAACGTCGCCGCAGTGCTTTCTCGCTCAGCCAGCTGGTGCGCCGCGAGACCAAGCCCAAACGGGTGCCGGCCCCTGCCCTGCTGCGCCGGCTGGCCCCGACCCTGCTCAAAAAGGCCAGCAACTACCAGGAACGCGGTCTGGACCTGGGCGCGCTGGACATCATTGCCTTTGCCAGCCTCAAGCGCGAAGCGCTGGACCTCAATAGCCACTTTCCGCCGCCCACCGAATACCTGCGCCAGGGCTGGCGTTCGCTGTCGCTGGTCGGCCCCAATTTTGCCAGGGTGCTGTTCGCGCACCCTGGCGCACCGGACTTTCTGCGTACCAACCTGGGCCGCACGGTGGTTTTCGACGTAGGAATCAGCCTGTGATCAGCCCATTGCAGCAATTATTGGCCGAGGTGCCGCAAACCGGCCAGGTCCGCTGGATCGGGGTACGCCCGCAGGCCCGTGGTGCCATGCTGGAACTGGACGCTGTCGAAGCACGTCGAGAGGCTGGCCTGACCGGCGATCACGCGCGCCCCGGCCCGCGCAATGCCCGCCAGGTGACGCTGATTCAGTGGGAACATCTGGCCGTCATCAGCGCCCTGCTGGGACGCCCTGCGGACCGACCGATCCTGCCCCAGGACCTGCGCCGCAACCTGGTGATCAGCGGCATCAACCTGTTCAGCCTCAAAGGCCGTCGCTTCCGGGTGGGCCAGGCGATTCTGGAAACCACCGGCTGGTGCCAGCCATGCGCACGGCTGGAGCAGAATCTGGGCGTTGGCACCTTTCAGGCAGTGCGCGGGCATGGCGGAATCACTGCGCGAGTGATACAAAGCGGAATCATTCGCTTATGCGACGATCTGCAGGTCGAGCCATTGAGCTGATCCACTCTGTGGCCTATCGAGCCGAGGCGTCGTCCATGAACCACTTGTTATCCGAGCAGTCTCAATTGTCCAGTGTGTCAGCACAGCCTCCGTATCCGGTAGAGCGCCAGCCTCGCAAGGCTTCGGCAGCTCCCGTGCGGCTATCTGTGGCTTGCCGCCTGACTGCTCTGGATGTTCGATCCGCCGCTCTGAGCCGCGCTGCGCTCGCGAAGATCGTGATCACCGATTTCCTTAACCTTCCGAGTAATCCCTATGACTCATCGTATTGTTATCGTCGGCGGCGGCGCCGGCGGTCTCGAACTGGCTACCCGCCTGGGTAAAACCCTGGGCAAGAAAGGCACCGCCAGCGTAACCCTGGTAGACGCCAACCTGACCCACATCTGGAAACCGCTGCTGCATGAAGTGGCGGCCGGCTCGTTGAACTCTTACGAGGACGAGCTGAACTACGTGGCTCAGGCCAAGTGGAACCACTTTCAGTTCCAGCTCGGGCGCATGAGCGGCCTGGACCGCGCCAACCGCAAGATCCACCTGGCGGCTACGCAGGATGAGCACGGTGAAGTGCTGGTGCCCGCACGCAGCCTGGACTACGACACCCTGGTGTTGGCGGTGGGCAGCACCACCAATGATTTCGGCACCCTGGGGGCAGCCGAGCATTGCCTGTTCCTCGACACCCGCAAGCAGGCCGAGCGCTTTCACCAGCAATTGCTCAACCTCTATTTGCGCGCCCACGCCGGCCAGGCAGACAGCGCCCAGGAGATTAGCGTGGCCATCGTCGGCGCTGGCGCCACGGGAGTAGAGCTGGCTGCCGAGCTGCATAACGCCGCCCATGAATTGGCTGCCTACGGCCTGGGCCAGATCAAACCGGAAAACCTGCGCATTACCGTGATCGAGGCAGGCCCACGCGTACTGCCGGCCCTGCCCGAACGTATCGGCGGCCCGGTACACCAGACCCTGGAAAAACTCGGGGTTACCGTGCTGACCAACTCGGCAGTCAGTGAAGTGACTGCCGATAGCCTGGTGACCAGTAGCGGCCAGGTGATTCCGGCAACACTCAAGGTCTGGGCGGCGGGCATTCGCGCACCGGGCTTTTTGCAGGACATCGACGGCCTGGAAACCAACCGCATCAATCAACTGCAAGTGCTGGCGACCCTGCAGACCACCCGCGACGAAAACATCTTCGCCTTCGGCGACTGCGCCGCCTGCCCGCAAAAAGGCACTGATCGCAACGTCCCGCCACGCGCCCAGGCCGCCCATCAGCAAGCCTCACTGCTGGTCAAATCGCTGCGCCTGCGCATTGAGGGCAAGGCGTTGCCGGAGTACAGCTACAAGGACTATGGCTCGCTGATCTCGCTGTCGCGCTTCTCGGCGGTAGGCAACCTGATGGGCAACCTGACCGGCAGCGTCATGCTTGAAGGCTGGCTGGCGCGGATGTTCTACATCTCGCTGTACCGCATGCACCAGATGGCCCTGTATGGCACGTTCCGCACCTTGATGCTGATGCTCGGCAGCCGGATCGGCAAAGGCACCGAGCCACGAATGAAACTGCATTGATGCCTTCGCAACCCTAGCCACCGGGAACGACTGCAGGACCGGCTGGGCAACAGCCCAGCCGCAATTTTCTTGAATCAACGCCTTGAGCCATCTGTCACATCTGTTGAAGCCCGGATAACCGGTATGTTCATCAAGTGAGGTGTTGCATGGATTTGGCTATCAAGGGGCGGGTCGCACTGATCAGCGGCGCCAGCGGTGGGATCGGGCTGGCCACGGCCCGGTTGTTGAGCGAGGAAGGCGTTCATCTGGTGCTCACCGACAAAGACACGGACGAGTTGCACAAAGCCTGTGCCGGCCTGCCGGGTGAACCGTTGCTGTGGGCCGCCGATATGACCAACCAGAAGCAGGTCGATCAGCTGGTGCAACACGCCATCGCCCGGTTTGGCCAGGTGGATATCGTGGTCCATACCGCAGGGGTTACCGGCGCTAAAGGCGATCCGCTGGAACTGTCCGATGACGACTACCTAGAAGCCTGGGAAACCGATTTTTTCTCGGCGGTGCGGGTCGCCCGCGCCACCATCCCGGCCATGCGCAGCCGCAACTGGGGGCGTTTTGTCTGCATCACGTCCGAGAACGCCGTGCAGCCCTATTGGGAAGAGGCGGTCTATAACACCGCCAAGGCGGCACTGGCGGCGTTCATGAAGAATCTTTCGTACCAGGAAGCCAAGGACGGCGTGCTGTGCAACACCGTAGCACCGGCCTTTATCGAAACCGGCATGACCGACGGCATGATGGAAAAACGCGCTGAAGAACTCGGCGTGTCGTTTGAAGAAGCGGTCGAGAGTTTTCTGGAAGAGGAACGGCCAGGCATCGTACAGAAACGCCGGGGCCAGCCTCAGGAAGTGGCAGCAGCCATTGCCTGGCTGGTGTCGGACCGGGCCAGCTTTGTGAACGGCAGCAATCTGCGGGTCGATGGCGGATCAGTACAAGCGGTGCAGAATTGACCGAAGATTTTTAACCTGAAATAAAAAAAGGCGTCCTTTGCAGGACGCCTTTTTCAAATATGGTCGGGGTGAGGGGATTCGAACTCCTGACATCCTGCTCCCAAAGCAGGCGCGCTACCGGGCTGCGCTACACCCCGAGGTGACACAGAAAAACGCCCGTTAGGACGTTTTTCGAGGATGATGCAACTGGCATCATCTCCCTAAGATTTGACCCAGTGTAGCAAGGTCAAAAATGGTGGGTCGTGTAGGATTCGAACCTACGACCAATTGGTTAAAAGCCAACTGCTCTACCAACTGAGCTAACGACCCAAATATGGTCGGGGTAAGGGGATTCGAACTCCTGACATCCTGCTCCCAAAGCAGGCGCGCTACCGGACTGCGCTATACCCCGACATGTACAACGTGTATTTGAATCTGGCTCCACGACCTGGACTCGAACCAGGGACCCAGTGATTAACAGTCACTTGCTCTACCAACTGAGCTATCGCGGATCGCATTCAGATTCAGCTACGGCGTTGATTCTAAACAAGTTTTTGTTTCGAATCAACCTCTTTGATTTGATCGTTTCGCGATTTGCGCTACGTTCGCGTCTCTGAGGCGCGCCATTCTACAAGAATAAAAGACCCTGTCAACACCCTAAATTGCTTTTACTACAATGATTTGCAGTTTTTTTGCGAAGTTGTTGTTCGGGCTCGAAAAAACACTGGTTTGCCGCCAAAAAAGCAGGGCTCCGTTAATGGAGCCCTGCTTTACAACCCCATAGCGACATCAGGCAAAAACGATTTCGTCGCCTTCCAGCGTGGCATTGATCACCTCGCCCGGCACGAAACGCCCGGACAGAATCAATTGCGCCAACGGGTTTTCGATCCAGCGCTGAATCGCCCGCTTGAGCGGCCGTGCGCCGTACACCGGGTCGTACCCTACCGCAATCAGCTTGTCCAATGCCTCGGGGCTGAGGGTCAGGCTCAGCTCGCGTTCAGCCAGGCGGCTGAGCAGGCGGCTCAATTGAATCTGGGTAATACCTGCGATCTGCTCACGACCCAGCGGCTCGAAGATCACCACTTCGTCGATCCGGTTGATGAACTCGGGCCGGAAATGGGCGCCCACCGCATCCATCACCGCTGCACGCTGCGCCTCGCGATCACCGGACAACTCCTGGATCTGCGCCGAGCCCAGGTTGGAGGTCATGACGATCACCGTATTACGGAAATCCACGGTACGCCCGTGGCTATCGGTCAGGCGGCCATCTTCCAGCACCTGCAACAGAATGTTGAATACATCGGTGTGGGCCTTCTCGACCTCATCAAGCAGGATCACCGAGTACGGTTTGCGCCGCACGGCCTCGGTCAGGTAGCCGCCCTCTTCGTAACCGACGTAGCCTGGCGGCGCGCCGATCAGGCGAGCCACGGAGTGTTTCTCCATGAACTCGGACATATCGATCCGCACCATGGCCTCGTCGGTATCGAACAGGAACTCGGCCAGCGCCTTGCACAGCTCGGTTTTGCCGACCCCGGTCGGGCCGAGGAACATGAACGAGCCGCTGGGGCGGTTGGGGTCAGACAAGCCGGCCCGCGAGCGCCGCACCGCGTTGGCGACCGCCACCACGGCTTCGTTCTGGCCAATCACCCGCTCGTGCAGCAGGCTTTCCATCTTCAGCAGTTTTTCACGCTCGCCTTCGAGCATCTTGGCCACCGGAATACCGGTCCACTTGGACACCACTTCGGCAATTTCTTCTTCGGTCACCCGGCTGCGCAGCAGCTGGTTCTCGGGTTTGCCGTGCTGGTCGACCATCTGCAGGCTGCGCTCCAGGTCCGGGATGATCCCATACTGCAATTCAGCCATGCGATTGAGGTCACCGCGGCGGCGCGCCGCTTCCAGCTCCTGGCGCGACTGTTCGATCTTTTGCTGGATTTGCGCAGAACCTGTGACTTCAGCTTTTTCCGACGTCCAGACTTCTTCCAGGTCGGAATACTCCCGCTCCAGCCGCTCAATCTCGATCTGCAGTTTTTCCAGACGCTTGAGGGTCGCTTCGTCGTTCTCTTTCTTCAACGCCTGCGCTTCAACCTTGAGCTGAATCAGGCGACGTTCCAGCCGGTCGAGCACTTCGGGCTTGGAGTCGATTTCCATGCGAATCCGGCTGGCCGCTTCGTCAATCAGGTCGATGGCTTTGTCGGGCAACTGCCGGTCAGTGATGTAGCGATGGCTCAACTTGGCGGCAGCGATGATCGCACCGTCGGTGATTGCCACCTTATGGTGAACCTCATAGCGCTCTTTCAAGCCACGCAGGATGGCGATGGTGTCTTCTTCACTCGGCTCGTCCACCAGCACTTTCTGGAAACGCCGCTCAAGCGCCGCGTCCTTCTCTATATATTGCCGGTACTCATTGAGCGTCGTGGCACCCACGCAATGCAGCTCGCCGCGCGCCAGGGCCGGCTTGAGCATATTGCCAGCGTCCATTGCGCCCTCGCCTTTGCCGGCGCCGACCATGGTGTGCAGCTCATCGATAAACAGGATGATCTGGCCTTCCTGCTTGGCCAGCTCGTTGAGCAACGACTTGAGGCGTTCCTCGAACTCGCCACGGAACTTGGCACCGGCAATCAACGCGCCCATGTCCAGCGACAACAGCCGCTTGCTCTTCAGGCCATCGGGCACTTCACCGTTGATGATGCGCTGGGCCAGGCCCTCGGCAATCGCGGTCTTGCCCACCCCGGGCTCGCCGATCAGCACCGGGTTGTTCTTGGTCCGGCGTTGCAGCACCTGGATGGTCCGGCGAATCTCGTCGTCACGGCCAATCACCGGGTCGAGCTTGCCCTCTTCGGCACGCTTGGTCAGGTCGATGGTGTACTTGTCCAGTGCCTGACGCGACTCCTCGACGTTGGGGTCATTGATCGCGTTGCCGCCGCGCAGGTTGTTCACTGCGTTTTCCAGGGCTTTCTTGCTGACGCCCTGGCCAAGCAGCAGCTTGCCGATCTTGGTGTTTTCATCCAGCGCCGCAAGCAGCACCAGCTCGCTGGAAATGAACTGATCACCCTTCTGCTGGGCCAGCCGGTCGGCCTGATTGAGCAGGCGCGCCAGATCCTGAGACAGGTTCACGTCGCCGGTGGGGTTCTGGATTTTCGGCAAGGTGTCGAGCTCTTTGCCCAACTCCTTGCGCAGGCTGTTGATATCAAAACCGACCTGCATCAGCAGTGGTTTGATCGAGCCGCCTTGCTGTTCCAGCAGAGCATGCAGCAGATGCACAGGCTCGATGGCCGGATGATCGAAACCGACCGCCAACGACTGGGCATCGGATAACGCTAACTGAAGCTTGCTGGTCAATCTGTCGATACGCATTAGTCACCTTCCTTCTGAGCAGGCCGGAGTAATGGACACACCTGTAAAGAAAACCTGCCGGATTACCCGTTAGATGCGGACGATTCTGCAGGTTTCAAGGTAGTACAGATTGATGCGGGTCAGTCTTGGGACAGCCAGACCAGAGAGGCAAAACGACCGGTGCGGGCGCCACGGCGGTAGGAGAAGAAACGCTCATCGGTAAAGGTGTCGAGCCCACCGCCATACACCTGGGTGATTCCCTGAGCCGCCAGACGCAAACGCGCCAGGGCATAGATATCGGCCATGAAGCGGCCATCGTTGACGCTGGGTATGAAGGCAGCAGCGGTTTGCCGATGGCTGGCGACAAATGCCTCACGCACCTCGCCGCCCACCTCAAACGACGGCTGACCGATGGCCGGGCCCAGCCAGACCAGAATCTCGTCAGGTGCCGTCTGCAAGCTGTCGGCAGTGGCTTCCAGTACACCGGCCGCCAGCCCGCGCCAGCCGGCATGGGCTGCCGCTACGCGGGTGCCGGCACGGTTGCAGAACAACGCGGGCAGGCAATCGGCAGTCATGATGGTACAGGCCACACCGGGTGTGGCCGTCCAGCTGGCGTCTGCCTCATCGACCCGCAACGGATCAGCATGGGCGACGGCAATGCCGTGAACCTGTTGCAGCCAGGCGGGCTCGACGCCCAACGCTGTGGTCAGGCGCAGACGATTGGTGGCCACTGCCTGTGGCTCGTCTTGCACATGATCACCGAGGTTGAAGCTGTCGAATGGCGCCTGACTGACGCCGCCGGCCCGTGTGGTCACACAGGCTCGCACATTGGCGGGCGCGGGCCAGTCAGGCAGCAGCCAGTCGTTGCTCACCCGATGAACGCCTCGCGGTCCTGCTTGAGCAGCGACAGCATCCACACCAGGTCTTCAGGCAACGGCGACTCCCAACGCATGCGTACGCCGGTGGTCGGGTGATCCAGCTCCAGGAACCGAGCATGCAGCGCCTGGCGCGGGAAAGTCTTGAGCGACTCGACCAGAGTTACGCTGGCCGCTGGCGGAATACGGAACCGGCCGCCGTAGACCGGGTCACCGATCAGCGGGAAGCCGACGTGAGCCATGTGCACGCGAATCTGGTGGGTACGGCCGGTTTCCAGCTTGACCCGCACATGGGTGTGCGAGCGGAAGCGCTCCAGCACCCGGTAATGGCTGACCGCAGGCTTGCCGTTGTCCATCACCGCCATCCGCTGACGCTGCTGGCCGTGACGACCGATGGCGGCGTCGATCTTGCCGCCTGCGGTCACCACACCCAGCACGATGCATTCATAGATACGGCTGACCGTGCGGCTCTGCAACTGGTTGACCAGTTGGGTCTGGGCCTGCAGGGTCTTGGCCACCACCATCAGACCGGTGGTGTCCTTGTCGAGGCGGTGGACAATACCGGCGCGCGGCACGTTGACGATGTCCGGCACATGGTGCAACAGGGCGTTGAGCAAGGTGCCGTCGGCGTGCCCGGCGGCCGGATGAACCACCAGCCCGGCAGGCTTGTTGATGACCAGGATCTGGTCGTCTTCGTAGACGATATCCAGTTCGATATCCTGGGCCACCCACTCGCCCTGGGCTTCCTGCTCGGCAGTAAGGTGCAAAACGGAGCCGCCGTGGACGATGTCGCGCGGACGCAAGACGGCACCATCCACCGTCAGGCGGCCGTCCTTGATCCAGGTGACAAGGCGTGAACGCGAGTATTCGGCGAACAATTGGGCGGCGACCTGATCGAGGCGTTGACCGCCGGATTCTGACGGTACCTCTGCGCTGAGTTCTATATTTTCGGACATGGCCAGACTGGAAGGCGGCTAGCCTTTGGTTTCGGCTGCGCGCTTGTGGTTAAATACGGCGTCTTTTGTCCCGCATGTTAGCGGGGCGCTCATCATAACAGGACGGCCCCGCCCAAGACAGCAGGCCGTTATAGGGACGCAAGCCGCCATGCAAGTGAAACACCTGCTGCTGATCGCCATCCTCGCAACGACCGCGGCCTGCTCGTCGAAAGAAGTCATCGACGAGAACCTGAGCGAAGTCGAGCTGTACCAGCAGGCGCAGAACGACCTGAGCAATAACAGCTACAACAGTGCCACCGAAAAACTCAAGGCACTGGAGTCGCGTTACCCGTTCGGCCGTTATGCCGACCAGGCCCAGCTCGAACTGATCTACGCGAACTACAAAAATGGTGAGCCGGAAGCGGCAAAATCGGCTGCCGAGCGGTTCATTCGCCTGCATCCGCAGCACCCTAATGTCGACTATGCGTACTATATGCGCGGCCTGACCTCCTTCGACCAGGACGTCGGCCTGCTGGCGCGCTTCCTGCCGCTGGACCAGACCAAGCGTGACCCTGGCGCTGCGCGCGACTCGTTCAACGAATTCGCCCAGCTGACCAGCCGCTACCCCAACAGCCGCTACGCCCCCGACGCCAAGCAGCGCATGATCTACCTGCGCAACCTGCTGGCCTCCTATGAAATCCACGTGGCCGACTACTACCTGACCCGTCAGGCGTATGTAGCCGCCGCCAACCGTGGCCGCTATGTCGTGGAAAACTTCCAGGAAACCCCGGCAGTCGGCGACGGCCTGGCGGTCATGGTCGAGTCGTACCAGCGCCTGCACCTGGACGACCTGGCAGCCACCAGCCTGGAAGTACTCAAAGCCAACTACCCGGACCACCCGCAACTGGCCGGTGGCGAGTTCACCCCGCGTCAGGCCGAGGCTGATAACCGTCCATGGCTGTCCAAGGCCACGCTTGGCCTGATCGGTAATAGCGCGCCGCTGCCACCGGGCGAGACCCGTGCCAACCAGGACATCCAGCGCCAATATCAGGAAGCCAAAGACGGCATTCCGAAAGAACTGTTGCCGGAGAATCAGGCCGAGCTCGACAAGCAGGCGGCCGAAGAGGCAGCAGCCAAGGGCGAGAAAAAACGCTCCTGGTTCAGCTACGCAACTTTCGGTCTGTTCGATTAAGACCGGTAGTTGAGCAAAGAGGCCTGCGGGCCTCTTTTTTATTGCCTGCGCCATGGGCCGCACCTAAAAACTACCTGCGTAGCCACCGCCGCTTGGCTACACTGCGCCATTAACACACCTTCAATCGGTCCATCATGATTCGCATTCTTTTGTGGGCAGCGCTGATCTTCGCCGCTGTCTGGTTCATCAAGCGCTTGCTCAACCCGCCGGCCCGCAAGCCCGCCCAGGACAAAAAGGCAGAAGATGCCGCCGCGCCGATGGTGCGTTGCGCTCACTGCGGCGTCCATCTGCCGCAAGATCGCGCCCTCAACCAGCAACAACAATGGTACTGCAGCGAGGATCACAGGCTGCTGGGCCCCGCCTCACGTGATCGCTGAGCCGCTGGCCCTCGGCAGCGCCCTGGCGCAGCGGATCCTGCGCCTGTACCACCTCTATCGGCTGATCATCGGTGTCATGCTGGTGCTGCTGGTCTCCAGCGACCTGGATGCCGAACTGCTGGAAATGGCCAACCCGAGCCTGTTCCGCGCTGGCTGCTGGATCTATCTGGTTTTCAACATCCTGATCGTCGTGCTGCTGGAGCGGCCGCGCTACAAAGCGCTGATGTTCAGCCTGGCACTGAGCGACACGCTGTTGTTGTCGAGCCTGTTCTATGCCGGCGGCGGCCCGGCCAGCGGCATCGGCAACCTGCTGATTGCCTCGGTGGCGATCAGCAACATCCTGCTGCGCGGACGCATCGGCTTGCTGATCGCTGCGGTGTCGGCTATCGGCATCATTTATCTGACCTTCTATCTGAGCATCGCTAACCCGAAGACCTCCAGCGACTATGTCCAGGCTGGCGGCCTTGGCGCCTTGTGCTTTGCCGTGGCTTTGCTGATGCAGGCGCTGACCGCCCGTTTGCGCTTCAGCGAGGTGCTGGCCGAGCAACGCGCCGTGGACGTCGATAACCTTGAAGAGCTCAACGGTCTGATCCTGCAACGCATGCACACCGGCATACTGGTGCTCGACGCCGGTCGTCGGGTGTTGCTGATCAACCAGAGCGCGCTGAACCTGTTGGGCCATGAAGTCTTGCTGGGGCGGGTTATCGATGATTACTGCCCGCACCTGGTCGAACGCCTGCGCCATTGGCGCATGAACCCGATAAGAACCGCCGACAGCTTCAAGAACTCGCCCGCAGGCCCGGCCCTGCAAGCCAGCTTCGCCACCCTCAACCGTCACGAGCAACGTCAGACCCTGGTATTTATCGAGGATCTGTCGCAAGTCGCCCTGCAAGCCCAGCAACTCAAGCTGGCCGCACTCGGGCGCCTGACCGCCGGCATCGCTCACGAAGTGCGCAACCCGCTGGGCGCGATCAGCCACGCCGTACAGTTGCTTGAAGAGTCAGAAGAGCTGACGCCCCCTGACCGGCGGCTGGCGCAGATCATTCACGAGCAGTCCCGGCGCATCAATGTGGTCATCGAGAACGTTCTGCAACTTTCACGGCGCCGTGAGGCCGAGCCTGAGCTGCTGAACCTTGCCGTATGGCTTGAAGAGTTCGTCAGCCAGTGGCGCTACAGCGCAGCGCCCCGGCATCAGTTGCATTGCGAGACCGGCAGCGGAGTGCTCAGTACCCGGGTCGATCCGGACCAGTTGACCCAGGTCCTTGCCAATCTGGTGCAGAACGGCCTGCGCCACAGCGGCCAGGCGCACGACCAGGCGCAGGTCTGGCTACGGTTGTATCACCATCCCCAGAGCAACCTGCCGACCCTCGACGTGCTGGACGACGGCGCCGGAGTGTCCGAGCAACATCTGGGCAAGATGTTCGAGCCCTTTTTCACCACGCAAACCAAAGGCACGGGACTCGGGCTTTACCTGTCCCGTGAGCTGTGTGCAAGCAACCAGGCCCACCTGGAATATTCCAGGCGACCTGAAGGTGGCAGTTGCCTGCGCATTACCTTCGCCCACCCGTTCAAATTGAGTTGAGCATGACTTCAAGGCAGAAGATCCTGATCGTTGACGATGAGCCGGATATCCGTGAACTCCTGGAAATCACCCTGGGACGGATGAAGCTCGACACCCGCGCCGCGCGCAATGTTGCCGAGGCCTATGACTGGCTCAGGCGCGAAGCCTTCGATCTGTGCCTGACTGACATGCGTCTGCCCGACGGTAACGGCATGGAGCTGGTGCAGCACATTCAGCAGCAGTACCCGCAGACACCGGTGGCGATGATTACTGCCCACGGCAACCTCGACCTGGCGATCGGCGCCCTCAAGGCCGGAGCTTTCGACTTTTTGACCAAGCCGGTGGACCTGCCGCGCCTGCGCGAGCTGGTCGGCAGCGCCCTGCGCCTGCGCAACGGCAGCGAGCAGGACCAGAGCATCGACAGCCGCCTGCTGGGCGATGCGCCGCCGATGCGCACCTTGCGCAAACAGATCAGCAAGCTGGCCCGCAGTCAGGCGCCGATCTACATCAGTGGCGAATCGGGCAGCGGTAAAGAACTGGTTGCCCGGCTGATCCACGAACAAGGTCCACGGGCCGATAAAGCCTTCGTGCCGGTCAACTGCGGCGCGATCGCCTCTGAGCTGATGGAGAGTGAGTTCTTCGGTCATCGCAAAGGCAGTTTTACCGGCGCCCACGAAGACAAACCGGGGCTGTTCCAGGTCGCCGATGGCGGCACCCTGTTTCTCGATGAAGTCGCCGACCTGCCGCTGGCCATGCAGGTGAAACTGCTGCGCGCTATTCAGGAGAAGGCTGTGCGCTGCATTGGCGGGCAACAGGAACAGGTCGTGGACGTGCGCATCCTGTGCGCAACCCACAAGGATCTGGCCCAGGAAGTCAGTGCCGGGCGGTTCCGCCAGGACCTGTATTACCGGCTCAATGTCATTGAGTTGCGCGTACCGCCATTGCGCGAGCGTCGCGAAGATATCGAGCTGCTGGCCGAAAGCATGTTGCAGCGCCTGGCGGTCAGTTACGCCCAACCGCTGGCCCGGCTCCATCCGCAGGCGCTGGAAATCCTCAAGAACTACCGTTTTCCCGGCAACGTCCGGGAGCTTGAGAATATGCTGGAGCGCGCCTACACCCTGTGCGAGAACGATCAGGTACTCGCCTCGGACCTGCGCCTGAACGACAGCGCACCCACTCAGGACAGTAATGCCCCGAGCCTGGCCAATATCGAAAACCTTGAGGATTATCTGGAGAGCATCGAGCGCCAGCTGATTCTTCAGGCGCTGGAAGAGACCCGCTGGAACCGCACAGCGGCAGCGCAGCGCCTGAACCTGTCGTTTCGCTCGATGCGCTACCGGCTGAAAAAGCTGGGGCTCGATTAAGCCAGGCGGCCTGCCGGCGCATAAGGCGCAGGATCGATCACCGGTTGCTGGTCCAATAACAGGTCGGCCAGCAACTGGCAGGAAGCCGGGGCCAGCACCAGCCCGTTGCGAAAGTGCCCGCAGTTAAGCCACAACCCGGCAAAGCCAGGCAGTTCACCGATAAACGGAATGCCTTGCGGCGAGCCGGGCCGCAAACCGGCCCAGTGGCCGACCACCTCGGCATCGGCCAAAGCAGGCAGCAACTCGATGGCCGACGCCTTGAGACTGTCCAGCGCCGAGCCGGTCGGGGTTTTGTCGAACCCCTCATATTCCAGGGTACTGCCGACCAGAATATGCCCGTCACGTCGGGGTATCGCATAACGCCCCTTGGCCAGCACCATGCTCGGCAAGAAATCCGCCGCGCACTTGAACAGAATCATCTGGCCCTTGACCGGCTCCACTGGCAGCTCGACACCCAGCGGCTTGAGCAACTCGCCGCTCCAGGCACCGGCGGTCAGCACGACACGATCACTGTGGATAACGCCGTCGGCAGTCGCAACGCCGCTGATTCGGCCCTGCTCATGCAGCAACCCGCTCACCTGGCAGTGCTCGCGAATTTGCACCTGAGGCATCGCCTGCAAGGCCGCCCTGAGGGATTTGACCAGCCGGGGATTGCGCACGTTGGCCACGCCACTCATATATATGGCGCGGCGATAACCTGGCCCGAGCACCGGCACGGCATCGTAGACCGCCGACATGTCGGCGCGGCTCAGGGGGCGCTGCTCACGCTGCGCCCAGTCCAGCGCCTGCTGTTCATCGTCCAGATCCAGCCAGTACAGGCCGGTCTCGTGAACCTCAGGGTCCAGGCCGGTCTGTTCGAACAAGCGGGCGGCCAGTTGTGGATAAAAGTCCTGCGACCAGTGCGCCAGTGCGGTGACCGCCTGGCTGTAGCGCCAGGGATAGAGCGGCGAAACAATACCGCCCCCGGCCCAAGAGGACTCGCGGCCCACCTCGGCACGCTCAAGCAGCAGTACCGACTGCCCGGCCTGCGCCAGATTGAAGGCCGTCAACAGGCCTATGACACCACCACCGACCACCACCACTTGCTGGGACATGTTGTTCTCTGATTATTGTGAACGGAGCCGTCAGCGGCTCCAGCATTCCTTGGGTGTTGCCCCGCCGGTTGCGCCGGGATTGGTCCGCGCCCCGGTGTTGGTCAAGGTAAAGACGCCACACTTGTCGTTGGCCATCATGCCTTTGCCAGTGGCAGCCAGGGTGAAATCCTGAGCGTTGAGAGCGGCGGCAATGGTGTAGTAATCATTGCCGGCCGACACGCTGGGCGGTGAACCGGCCACCGTGTAGGCACCGTTTTTCGAGTAATACCGTTCAAGCGCCTGGGCCTGCTCCGACAACAGCGTGGCAATCGCCGAGCGCTGGGTACGCTTCACGTACTCGGTGTAACTGGGGTAAGCAATGGCCGCCAGAATACCGACAATCGCCACGACAATCATGAGTTCAATCAAGGTAAAGCCGTTATCTCTTGAGCGCATGAGTCACCTTCTCTACTGAATCTGTCGCCACATGATGCGTTGGAATACGTTGGCCGGGCCACCGCCAAGCGCGTCATTGCGGACCATGCCGCTGCTGTCAGTGGTTACCATAGCGTCGTTACCACCTGCTGTGCTCGATAGCAACGCATTGACAATCGGGATCCCGCTGCCGACCGCCAGACCACCCACCATGGCATCGGCGCTGGTAATCATCCCGTCACCTGTGGTGTCGAGCACCGGATAGTTGAACATGCCGCCGCTGGCGGCATCGAGCACGAACACCCGGCCGGTACCGGTACTTTCACAAGGATCGGTTGAGTTCACGGCTGCCGTGCTGAAGATGATCCTGCTGCGGCTGCTCTGCGCAGGAAAGATGACCCGTTCCCCCAGATAGGGGGCAGCCGTGGCCAGCGGCAGATACCAGCCTTTGCGGGTCGACCAGTCGACGTTATTTCTGCTGACACTGAAATAGGTCGCGTTGCTGCCAGTCACCGTGCCGGTGATGTTCTGCACCTGCAGGTTGGCCTGGACAAAATTGCCGGTGCCACCGCTGGCATCCCAGATGGCATAGAACGCCTGTTGCGCGGTGGTTTGCTTGTCAGTGGTCTCGCTGAATTTGCCGGTGCCGAAATAGATCAGCTTGCCGTTCTGCGGATGATCAAGAATCAGCGGCTGCACGGTAATAGGCTGGGCAGCCCCTAACGGCGCAGTGAACAGCGGCTGACCGCCAAAAGCCAGGCTCCAGCTGGAGGGGTTGGCAGCGCTCAGGTCGAACTTCCACATACGGCCTTTGAGGTCGCCAGCATAAGCGGCCTGCACCACATTCTGGGCGTTGACCACCAGCTTGACCGACGACAGGCCGTTATCGGTCTCGTTATTCAACTGCGGGGTCTGGATTTCAGCGATGAACGCACCGGTATTGGCGTTGATCACATACAGCGAGGCGCGCTCGGTGAAGCTGCCGTAGCCATTGCCGACCACCATGATGCCCGTGCCATCGGCCATCCGTGCCACCTCAGGCCGGGAATAGGCGTAGCCCAGGTTGTTGAAGCGGTTGCTGGGTGTGGAGGTGTCAGGGGCCTTGACCTCCCAGAGTGCGCTGATGGCGTTGCTGATGCCCTCGAACAGCTTGACTGCAAAATAACCTTTGCCACCGGCCCCGGTACCACCGTAGGCCACGGTGCGCCAGGAACCACCGGCCTGGGTATCGAATACCGCCACCTGACCGTCAACCGTGAACTTGTGCACGCCCGAACCATAGGACGTCGAGGCGATGGTCGACAGTGAAGGCAGCACCGTCGAAGGCATGAACGCATAACGGCGCTGGCCCGAACCGGCATCGAGCACGTTGAAAAAACCGTCGTTGGCATTGACCAGCACGCTGCTGCTCATGTTGGCTGACTTGAGTTGCAGGTAGGCCGTATACGAGGTATCGCCGAGCAGGTCACTGGCGGTCTTGTCACCGGGCAACGCCACCGCCAGCGTGGAGTTGACGATATCGCCCAACAGCAGGCTGCGACTGCGCAACGACGCATTGGCCGTACCCTTGGCCCAGTTGATCAGGTTGGCGCCCGTCACGCCGCTGGGCAGGTTGGCGTTGAGCACCGCCTGTTGCGCCGGCGAGAAGTTGGCGTAATCCAGGCTGATCCGCGCCGGCGTTGTACCGGTACTCCATGACTCAAAGGTCGTCGCGGCGGTGCTGCCGGTCATGGTGGTGTCGGTGGTCCAGATCTGCGAGCCCCGTGCCCCGGTGGTGGCATTGAGGTTGTAGGCGCGCACGGTGCCGTGCCAGTCGGTCGGGTCATAGAATGTCTGGTAGAAGCGGGTGCCGGCCTGCAGTACCGCTGAGTTGGCCGAGGCGCCGCCGCCCGAGCCGACCTTGGCATAGATATCGCCCAGCGCCAGACTCAGGGCGCTGTTCAGGCCAGCGCTGTCATTGGCCTGGAAGTATTTGCCGCGCCCGTGGTTCTCGTCAGCGGCATCGATCAGCATCTGGTTATCCAGGGTAAAGCCAATCGTATAGGTGCTCATGTTCTGCACCGGGAAGCCGCCGGTGTCCCAGCTCTTGCCGGTCAGGTCGCCACCGGGGGTGCGTGAGTCGCGGCGCATGTCGATGTCATAGGCAAACTTGGCGATGTCATCGAGGTACAGGGTATCGCCCTCGTCATCCCCGGTCAGGTTCGGCCCGTCGTTGCTGATCCGGTCCCAGTTGGGCAGCCAGCCACTGGGGTCATCAGGATCGTTGCTCGGGAAGGTCCGGTCGTAGGTGGGCAAGCCATCAGTGATGACCACGCCATAGTTTTTCTGGCAGCGGTACTGGATGGGGCTGGTGAAGGTCGTTGGCGCCCCACTGTAAGACGGCGAAGGCGACAGGCCGCGCATGTAGCGGGTGACCTGATAATAGGTTTCGGCCAATGGGGTGTTGGCCTCGGCGCGCAGGGCGCCGATCGCATTGCGCAAGTTGTTGTAGTTGGTGTCGGCAGTCTGTTGGCTCACCGCGCTCTGGTAGGCCGTGGCCGGCACCGCTGACAAGTCGGCCACCGATTGCTTGATACTGCCGCCAGGGCCGGGGTCGCCGCTGATGGGCGGGTTGTAACCGGCCAGGCCGATGCGCAGGGCACGGTTGTTCTGCACCAGCCCCTGGGCCACGGAAATCGCGCTATTGAGGCGGCTCTGGGTCGGGATGCCGGAAACGCTGCGGCCGGCGTTAAGCTCCGACACCAGATACGACAAGTAGGTGATCGGATAACGGGTATTGCCCGACCCTGCCGGGTCAGCCAAGGTGATGCAATGGATGGAGTTGGCATTACGGTAGAACGCGTAGGCCCCACCGCTGCAACCGGTTCTGCTCAGGTTGCCGACAAACACGTAATCGGCAGTGCCGTTACTGATCGGGTTGCCCTGGCTGTAGCCGCAGAAAATCAGAAAGCAGCTGTACACCGGTGGGTAGACCGGCCCCCATGTTGCCGAGGGGTTGTAGCCGGACGCCGTGATAATGGTGTCCATACTGCCCGAATTGTCGACCTGAAGCATGACGTTCGGGGTGACCGCTGGCGCACTGAGCAGCGGTACCTGAGCCGGGTTGAATGCATAGGCCGGGGCAGCAACGTATAACCCCAACAGCAGGCCCGCCAGGTACTTACCGGCGCGCGACACCGCCTCAACAATTGGCATAGATACTCTCCAGCACGGTTCGCGAAGCGCCCTGAATGACCACCGCAGTGACCCGGTACATGGTTACCGAACTGCCAGCCTGGCAGGTCGGCGGGCGACTGATCGGTGTGGTGGTATTACCCAGGTTCTGAATACCGTAGAAGCCACCACCGGCCGCCACCCACAGCACCCCCGATGCGCCCGTGCCGGCAGTGGTCAGGCTGGTTGACTCGGCTGGCGGCAGACAATTGGCGGGCGAGTTGCACTTGGCCATGCTGAAGTTGCTGGCCATGATCGCCGTCTCCCCCAAGCGCAGCACCGCCTCGGCGGTCTGGAACGAAGTATTGCGCAGGGTGACACTGCCGGCCATCTTCTCCTGCAGGGTGGCGCTTTGCATGGAGGCAATGCCCAGCATCGTCAGCAATAGCAAAAAGATCAGGCTGACCAGCAAGGCCATGCCGTGCTGGCGCTGGATAAACCGGGGCATGCGCTGCAAGCGGTTGGTGTTCATCGCATCCCCTCTCAGAACCGGTTACGCAAGTAGGCGACAGCGCTGTAAGTCTGGTCTTCGACCCGCGCCTCAGAATCTCTAAGGGTCAGTTTCAAGCGCACGCTGCGAATGTTGGCGGAACTGCCCGCGCTGATGGTGTTGGTGTAGGTCATGGGGCTGCCGGTCATGCCGAACGATACCTCGAAAGCCACAATATTCTGCAGCAAGGGCTGGGCAGGTTGGGTAGAGGCAGTACCGGCCTTGATGCTCAAGGTGCCGTTATTGGCACTGTAGCTGTAGACCAGTTGCCGCAACGGGAATGCTGTCTGGCCGGCAGCCGGCGCCCTGGAACCGGCGTAAAGCTCGGACGAGGTCTGGCAATTGGAAAGGATGGTCCAGTTCGGCGCGACCCCGGCTGTACCGATGTCGGCGGTGACAATGGTCAGGGTGTTGGTGGTGTTGTTCCAGAGGATCGGGGTGTTAAGCGCCGTCGGCCACTCAATCGCTGGCGGTACCGGGATGTAACTGCCAAAGCTCAGGCAGCCGTACATGCCGGTCATGCGCAGTTCCTGGATCATCTTGCTCAGCACGAAGCGGGCGTCTTCCTGCAGGCGGGCTGCCGAGTTCTGACTGGAAAAGGTCGTGCGCGCGGCAATGAAAATCTGCACCACCCCGAAACTGACCACCAGCCCGAGCGCCAGCGCCACCATGATTTCGATCAGGCCAAAACCCCGGGAGTGGTGCTTCATGGTGAGGTGACCCCGATCCGCGATTTGAGTTCGAAGCTGCGCGCTGTGGCCGATGAGGAGGCTGCGCCGCTGGCCAGGTCTTCAGGCTGCTGGGCGCGGCGGTCATTCCAGTAGATGGTGATAGTGACCTCCTGGCCCTCAATGGCAATCTTGCTTTGCGCGCCATCTGTGCCAGCAAAGTCGGTGATATTGTTCTTGAAATCAGCGAGGTCCACAGAGCGCACATCGTTTCCGGGCGCTGGCGCCGCCGACAGGCTCGACAACTCATAGCTGGCGAGCACATTGGCGGTGCCATTGGAGGTGGCGTTGCCGATCACGTTGGCCCGGATGCGATCCATCATGTCATAGGCAATGAAGCTGGCCTGGCTGGTCATCGCGGCACTGTCGGTGTACTTGAGCGCATTGAGCTGAATAGCAGCGGCGCCCAGCAGACCGATGGCCAGAATCAGCACCGAGATCAGCACCTCGATCAGGGTCATGCCCGCCTGGGCAGCGCGACAGGTCTTGGTCATCCGCAGCTTCCATTCAAAACGATTCTTCCGGTCAGGCAGACATACAACGCCTTGCTGATCGTGCCGCGAGTGTAGGTCATGGTCACCTGGCTGGCCGGTGTCGCCACCCCGCCGAGGTTGTTGAATTCGATGGCTGCCACATTGCCGGTGGCCAGCGCCGCACCGGCACTCATGCCGCTCAGGGTCCTGAGGGTGGTCGGGTTGGTTTTTGTGTCAGTGATTCGCAGGTCGGCGGTCCAGTCGGCGCCGCTGACCGGCGCGATGCGGATCGTCATGCCACGGTTGATCGCCTCCAGCCGCGCATAATTGAGCGCCCGCTGCAGGTCGCTGACTTCAGTCTCGGCGCGGTTGTTCTGGATCATGCTGCTGAACCCCGGGATGGCAACGGCCGCCAGAATTCCCACCAGAGACACAGTGACTAACAATTCGATCAGGCTGAATCCCTTGGCGGAACGAGGCATTAAGTGTCTCCTTGACGATACGACTATAAAGCGGCTGCAACACCGAACAACCGTTACAAGGATATACGGTCATTTACGACTGACGAGTGTCAGCTTTTCTTCCAGGGAGGGAAGATCGATGAAACAGAGCGGTTTCACGCTATTGGAGCTACTGATTGCCCTGATTGTTCTGAGCATTCTGAGCGGGCTGGCAGCGCCGGGCCTGAGCGACCTGTGGCAAGCGCAACAACGGCTGGTGGCGGCCCGCGAGCTGGCCGGCGGTATACGCGCCGCAAGGGTCGCGGCAATCACCCGCCATCAGCAGGTCAGTATTCAGGCACTTGGGGAGGACTGGAGCCAGGGCTGGCAGATCATCGCCGAGCACAATCAACAACGCCCGGATGGGCCGGTGCTGCTGGAGCGGGTGCTCAATGGCAAGCTGCGGATTGTGGGCAATAGCAAGGTCGCACAGAAGCTCACATTCAGCGAGCTGGGCGGTTTGCGCGGCGGCGGCAACGGCACCATCCACGTGTGCCTCAGAGACCAGCCGGTCAGCCACTACCGGGTGGTGGTGGCGATTACCGGGCATGTGAGGGTGGTGGAGCGGCAAACCGCTCAGCCGCTATGCGGCTGAGCTGTACTTTGAGGGCAGACCTTGAGGGCGTATCAGGTCACCGACTTGACCCGCAGCTCTTTAGGCATCGAGAAGGTGATGTTTTCCGGGCGGCCATCGAGTTCCTGAGCGCTGCTGGCGCCCCACTCCTGCAACTGCTGGATCACACCGCGCACCAGCACTTCCGGCGCCGACGCGCCAGCAGTAATACCGATGTTGTGCACCCCGTCGAACCAGCTGCGCTGCATGTCTTCGGCGCCATCGATCAGATAGGCCGGGGTCGCCATGCGTTCGGCCAGCTCGCGCAGACGGTTGGAGTTGGAGCTGTTGGGGCTGCCTACAACCAGCACCACATCGCATTCGTCAGCCAGTTGCTTGACCGCATCCTGGCGGTTCTGGGTGGCGTAGCAGATGTCATCCTTGCGCGGTCCGCCGATGGCCGGAAAACGCGCCCGCAGGGCGTCGATCACCCGGCTGGTGTCATCCATCGACAGCGTGGTCTGGGTCACAAATGCCAGGCGCTCGGGGTTGCTGACCTCAAGCCTGGCGACATCCTGCTCATCTTCCACCAGGTAGATGGCCCCGCCATTGCTGGCATCGTACTGGCCCATGGTGCCTTCGACTTCCGGATGGCCGGCGTGGCCGATCAGGATGCACTCACGGCCATCGCGGCTGTACTTGGCCACCTCGATGTGCACCTTGGTGACCAGCGGGCAGGTGGCATCAAAGACCTTCAGGCCGCGGTTGGCCGCCTCGCTACGCACAGCCTGGGATACACCGTGGGCACTGAAGATGACGATGACGTTATCCGGAACCTGGTCCAGTTCCTCGACGAAAATGGCCCCACGCGAGCGCAGGTCCTCGACGACGAACTTGTTGTGGACCACTTCGTGGCGCACATAGATCGGCGGCCCGAACACTTCCAGGGCCCGGTTGACGATTTCGATCGCACGGTCCACACCGGCACAAAAGCCGCGGGGGTTGGCGAGTCTGATTTGCATGTTGGCCTCGGCAGCCTTTGGCTGTATAGGGTGCGCAGCTTTTGCCGCTCCCGCAGGAGCGGCTTCAGCCGCGAAAAACGTTACGAATCCAGCGCCACGACTTCGAAGATCTGCACTTCGAAATCAAGGGTCTTGCCGGCCAGCGGATGGTTGAAATCGATGGTCACCTGCTGCTCATCGAAGTCTTTCACCACACCCGGCAACTCGGTATTGGCGGCATCGTTGAAAATCACCAGCAGCCCTTCGGACAGTTCCATGCCCTCGAACTGCGAGCGTGGCATGATTTGCACGTTTTGCGGGTTGTGCTGACCAAAGGCACCTTCGGGCGGGATGCGCACGCTTTTGTGATCACCGGCCTTGAAGCCGAAGATCGCCGCTTCAAAGCCTGGCAGCAAGTTGCCGTCGCCGACCTTGAAGGTCGCTGGCGACTTGTCGAAGGTGCTGTCCACGGTGTCGCCGTTTTCCAGGCGCAAGGCAAAGTGCAGCGTCACCTGGGTGTTCTGGCCGATACGGATATCGCCCGCTGATGATTGTTCAGTCATGAACAGCCTCTTCACTTTTCTTGCTCTTGAACATATCCAGCGCCAGCATCACCGCGCCGACGCTGATCGCGCTGTCGGCCACGTTGAACGCCGGGAAGTACCAGCGGTTCTGCCAGTGCACCAGAATGAAGTCGATCACATGGCCCAGCACGACGCGGTCGTAGAGGTTGCCGATGGCGCCGCCCAGCACCAGTGCCAGGGCGACCGCCAGCCAGGTCTCATCGCGCCCCAGGCGCTTGAGCCAGACCACCAGCACCGCGCTGACCACCAGCGCAATCACGGCGAACAACCAGCGCTGCCAGCCGGCGCCGTCCGCCAGGAAGCTGAACGCTGCGCCGGTGTTATATGCCAGGGTCCAGCTGAAGTAATCCGGAATCACGATGATCTGTTGGTACAGGTTCAACGAGTTCTCGAAGTAGTACTTGCTGACCTGGTCAACGACCAGAACCAGCAGGCTCAGCCACAACCAGGACAGCCGGCCGAACCGGCCGGTGCCCTTATCCAGCCCCGAGTCAGGCATAGTGACGCACCTCGCCGGCACCGCTGATGTTGTCTACGCAGCGGTTGCAGATTTCCGGATGCTCGGCGTGGCTGCCCACGTCTTCGCGGTGATGCCAGCAACGGGCGCACTTGGCATGCCCGGACTTGACCACTTTGAGCTTGAGCCCTTCGACTTCGGTCACTACCGCATCGGCCGGCGCCGAAACGAACGGCGCGACGGTGGCAGTCGAGGTGATCAGGACGAACCGCAGTTCGTTGCCGAGTTTGGCCAGATCGGCACTCAGCGCCTCTTCGGCGTACAGGGTCACTTCGGCCTGCAGGTTGCCGCCGATGGCTTTGGCAGCACGCAGGTTTTCCATTTCCTTGTTGACCGCAACCTTCACCGCCATGACCCGCTCCCAATAGGCGCGGTCCAGCTCGAAACCGGCTGGCAGCTCGCTCAGGCCCTGATACCAGGTGTTGAGCATCACCGACTCGTTGCGCTCGCCCGGCAGGAACTGCCACAGCTCGTCGGCAGTGAACGACAGGATCGGCGCGATCCAGCGTACCAGCGCTTCAGAGATGTGGAACAGAGCGGTCTGGCAGGAACGCCGCGCGACGCTGTTGGCGCCCGTGGTGTACTGACGGTCCTTGATGATGTCGAGGTAGAAACCGCCCAGCTCCTGCACGCAGAAGTTGTGGATCTTCGAGTAGACGTTCCAGAAGCGGTATTCGCCGTAGTGCTCTTCGAGCTCGCGCTGCAGCAGCAGGGTGCGATCCACCGCCCAACGGTCCAGCGCCAGCATGTCTTCAGCCGGCAGCAGGTCGGTGGCCGGGTTGAAGCCGGACAGGTTCGACAGCAGGAAGCGCGCGGTATTGCGGATCCGCCGGTAGGCGTCGGCACTGCGCTGCAGGATCTGCTCGGAAACGGCCATTTCGCCGGAGTAGTCGGTGGCCGAAACCCACAGACGCAGGATATCGGCGCCCAGCGTGTCGGTGACCTTCTGCGGCTCGATGGTATTGCCCAGCGACTTGGACATCTTGCGGCCGTTCTCGTCGACCGTGAAGCCGTGAGTCAGCAGCTCGCGGTACGGCGCATGCCCGTCGATGGCGCAACCGGTCAGCAACGAGGAGTGGAACCAGCCGCGGTGCTGGTCGGAGCCTTCCAGGTACAGGTCGGCGCGCGGGCCGCTGTCGTGGCCGATATTGTGCGAGCCACGCAGCACATGCCAGTGCGTGGTGCCGGAGTCGAACCACACGTCGAGGGTGTCGTTGATCTTGTCGTAGCTGGCCGCTTCGTCACCGAGCAGCTCGGCAGCATCGAGCTTGAACCAGGCCTCGATGCCTTGCTGCTCGACGCGCTGGGCGACCTGCTCCATCAGCTCGACAGTGCGCGGGTGCAGTTCGCCGGTTTGCTTGTGCAGGAAGAACGGAATCGGCACGCCCCAGTTGCGCTGGCGCGAGATGCACCAGTCAGGCCGGTTGGCGATCATCGAATGCAGACGCGCCTGGCCCCAGGCCGGGACGAATTTGGTCTGGTCGATGGCCTTGAGCGAACGCTCGCGCAGGTTGGCACCGGCAGCCGGCTGCTTGTCCATGCCGACGAACCACTGTGCCGTGGCACGGTAGATCAGCGGGGTCTTGTGCCGCCAGCAATGCATGTAGCTATGGCTGATGGTCTCGGTGTGCATCAGGTTGCCGACTTCAGCCAGCTTGTCGACGATGTTCTGGTTGGCCTTGAAGATGAACTGGCCACCGAAGAACTCCAGCGACTCGACATACACGCCGTTGCTCTGCACGGGACTGAGGATGTCATCGTTGCTCATGCCGTAGTGCTTGCACGAGTTGAAGTCGTCCACGCCGTAAGCCGGGGCACTGTGTACCACACCGGTGCCGGCACCCAGCTCGACGTACTCGGCCAGGTACAGCGGCGACAGACGGTCGTAGAACGGATGGCGGAAATTGATCAGCTCAAGCGCTTTGCCGGTGGCAGTGGCGATCACCGAACCTTCGAGCTTGTAGCGCGCCAGGCACGCCTCGACCAGTTCTTCAGCCAGCACCAGCAGGCGCTCGCCGGTGTCGACCAGCGCATAGCTGAATTCAGGGTGAACGTTCAGTGCCTGGTTGGCCGGGATGGTCCACGGGGTGGTGGTCCAGATCACGATCGCGGCGGGCTTGGGCAGCGCCGCAAGGCCGAAAGCGGCAGCCAGTTTCGCGTCGTCGGCAATCGGGAAGGCAACGTCGATGGTCGGCGACTTCTTGTCCTGATACTCGACTTCCGCTTCAGCCAGGGCCGAGCCGCAGTCGAAACACCAGTTGACCGGCTTGAGGCCCTTGAATACGAAGCCGCCCTTGACCATTTCGGCCAGTGCACGGATTTCTCCGGCTTCGTTGGCGAAGTTCATGGTCAGGTAGGGATTGTCCCACTCGCCCAGCACACCCAGGCGGATGAACTCGGCCTTCTGGCCCTCGACCTGCTCGGCCGCATAGGCACGGCACAGCTCACGGGTCTTGTCGGCCGACAGGTTCTTGCCGTGGGTGACCTCGACCTTGTGCTCGATCGGCAGGCCGTGGCAGTCCCAGCCGGGCACGTAAGGCGCGTCAAAACCGGCCAGGGTCTTGGAACGCACGATCATGTCCTTGAGGATCTTGTTCAGTGCATGACCGATGTGAATCTTGCCGTTGGCATAGGGCGGACCGTCGTGCAGGACGAACTTGGGACGGTCCTTGCCAATTTCGCGCAGCTTCTGGTACAGGCCAATGCTGTCCCAGCGCTGCAGGGTTTGCGGTTCGCGCTGGGGCAGGCCGGCCTTCATCGGGAAGGCGGTGTCCGGAAGATTTAGCGTGGCTTTGTAGTCGGTCATTTCAGGCTCTTGGTTAGCGGTTGGCCATGCCAATGGGCACGGGCGGCGGCGACATCCGCATTGATCGCCGTCTTGAGCGCCTCCAGTGAGGCAAAGCGCTGCTCATCACGCAGCTTTTGGTGGAAAACCACCGTCAAACGCCGGCCATAGAGATCACCGGCAAAATCCAGAAGATGCACCTCGAGGTGGGCACTGCCATCGCCGGCCACGGTCGGACGCACGCCGATATTGGCAACCCCCGGCCAGACCTGGCCGTCAATCAGGGTGCTGGTCAGATAGACCCCGCTCAGCGGCACGCGGCGGCGCTTGAGCTGCACATTGGCGGTCGGCGTACCGAGCTGGCGGGCCAGCTTCTGGCCATGCAGGACGCGCCCGGAAATCGCGAACGGGCGGCCCAGCAGTTGTTCGGCAAGGTCGAAGTCGGCGCTGGCCAGCGCCTTGCGTACCTTGGTGCTACTGACCCGCAGGCCATCGATCTCGACGGTCTGCGCCGCTTCGACAGTAAACCCGTGGGCGGCGCCGGCACGTTGCAGGAAATCGAAATCACCGGAACGGTCATGGCCAAAACGAAAATCGTCACCCACTTCAAGGTGCTTCACACCGAGGCCATCAAGAACAATGGTCTCGACGAACTCGGTGGCGCTGAGTTGGCTGAAGCGCTGATTGAATGACAGGCACAGGACCCGGTCAACGCCCTCTGCGCGCAACAGCTCGACTTTGTCGCGCAACCGCGCCAGGCGCGGCGGCGCGGTGTCGGGGGCAAAGAACTCGCGCGGCTGTGGCTCGAAGATCACCACGCAGCTGGGCAGCTCCAGTTCGGCGGCGCGCTCACGCAGGCGCGCCAGGATAGCCTGGTGGCCGCGGTGTACACCGTCGAAGTTGCCAATCGTGGCGACGCAACCCCGGTGCTGGGGGCGCAGGTTGTGAAGGCCTCTAACCAGCTGCATAACGCACATCTTGCTCATAAAGTGGCCGATTATACCTACAGAGGGACAAGGACGACAGGCACGTTACGTGTTGATCGCCTTGCGGGCAAAATCCTTCAGGCGAAAGCCCAGCAACAGCAGCATGGCAAAGTAGGCCACGACCCCGGCCGCAACCAGAATCCCCAGACGAACGAAGCGCTCGAGCATACCGCCCTCTGCCCAGGCCGGCATCAACTGCATCACCCCCAGCAGCACGCCGGCCATGACAGCGACCGCCACGCACAGTTTGAGCAGGAACAGCGGCCAGCCCGGTTGCGGCTGGAACAACTGCTGACGACGCAGTTGCCAGAACAGTAACAAGGCATTGATCGTCGCGCCGACACTGATCGCCAGCGCCAGGCCGGCATGCTGCAAGGGCCCGATAAACGCGAGGTTGAGCAATTGAGTGACGATCAACGTGAAAATCGCGATTTTCACCGGCGTGCGGATATTCTGTTGCGCGTAGAACCCCGGCGCCAGCACCTTGATCAGGATGATCCCCAGCAAGCCAACCGAATAGGCAATCAGCGCATGCTGGGTCATCAGCGCGTCGTGATCATCGAACTTGCCGTACTGGAACAACGCAACCGTCAGCGGCTCGGAAATCAGCCCCAGCGCCAGGGTGCAGGGCAATACCAGCACAAAGCACAGGCGCAGCCCCCAGTCGAGAATCCGCGAATACTCATGACGGTCACGGTCGGCGTAGGTCTTGGCCAGGATCGGCAACAGGATGGTGCCCAGCGCCACACCCAACACGCCGGACGGCAGCTCCATCAGGCGGTCGGCGTAATACATCCATGACACCGAGCCTGCCACCAGAAAAGAGGCGAATATGGTGTTGATGATCAGCGAAATCTGACTGACCGACACGCCGAGAATCGCCGGCAGCATCTGCTTCATCACCCGCCAGACACCCGCATCACGCAGGTTCAGGCGCGGCAGCACCAACATCCCGATGCGTTTGAGGTGCGGCAACTGATAAAGCAGCTGCAGCAGGCCACCGACCAGGACCGCCCAACCGAGCGCCATGATCGGCGGATCGAAGTACGGCACCAGCAACAGTGCAAACACGATCATGCTGACATTGAGCAGGGTCGGCACAAAGGCCGGCACGGCAAAGCGATTCCAGGTATTGAGAATCGCCCCCGCCAGCGAAGACAGCGAAATCAGCAATATATAAGGAAAGGTCACCCGCAGCAGGTCGGAGGTCAGGGCGAACTTTTCCGGCGTGTCGGCAAAGCCCGGCGCTGTCGCCCAGATGATCCAGGGCGCAAACAGCACACCGAGCAGGGTCACCACCGCCAGGGCCAGGGTCAGTAGCCCCGAGACATAAGCGATGAAGGTGCGGGTCGCCTCCTCGCCCTGCTGGTTCTTGTACTCGGCCAGGATCGGCACGAATGCTTGCGAAAACGCCCCCTCGGCAAAGATTCGCCGCAGCAGGTTGGGCAGCTTGAAAGCGATGAAAAACGCATCGGTGGCCATCCCGGCACCGAACGCCCGGGCGATGATGGTATCGCGCACGAACCCCAGAACCCGGGACAACATGGTGATGGAGCTGACCGCAGCCAGTGACTTGAGCAGATTCATTAGCGCAACAATTCGCCTCGAGCAAAGGACGCTGTTTGCTGTCGTCCATTTATGCGATACTCCGCGGCCCAAAAAAGCCCGAAGCCAAAGTCCGCGAGTGTACAGCCCCGGCGCCGGAAATGAATCACCGGCAAGGCGCAAGACCACTCGGCGTAAACTTGTATCCGCCCTTGACATTCATTGGGCACATCGGCATGATTCGCGGCCTTATTTGTTAGCTATTTCATAACAGTCTTTCGAGGAGCTTGACGGTGGCCAACTCACCTTCCGCCAAAAAACGTGCAAAACAGGCTGAGAAGCGTCGCAGCCACAACGCCAGCCTGCGTTCCATGGTTCGTACCTACATCAAGAATGTAGTTAAAGCCATTGACGCAAAAGACGCAGAAAAAGCACAAGTTGCTTACACTCTGGCTGTGCCTGTCATCGACCGTATGGCCGACAAAGGCATCATCCACAAGAACAAGGCTGCTCGTCATAAGAGCCGCCTGAACGGTCACATCAAGGCCCTGAAAGAAGCCGCCTGATTGACCTGTTCTTGAAAAAACCGACCTGAGGGTCGGTTTTTTTATGCCCGCGTTTTCTATCTGCCCTGCATCAACTGTTGCAGCGGCGCGTACTCGGCATGACTGACCGGCGCCAGCCCAGACGCCCCCTGCGACTTCAGAAAGTCGCCCAGCACCGCCCTGTCGCCCAGCATTACCGAGCCAATAGCGCGCTTCAACTCATCACACAGGCTGCCGCTAAAAACGTAGGGGTCGTAGTAAATCGGCTCTGAACGCCACAGCACGCGCAAGCTGTCTTGCTGCATGCGCCCCTCGCGCAGATAGGCATCGGCGCGCACGCTGGCCACGAACACCGCGTCAATGCGCTTGCCCAGCAACGCATCCAGGGATTTGTCATGCGAGCCTGAGTAGCTCACCGAACCGAAAAACTGCGCAAGCGGCAGACCGGTCAGCCGGGCAAACTCGGCGTTAGGGATCAGGCTGCCCGAGGTACTGACCGGATCACTCAAGGCGACCGTCTTGCCACGCAGCGCCTCAAGGCTGTCGAACTCGCTGGCACGCACCAACAACAGCGCCTGATAGTGATGCCCCGGCGGCGTGAAATACCCGCCATCAATGGTCAGGCTGGCAAACGGCTCGATACGCGGGTCACGACCATGCGCCAGGATATAAGAGGCCGGCCCCAGCCAGGCGATATCCACCCCGCCCGAGACGATCGCATCGACAACGCTCTCATAAGAAGAAGACGCGACGATCTCCACCGGCATGCTCAACTTCAGGCTCAACTGATCCAGCAACGGCCGGTACTCATGCAGCAGCACATCCATACCTTTCTTGGGTATGACCGCCACCCGCAAGCTCTTTTGCTGACACTGGGCATAAGCCTGCACAGTGAACAGCCAGAGCAGCAGCAACGTCGACACGACTCTTATTCCACGCATACCTGCTCCGGCTCATCGACTAACGGCACGTACTCACTCAACTGCTGCAACGACAGCGGCCGGCTGAAGTAATAACCCTGGGCGAAATCGCAGCCTACCCGCTTCAGGTAAAGCATCTGCTCGCGGGTCTCCACTCCCTCCGCAACCACCTCAAGTCCCAGGCGCTTGGCCAGGATGAGGGTCGACGACACAATCGGGCTGTCATCCATGACGCCCGACAAGGACGCAATCAGCGCACGATCAAGCTTCAACTTGGTCAATGGCAACGCTTGCAGGTGGGCAAACCCCGCATAACCTTTGCCAAAGTCATCAAGACTGATATTCAAGCCCGCATCACGCAGACGACGAAGATGCTCGACCGCCAGGTTTTCGTCTTCCAGCACGGCCGTTTCGGTAATTTCCAGGTCAAGCCACTCAGGCTTCAGGGCATGCCTGTCGAGTTCATCAAGGACCCTCTGGCTAAAATCGGCCTGACGCAACTGAATGGCCGACACATTGACCGCCAGACGAATCGGCTGCCCTCGCGCACACCACTGCGCCATCATTTCACAGGCAAGACGCAGCACTTCCCAGCCCAGCTCGACGATAAACCCACTGCGCTCGGCCAATGCGATAAACCGGTCCGGATAAAGCAACCCGAGCACCGGATGCTGCCATCGCACCAGCGCCTCGCAACTGCTGAGCGAGATATCATCCAGGCGCATCTGGGGCTGGTAATGAAGAATGAACTGCCGCCCCTGCAGCGCCTCGACGAAAGCCTGCTCCAACGCAAAACTTTCGCCCTCCTCGACATTCAGCGAGGCATCGAAGAACCGGTACTGGCCGCGCCCGGCCCGCTTGGCCAGATACATGGCTGCATCAGCAGCACGAATAAGCTCATCGACCGCCTGCCCATCACGCGGATACAGGCTTACTCCGACGCTAGGGCTGGTACTGAGCATATGCTCAGCCAGGCTGTAGGGTGCCGACAACTTCTGCACCAACGCACGCACCCAGGCATCTATCTGCCGCTCATTACGCTCACCGGCCAGCAGCACGACAAACTCATCACCACCAAAACGCGAGGCTTCGTCTCCAGGCCCAAGCATCCAACTGATCCGCCCGGCGACCGCCTGCAATAGCAAGTCGCCAATCTCGTGACCCAGCGAATCATTGATCGACTTGAAACGGTCCATGTCGATAAACAGCACCGCCATCAACTGCCCCTTGCCCAGCGCCCGCATGGCGACCTTGAGCAACTGGCGGCGGTTATGCAAACCACTGAGATGATCAGTGGCGGCCGCATGGCTGCTACGCCGGTGTTCCTCTTCAAGCCGGGCAATCAACGCCTGATTGGCTTGCTGGGCCTGCTCCAAAGCAACAAAGGCGTCCTGGCGCTTGCGCAGCAGGCGCAGCGTCCACAACAGGCAGCCCAGAAGCAGCAGCGTCATGCTCAGGTTCAGCCATAGCCGACCACGAAACGACTCACGCGAGGCGTGCAGGATTTCGTCGACACCCTGGCTGACCACCACGGTAAAGCCGCGCTCCGGCAGGCGCACATACAGACTTTGGTAGTGGCTTGGGCCAGCCTGCTGCAGCAACTGCCCGGAAAGCTCCTGCACAGCGGCAAAGCCCGGCTCAAGCGCGCCGCCACCCACCACCACCCCACTGCTGTTGATGCGCAGCAACTCCTGACCCGCACCATCGAGCAAGCGCATCATGCCGCTGCGCCCCAGATCAATACGCTCGAACAGTGCAGCCAGATAACCGATATCCAGCTGCACGACCAGAATGCGATTGAGCGTACCGCTTGCAGAGTCGACCAACGGCAACATGAATGGTAAGCGCCAACTGGGCAGCGAAGGCGCATCCTGCGCGCGAGCAACGAGCGGCAACAGCGGCTTGAGCCCGTATTGCATGGAATGGTCGGCCAATTGCTCAAGCCACAGCACCGGTAAGCGACTCGGTTCATCCATGTGACTGGCAGACAGCAGCCGCCCATCCAGGCCATACAGGCTCATGCGCTTGAACACCGGGTCTTCGGCAAGCATGCGCACCAGCCCCTGCCGGCTATTGGCCGTGCCACCGAAATCGTCACGCACGACCTCACCAATGACCTGGGCCCGATCGACCAGCTGGCGCAGATTCTGCCCGGCTATTGCAGCCAGATTCAGATGCTCTGCCGCCTTGGCAGCCAGCGCTTCATCAGCAGAGGAGGCTTGATGCTGAAAGTGCCGCACCCAGAGAAATGCCAGGGTCACAGCACAAAATGCCAGCAACAACAGCTGCAGAGAGCTGAGCGAGGAAAATGACCTCCGGATCACTGCAAAACATCCATGCCCTGTAATACCGGCAATTTACTACTACGGCATTGCCAAATAATGACGGTTTTGCAGAGTCCGGAGATTGCCGGTCAGGTCAGGTACAGCCTGCTAAGGCTTTTCAGCCTCACGCCACGGCAGGATCGGAATCGCAGTCACCGCATTTTGCGGGCTGCCTTCGATAAGGCGGTCGCTGTAGACCAGATACACCAGCGTATTGCGCTTCTCGTCCAAAAAGCGCACCACCTGCATGGTCTTGAACACCAGCGAGGTACGCTCCTTGAACACCTCTTCACCATCCTTGAGCGGCAACTCGAAGCGGATCGGCCCGACCTGACGACAGGCAATCGACGCCTCGGCGCGGTCCTCTGCCAGCCCCAGACTGCCTTTGACCCCACCGGTCTTGGCCCGCGACAGGTAGCAGGTCACGCCCTCGACCTTGGGATCGTCGAATGCCTCGACCACAATCCGGTCGTTGGCGCCGAGCAGTTTAAAAACCGTCGACACCTGGCCAATCTCTTCAGCAGCAGCCTGCAAGGACCAGCCCAGCAGCGGCCAGGCCAGCAACAATCCGATTCCCAGCCTGAACACGCGCATGAACCACCTCACACCAGAATCAGATTGTCGCGATGCACCAGCTCAGGCTCAGCCATGTAGCCCAACACCCGAACGATGGCATCAGACGATTGACCGATGATCTTCTGCGCCTCGACGGCGCTGTAGTTGCTCAGCCCACGCGCCACTTCACGACCATCCGGCGCCACACAGACAACCATCTCGCCACGCCGGAAACTGCCCTGGACCAGCTTGACACCGACCGGCAGCAAGCTCTTGTTATCCGAGACCAGCGCGCTGACCGCGCCATCATCGAGCACCAGCGTGCCACGGGTCTGCAGATGCCCGGCCAGCCACTGCTTGCGCGCCGCAAGCATTTCGCGCTCCGGCGACAACAGGGTGCCGAGTTGCTCGCCGGCCTTGAGCCGCGCCAGCACCTGCTCGATACGCCCACCGACGATCACGGTGTGCGCACCGGAACGCGCCGCCAGACGCGCAGCGCGCAGTTTGGTCTGCATACCGCCACGCCCCAGCGCACCGCCTGTGCCACCGGCAACGGCGTCCAGCGCCGGATCATCGGCACGCGCCTCAAGAATCAGTTGGGCATCAGGGTTATTACGCGGGTCGGCATCGAACATGCCGTCACGATCCGTCAGGATGACCAGCAGATCGGCCTCGACCAGGTTTGCCACCAACGCCGCCAGGGTGTCGTTGTCACCGAAGCGGATCTCATCGGTGACCACCGTGTCGTTCTCGTTGATGACCGGCACCACCCCCAGCTCGACCAGCGCACGCAAGGTGCTGCGGGCGTTGAGATAACGCTTGCGGTCCGACAGGTCGTCGTGGGTCAGAAGAATCTGCGCAGTGTGCCGGTCATGCTCGGCAAAGCTCGACTCCCAGGCCTGTACCAGCCCCATCTGGCCGATAGCCGCTGCCGCCTGCAGCTCATGCATGGCACTCGGTCGGGTCGTCCAGCCCAGACGGCTCATCCCGGCCGCCACCGCCCCGGAGGACACCAGCACCAGTTCGACGCCCGCCTCATGCAGCGCCACCATCTGTTCAACCCAGACACTCATTGCCGAGCGATCCAGGCCCTTGCCATCAGCAGTCAGCAAAGCACTGCCAATCTTCACGACCCAGCGCCGGGCACCCGTCACTTTGCTGCGCATCATCATCCAACCTTAGCCAGAGAGTTTTTCAATTCGGCTTTCAGGGCACGAAAACGCCGCTCGAAAGCGGCGTTAGTTTACTGCAAGTTACGACCCGCCATCAGTCACGGACATAAATGATTTCCGGGCCGTCTTCGTCGTCCAGATCATCGCCCCAATCGTCGTCATCACTGACATCGTCGACGCTCTTCACGCCGCTGCGGCGCAGGGCACGCTTGTCGTCCAGCGCCTGCAACTGGGCACGCGCCTCATCTTCGATGCGCTGATCCAGTTCAGCCAGCTCTTCGGCATAGGCCGGGTCATGGGCCAGGCGATCAGCACGGTCTTCGAGGTAACGCATGATGTCGCGCGACAGACGCTCGGTGCCTTCGTGGGCAATGGCCGAGATCACATAAACCGGGCCGGTCCAGCCCAGCCGCTCGACGATTTCACGCTTGCGCTGCTCCTGCTCATCTTCGAGCAACTGGTCGCACTTGTTCAGCACCAGCCAGCGGTCGCGATCAGCCAGCGCCGGACTGAAGCGGATCAGCTCATTGATGATCACCTCGGCCGAGTCGGCCGGGCTGGTTTCATCCATCGGCGCCATGTCCACCAGGTGCAGCAACAGACGGGTACGCGCCAAGTGCTTGAGGAAACGAATCCCCAGGCCCGCGCCGTCCGAAGCACCTTCGATCAGCCCCGGAATGTCCGCGATGACGAAGCTCTTCCAGCGGTCGACACTGACCACCCCAAGGTTCGGCACCAGCGTGGTGAACGGATAATCCGCCACCTTTGGCTTGGCGGCCGATACCGAGCGAATGAAGGTGCTCTTGCCAGCATTCGGCAGGCCCAGCAGGCCGACGTCAGCCAGCACCTTGAGCTCCAGCTTCAGGTCACGCTGGTCGCCCGGTTTGCCCGGAGTGGTCTGGCGTGGCGCACGGTTGGTGCTGGACTTGAAACGGGTGTTGCCCAGGCCGTGCCAGCCGCCCTGAGCGACCATCAGCTTCTGACCGGCCTTGGTCAGGTCGCCGATGACCTCCTGGGTACCGGCGTCGATCACCGTGGTGCCGACCGGCACGCGCAGGAACAGGTCTTCACCCTTGGCACCGGTGCAGTCCGTGCTGCCACCGTTGGAACCGCGCTGAGCATCGAAATGCCGCGTGTAGCGGTAATCCACCAGGGTATTGAGGTTTTCGTCAGCGACCATGTACACCGAGCCACCGTCACCACCGTCACCGCCGTTGGGACCGCCGTTCTCGATGAATTTTTCACGCCGGAAGCTCATGCAACCGTTGCCGCCGTCACCGGCCTTTACCCGAATCGATACTTCATCAACAAATTTCATAACGCCTGCTCCCGCCACAAGGACGAGCCGAACCACATGAATTCATAAGCCTCTTGCAAAAATAGCACTGCGACACCGATCAGAAAACGGCGAGCCGAAAGGCCCGTATCACAAGCGCCTGCAAAAACCGTTTTGCAAGAGACTCACCACCACCAAAACGAAAAAGCCCCGTCGCAGGACGGGGCTTTTCATGCAACTGCGTGATTACGCTACCGAGGCTTCAGCCTTCGGAACGATGCTCACGTAACGACGACCGAAGGCGCCTTTGACTTCGAACTTCACAGTGCCTTCCACTTTCGCGAACAGGGTGTGGTCCTTGCCAATGCCAACGCCGTAGCCAGCGTGGAACTCGGTGCCGCGCTGACGAACGATGATGTTGCCCGGAATGATTGCCTGGCCGCCGTAGATTTTAACGCCAAGACGTTTACTTTCTGAGTCGCGACCGTTGCGGGTACTACCGCCGGCTTTTTTGTGTGCCATGAGTCAATTCTCCAAATGAGGATTAGGCTGGATTACGCCTGAATACCGGTGATTTTGATCTCGGTGTACCACTGACGGTGGCCCTGGCGCTTCATGTGGTGCTTACGACGACGGAACTTGATGATACGAACCTTGTCGTGACGACCTTGCGAAACCACTTCGGCTACAACGGTAGCGCCAGCAACAACTGGAGCACCGATGGTGACGTCGTCACCGTTGCCGACCAGCAGAACGCGGTCGAAAGTAACGGATTCGCCAGTGGCGATTTCCAGTTTTTCAACTTTCAGGTATTCACCTGGGGCGACTTTGTACTGCTTGCCGCCGGTAACAATAACTGCGTAAGACATGGTGTCTCTCCGAAAATCCTGCTCACCCAGCTCTTTATAGGAATAGTGTCGGCTGGCATGGCTGCATCAGGCTGGAGACCTCGATGCAATTGCGTAAGGCAGGTAATGCCCAAGAAAGTAAGGGTGCGCGATTGTACGCAAGCGGTGATTACCTTGCAAGGGCCGGGCTTGCATACCTTGACACACCTGTACCCGCAACCTAGCATGCGGCGCAACCTATGTGGAGCACCTGTCGCTGATGCAACCCCAAGCCTTCTACCGCGCGGTGGCGGACGACTTTACTGCCGTTGACCTGATCATCAAGAAGCAACTGACGTCGCGTGTACCGCTGGTCTCGAAGATCGGCGACTATATTACCTCCGCCGGGGGCAAACGGCTGCGTCCGTTGCTGGTGTTGCTGGGCGGCAAAGCCCTGGGCCATCAAGGCGACGACCTGCGCCTGCTGGCCGCCACCATCGAATTTCTGCACACCGCCACCCTGCTGCATGACGACGTGGTCGACATGTCCGGCATGCGCCGTGGCCGCTCGACAGCCAATGCCCTGTGGGGCAACGCGCCGAGCGTGCTGGTCGGTGACTTCCTGTATTCGCGCTCGTTCGAAATGATGGTCGAACTGGGTTCGATGCCGGTCATGCAGATTCTCTCCAGAGCCACTCGGGTGATTGCCGAAGGTGAAGTGCTGCAGCTGTCGAAAGTACGCGACGCCAGCACCACTGAAGAAATCTACATGGAAGTGATCCGCGGCAAGACCGCCATGCTGTTCGAAGCATCGACCCACAGTGCAGCAGCCCTGTGCGGCGCCAGTGCCGAACAGAGTGAAGCGCTGCGCACCTTCGGCGACCATCTGGGCGTGGCGTTCCAACTGGTGGACGACCTGCTCGACTACCGTGGCGACGCCGAAACCCTGGGCAAGAACGTTGGCGACGACCTCGCTGAAGGCAAGCCGACCCTGCCGCTGATCTACACCATGCGTGAAGGCACCGCCGAACAGGCAGCCCTGGTTCGCCAGGCCATTCAGAAAGGCGGCCTGGAAGACCTCGAAAGCATCCGTAATGCCGTAGAAAGCGCAGGCGCCCTGGACTACACCGCGCAACTGGCGCGCGACTACGCAGCCCGCGCCATCGCCTGCCTGGAAGCCTTGCCGCCCAGCGAGTACCGCGATGCGCTGGTTGAACTCAGCGAGTTCGCTGTCGCGCGTACCCACTGACCGTCAGCACGCACCACCAAGAGCCCGTCCTTGTGACGGGCTTTTTATTGCCCGGCGTCAACCGCTCGACAGAAAATGCGAATTAATCTCAATAGAGGCTTGCTATTATCGTAATAGGAATTATTCTCACCTCATCGGAACAGGAGATGGAATATGACTTATTTGATCGATGCATGGCTGGATCGCCCGCACCCTTACCTGCGGATTCTTCATCGCGAGACAGGTGAAGTCTGCGCCGTACTGGAACAGGACGCTCTGGAAGAGTTACGTGAACAAGGTGATCTGGACGTCAATGTCCTCAACTCCAGCGAGCCGGTGGTGCTCAAGGAGCTGGTGCGAAACCTGTTTCTGTTTTGCTATGCGCGAGCGTTGCGCCCGATGGGTGAGTTTGGAACGGCGTGATGAAACTTGACACGCCTGACTGCTGAACGAGCCGCAACGGCGCGTTCAGCAGACTCGGCAACGGCTTACAGAACAGCCAGCAGCTCGACGTCGAACACCAGCACGCTGTGCGGCGGGATGCTGCCCACGCCTTGCGCGCCGTAGGCCAGTTCGCTCGGCACGTACAGGCGCCATTTGCTGCCGGTACCCATCAGTTGCAGGGCCTCGGTCCAGCCAGCGATCACGCCGCCCACCGGGAATTCGGCCGGCTCACCACGATCGTAGGAGCTGTCGAATACAGTGCCGTCGATCAGGGTGCCGTGGTAGTGCGTACGCACCTGGTCTTCACGGGTCGGCTTGGCGCCATCACCCGCTGTCAGCACTTCGAATTGCAGGCCCGACGCCAGAGTGGTCACGCCTTCACGCTTGGCGTTCTCGGCCAGGTAGGCGACGCCAGCGGCAGCGGCTTTTTCGGCCTTGGCAGCCGCTTCAGCCTGCATGACTTCACGAATCGCCTTGAACGCCGAGGACAGCTCTTCCTGACCCACACGGCTTGGCTGGTTGTTGAAGGCGTCGGTCAGGCCGGTGATGATGGCTTGCAGATCCACACCTGGCGGCGGGTTGTCGCGCAGTTGATCGCCCAACTGGCGGCCAATGCCGTAGCTGACGCGGGTTTCGTCGGTAGACAGATTGACTTCGGACATGATGCTGCTCCGCATGTGGAACGTCCGACTGACCGGCAGGCCACTCGAACACCCCGGATAAAAGGGCGAGCAGCCTAGCATAGTTGCGCCGCCAGCCCCTATCGCTGCCAGCGCAACCCTGTCATTAATGCTTGGTGAGCTTGTCCAGATAGCCCATGGCAAATGCCGAAATCACGAAGGTCATGTGAATGATCACGTACCATTTCAGGTGTTCGGTCTCGATATTGCTGGCATCCATGAACACCCGCAGCAGGTGAATGGACGAAATGGCCACGATGGATGCCGCGACTTTCATCTTCAGCGAAGAGGAGTCCATGGTGCCGAGCCAGTTGAGCTTCTCCTTGTGCTCATCGATATCCAGTTGCGAAACGAAGTTTTCGTAGCCGGAAATCATCACCATGACCAGCAGGCCACCCACCAGTGCCATATCGATCAGCGACAGCAGGACCAGGATCAGATCGGCTTCAGCCAGGGAGAAGACATTGGGCAGAACGTGGAAGATCTCCTGGAAGAACTTCAGGCCCAACGCCAGCAAGCCAAGCGACAGGCCGAAATAGATCGGTGCCAGCAGCCAGCGCGACGCATACATGGCATTTTCAAAAAAACGTTCCATTGAAACTCGCAAGGTGTGGGAGAAGACGCGCGAGTATATCAGCGAGAAGTGATGGCTCTTGGCTCGCGACAAAATGTCGCAGCAAACGCCACTGCCCGGCGGCTGCACCGGCCCATCAAGGGCGGCGCCACACTAGAACAACGAGGAGTGCTGGCAGTGCGACGGATCGGTATTGAGCCGGCGCAGTTCGCCCTGCAGATGCAGGCTCCAGATCGGGATATCGTCAGAACACTGATAGCCGTTCAACGCCAGACTGTCGGCAATCGCCTGCAGCACGGACTCGGCAGCACGCGCGCCCTGGAAAGGCCCTTGAGCCTTGATGGCCGAAGGTTGTTCACCGGACATGCCCGCCGCGAACAGCAGGGTCCACAGGCCGTTATCGCCCAGTGGCCGGATCACGCATTCGATCCGGGTCACCAGGCCCAGACACTGGCGGGTCAGGCAGAGACGTCGCACCATGGCGAGTTCCTCCTCTTCAAGCTGATTGCCAGCTGCAACGGTGCAGCGGCCTGCCAATCCATTTGGCGACTGTATTGATCCAACAGCATAGAAGAAAAACCCCACGGTAAGCGAGGGATGGATGAACGGATGCCGGAGAATGCGAACTTCGTCCGGCATCACAGCCCATAGGGTCAAGCCTTGAGTTCAGGCTGCAGTTGCGCAGGCTCCTTTTCGAGTTCTTCACTTAGCTCTTCAGCGCTGAGCATCTCGGCGATATCACGCAGCCGCTGAACCACACGGGCGTTGACACTGCCCTCCGGGAACTGGCCATTGTCGTCTGGCGCACCGGCCGGCTCACCGACCAGCAGGCTCAGAGCCTCATCGGCCTGGCTGACGGCGTAGATGTGGAACTGCCCGGCCTTCACAGCCTGCAAGACCCGCTCATCAAGCATCAGGGTCGCGACGTTGGAACGCGGAATGATCGCGCCCTGCTCGCCGGTCAGGCCGCGTGCCTCGCACAGCCGGAAGAAGCCTTCGATCTTCTCGTTGACCCCACCGACCGCCTGCACTTCGCCAAACTGGTTGATCGAACCGGTAATCGCGAAGCACTGCTTGAGCGGGGTGCGCGACAACGCCGAGATCAGGGTGCAGACCTCGCCCAATGAGGCGCTGTCACCATCGACATAACCGTAAGACTGCTCCAGGGCGATGCTGGCTGAAATCGCCAGCGGGAATTCCTGGGCATAGCGGCTGCCCAGGTAACCGGTGAGGATCATCACCCCCTTGGAGTGGATCGGCTGGCCAAGGTTGACCTCCCGCTCGATATCCACAATACCGCTGCCACCGGGATACACCGTGGCCGAGATCCGGGCCGGCACGCCGAACGCCGAGTCACCCACTTCCAGCACGGTCAGGCCATTGCATTTGCCTACCGCAGCACCATCGGTGTCGATCAGGATGACCCCGGCCAGCATGTCGTCGAGAATCCGCGCCGAGACCCGCCCGGTGCGGGTGGCCTTGGCCTTGAGGGCCCGTTCGATATGCCCGGCATCGGTGAACTCTTCATTGGCCAGGTGGCGAATGAAGTCGGCTTCGCTGACCAGCTGGAACAGGTCGCCGATCTTCGCCGACAAGCGCCCCTGATGCTCGGCCAGCCGTGCGCTGTAGGTGGCCAGACGGGCAACCGCATCAGCGGTCAACGGCGCCATGCCCTCCTCTGTGGTGCGGGTCTTGAGCAACTGGGCGAACTGCTCCAGGGTCTCGTCAACCATCGGGATCTCTTCGTCGAAGTCCACCAGCACCCGGAACATCTCCTGAAAATCCGGATCCAGGTCCTGCAAGGTGTAGTACAGCGAGCGCGAACCGATGATGACGATCTTGACGCTCCAGGGAATGACCTGAGGGGTAAGGGTAACGGTCGCCACACGGCCCAATTCGCCCAGTGGCGACTCCATCTTCAGCTTGCGCGTCTGCAGGGTACGTTTAAGCGCATCCCAGACGAACGGCTCGCCCAGCAGCTTTTCCGCCTCCAGAATCAGGAAACCGCCGTTGGCGCGGTGCAAGGCGCCGGGGCGCAACTGCCGGTAGCTGGTGTAAAGCGCCCCCTGATCAGTGCTGTACTCGATGCGGCCGAACAGGTTGTCGTAGGTCGGGTGCGACTCGAACACCACCGGTGCACCACCATCATGGGTATGGCCCACCACCAGACTGGGGCTGTACTGCTCTTCGAGCATTTTGCGCGCCTGGGCGTCGGTCTTGGCATCGTCAACCAGTTCCTCGACCAGGGTTTTGATCAGGTTGACCTGCAGCGCTTGCAGATAGGCGCACACCGCCGCTGTCTCGGCATACTTCTGCGACAACGGCGCCAGCAATGGCTGCAGGGCCAGAATGATGGTTTCGTCGTTGAGCTGGCGCAGCTGATTGTTGGACTCGCGCTTCCATTGCGGCAGGCTCGACAACTCTTCGTTCAGGCGCTCTTCCAGGTCGGCGATGTCCTCATGGAAACGCTCGCGCTCAGCCTCCGGCAGTTGGGAAAACTCGGCTTCATCCAGTGCCTTGCCGTCGGTCATGGGCGTGAAGGCGATGTTGGAGCTGTCGCGGTACAGGGCAATGCTCTTTTCCAGCGCCAGACGCTCGATCACATCCAGAGCGCGGTCATAGCGCTGGTTGAAGGCGCGGTCGATGGCGCTTTTTTTCTGCTGGTAGGTCGGGTGCTCGAACACCGCCGGAAAGGTTGCCAGCAGGTTATCGATCAACCCGGCGATGTCGGCGATGAACGCCTGCGCACTGCCGGCCGCCAGCTCCACGGCACGCGGCTCGCGGGGTTCGTCGAAGTTATTGACATAGACCCAGTCGGAGGGGGTCTGCAAACGCTTGGCTTCGGCCTTGAGGTAGCGTTTGACGAACGAAAACCGGCCGGTGCCAGGCTCGCCCATGACATACACGTTGTAACCGGGTCGCGGCATCGCCACGCCAAACTGCAGGGCCTCTACGGCACGTTCCTGGCCGAGTACGCCGCGAAAGGGTTCCAGATCATTGGTGGTCTTGAAAGCGAACTGTTCAGCAGAGAATGGACGGGTCAGCGCTTGTGGCGCCAGACGCAGGCTGGCAGCAACGGAATCGGGCATCAGTGTTCCTTACATCAGGCGGGGCAGATGCGGGCATTCTGGCGCTCGCCGGACACCACTTGCAAGACAGTTGCACGCTACCCGCTGCCCATTGCCACGCTCAATAGGCTGACGGATGTCAAAACCTCCCAATAAACCGTAATAAATCACGGAACCCCGCTACGCCGCCTAGACTCCAACCTGCGCATACTGGCCAGTATGGCCTTTTTGCACTAATGCAATGACGCATGCACCCGACCACTCAGGTTGACCAGAAAGAGAATAAAGCTATGAAACGGATTCTTCTTGGAACGCTCTTCGCCGCTGCATCTTTCAACGCCATGGCCCAAGCGCCAGGCGGCCCGGACTGCGGCTGGGGCAACATGCTGTTTGAAGGCCAGCGCGGCACTCCTGCTCACTTCCTGGCGTCCACCACCAACGGCACCTCCGGTAACGCCACCTTCGGCATGACCAGCGGTACCAACGGCTGTTCCACCAATGGCGCGCTGACCTACGGCGGCAAATCCTGGATTGCCATGAACGGCATGATGGACGAGCTGAGCAAGGACATGGCCATGGGTCAGGGTGAAGCACTGACCACCTACGCGGTGGTTCTGGGTGTTGCGCCACAAGACCGTGCGCGTTTCGCGGCTGTCACTCACGACAACTTCTCGAAGATCTTCAACAAAGCTGACGTCACCGCCGAGGACGTTCACGCCAACACCCTCGATGTGCTGAAAAACGACGCGACCCTGGCCAAGTACGCGACTCAGGCCTGATGCTCGTACCGCTCCCCGGCTCACGGGGAGCGGTTTCCCACTTTTCGAACAGTTGCCCGCCCATGCTCAAACGTCTCGCCTGCCTGACGCTGTTTGTCTGCGCCCCGCTGTGCGCAACCCCGCAAGTGGCCCCACAAGTCAATAACGAACGTTTGCAGCAACTGGCCAGCGACCCGTTCTGGCTGTCTCTGGGCCACTATGAAAAAACCCGTCTGAGTGGCTGGCGCAGCCACGTCGACGACCCGAAATTCTTTCTTGCCGCCAATGGTGCGCATGACCCATATGCCGAACTGAGTGCAACCCTGGCGGCGATCCGGGCTCCCGAGCTCGATCAGCAGCCCCATGCGCAATGCACTTACCCGGCCCGCACCCGCTGGCTGCGCAATCAGTTGCAGTTGCGCGACCTGCCAGTGGTGGACTGCAAGGAATTCAACGAGTGGTTCAAGGATGTCTCGCCCGACAGCACCACGCTGGTGTTCCCGGCGGCCTACCTGAACAGCCCGTCATCGATGTTCGGCCATACCCTGCTGCGTATCGACCCGGCCAGTGCACGATCCAACAACACCACCCTGCTCAGCTATGCAATCAACTTCGGTGCATACATCGAGGGCTCGGACAACAGCATCCTGTACGCCTGGAAAGGCCTGGCAGGCGGCTATCCGGGCCTGTTCGCGCTGGTGCCCTATCAGGAAAAGCTCGCCGAATACCGCAGCCTGGAAAACCGCGACCTGTGGGAATACCGGCTGAACCTGAGCAAGGAAGAAACCGAGCGCATGGTCGAGCATGTCTGGGAGTTGAAGCAAATTCGCTTCAGCTACTACTTTTTTGACGAAAACTGCTCCTATCGCTTGCTGGAATTGCTGCAGATCGCCCGGCCCGGCCTGCAACTGACTGATCAGTTCGAACTGACCGCGATCCCCACCGACACCGTCAAAGCGGTCAAGGCCGCCGGGCTGGTGGACAAGATCGACTACCGCCCGTCGCGTGAGCGCGAGTTGCTCAGCCGCGCCGAGCCACTCGACCACACCGAGCAACAGTGGGTGCTGGCCGTCAGCGCCGACCCGGCGCAACTGCAAAGTGCCGATTACCTGGCCCAGCCAGCCGAGCGGCGAGCCTTGATCCAGGACGCCGCTTACCGTCTGGAGCGCTACCGTGCCAACGGCCAGGAACGTGACCGTAACAGCGCCCAACGCAGCTTCGAGCTGCTGCGCGCGATCAACCAGAATCCGCCACCGATGCTGCAGATCGACCAGCCGGGCCTGCCCGAAGAAGGCCATCAGTCACGCACCTGGCAATTGGGCGTGGGCAGTCATGCTGACAAGGCGTTTGCCGAGTACGGGCTGCGCATGGCCTATCACGACCTCAACGATAACGCCTACGGCTTCCCGCTCGGTGCGCAAATCGAAATCCTGCAGCTCAAACTGCGCCAGTACGAGGGCAACGACTGGAAACTGCAGCGCCTGGACCTGGCGACCATTCGCTCGCTGACGCCGCGCAATGAATTGCTCAAACCCTGGTCATGGCAGGTCTCCGGCGGTCTGGAGCGCGTGCCGGGCAAGCATGGCGAACAGACGCTGGTCAGCCACGTCAACGGCGGCGGCGGCGCGACCTGGCAACTGAGCGACAACCTGCTGGGCTTCGCCCTGGGTACCGCACGGCTGGAGCACAACAATGACTTCAGCGCCTTTGTCGCGCCCGCCGCCGGCTTCAATACCGGAGTGCTGTGGCGAAACCCGCTGGGCAACCTGAGTGTGGAGGCCAAGGGCGACTATTTCACCAATGGCGAAGTGCGGCGCAGCATCAGCCTGAACCAACAGTGGGAGGTGTCGCGCAATCTGGGCCTGCGCCTGACCGCCCAGCGCGACTTCACTCATCTGGGCGATGCGCAGAACGAGGTGATGCTGCAATTACGCTGGTATCACTACTGAACACTTTTTCGACGAACTGTTGACCGGCTGCGTACCTGGCATTGACTAGACTTTCCTCAGTAACCGAGGAATTCGATCATGAACATGCGTATAGCGTTGTTGGGCCTGATCGTAGTGCTTGCAGGATGCCAGTCGACCCACGAGCAATTGTTGGCCGAGGGTTATCCACCGGCATTCGCCGATGGTTTTCAGGATGGTTGCGGCAGTGGACGACAGGCGGCAGGCTCGATTGGCGGGCAATACCGCAAAAACGTGCCTCGCTACCTCAAAGAAAAGCTGTATGCCCAAGGCTGGGACGATGGTTTGCGTCAGTGCCAGGCGATGCAGGAAAGCCGCGACCGGGAAAGTAACGGCTGGAGCAGTGACCGGGACCGTGCCTGGGAACAGCAGAAGACCCGCGACAAGGCCAGGGCTTATCGTCCCGACTGAGACGAGAAGCACCGCCAGGGGGTCGCAAACGGACATCCACAACACTCACTCGCAGCGCATGCTGAGTCTTGTCCGGGCATTCCCGAGCGCTGCGCCCGCAGTCATGCAAACCTGTTTCGCCCGGTCATGCCGAGGGTCTGTTGACGTTTCAGCGCAGGCCGCAGGGCCGTGGCTTGGCGCACGCATTCCGACAGAGTGAAGCCTATGCAGGCCGACAAAACAGACCGCGGCGCGGTTGTGATGAAACGTCAACAGCCCCTAACCTTGCATCTACGGGAGGAAAATCATGAGTCGTGCGTTCGTCAACGAAGACAGCAATGCCGAACAGACCAGCCAGCCGGTAGAGCGGCTGGTCAGCGAGAGCCCCAATTACGTCACCGCCCATGGGCTGGTGCAGTTGCAAAACCAGGTTCGTGAGCTGCAGGGGCAGCACCGCCAGCAGACCGAACTGGGCGAGAAGGCTGACAAACAGCGACTGGTGGATATCGAGCGCGACCTGCGCTACTACACCCAGCGCCAGCAGAGCGCCCTGGTGGTAACCCCGGCGTTATCCACTGAAAAGGTGCAGATCGGCAGTTGGGTGACCTATGCCGATGAACACGACCATCGCCAGCGCGTGCAACTGGTCGGCGAGGACCAGGCCGATGCCGCTCATGGCCTGATCAACTGGGGCTCACCACTGGGCCGTGCCCTGCTCGGTGCGCAACCCGGTGATGAAGTGCTGTGCAAGCGCCCGGCCGGGGATCAACTGATCGAAATACTGGAAATCGAGGCTGACGCAGGCCCGTGACAGCAATACCGGTCAGTCATGGACAACGCGGTCACTGTGGGAGGAGCCAGAGCCACTTAACTGATCGGCATTAGCCCCATACTGTCCACTTAGGTACTGCATGCCCCCGGTGGGAGCGACCTTGGTCGCGAAGAGGCCAGTAAAAACACTACATCTGCTGTGAATGTACCGCCGTCTTCGTCGGCAAGCCGACTCCCACCGGATAAGTTCTGCATGCGTCTGTAGTCGCGAAGAGGCCAGCAAACTCGCTGCATCTGCTGTGAATGTACCGGCCTCTTCGTCGGATTACCGCCCAGACCAAGCTCGCTCCTACCGGAGTACCTAAAGCACTTAACCGAACAGTATTGGCATCAGTCCATGAAAGGCTGAATCAGACCACGCCTTGCGCCAGCATGGCATCGGCGACCTTGACGAAGCCTGCGATGTTGGCACCTTTGACGTAGTTCACGCTGCCGTCAGCTTGCTGGCCGTAATGCACACAGGCATTGTGGATCGACTGCATGATGCCATGCAGCTTGCTGTCCACTTCACCGGCGCTCCACAACAGGCGCATGGCGTTCTGCGACATTTCCAGACCACTGACCGCGACACCGCCGGCGTTGGAGGCTTTGCCCGGCGCGAACAGCGTCCTGGCCTCGATGAACAGGTCAACGGCATCGAGGGTGGTTGGCATGTTCGCGCCTTCAGCCACGCAAATGCAGCCATTGCGCAGCAGGGTCCGGGCGTCTTCGCCGGTCAGTTCGTTCTGGGTGGCGCACGGCAGGGCGATATCGCAGGCCAGGTTCCATGGCGTCTGGCCTTTGCGGAACTCCAGGCCAAAGCGTTCGGCCAGTTCACTGATGCGCCCACGTTTGACGTTTTTCAGCTCCATCAGCGCATCCCACTGCTGATCGTTCAGACCCGCCTCGATGTACAGGGTGCCTTCGGAGTCGGACAACGAGATAACCTTGCCGCCCAGGTCCATGACCTTGCGTGCAGCGTACTGGGCCACGTTGCCAGAACCGGAAATCGCCACCCGGCGACCGTCGATGGCCTTGCCGTCACGCTTGAGCATTTCTTCGGCGAAATACACGCAACCGTAGCCGGTGGCCTCTGGGCGAATCAGGCTGCCGCCGTAGGTCATGCCCTTACCGGTCAGCACCGACGTGAACTGGTTGGCCAGACGCTTGTACTGACCGAACATGAAGCCGATCTCGCGCGCGCCCACGCCAATGTCGCCGGCCGGCACGTCGAGGTCAGCACCGATGTGGCGGTACAGCTCACTCATGAATGCCTGGCAGAAGCGCATGACTTCGGCGTCGCTCTTGCCCTTTGGATCGAAGTCCGAGCCGCCTTTGCCGCCGCCCATGGGCAGCGAGGTCAGGGAGTTCTTCAATACCTGTTCGAAGGCCAGGAATTTGAGCACGCTCAGATCCACCGAGGGGTGGAAACGCAGGCCGCCTTTATAAGGGCCGATGGCGCTGCTCATCTGGATGCGATAGCCGCGGTTGACCTGAACCTTGCCCTGATCGTCGACCCACGACACGCGAAACAGCACCGCACGCTCCGGCTCGACCATACGTTCGATGATGCCGGCCTCAAGGTAATGCGGGTTGGCTTCCAGAAACGGCCAGAGGGTTCGCAGCACCTCTTCCACTGCCTGATGAAACTCGGGCTGGGCAGGATCGCGTTGCTTCAGACGAGCGAGGAAAACATCGACGGATTCGGTCATTGGAACGTCTCGACAGAGTGGCTATTTGTAGGAATTTTCCCGGACTCTACCAATTCAAAACGCACTTAAAAAGTGCGAAATGTCGTTTTTATGAATTTTTCTGGTGCAAATATATAAATAACCGCTGTGAAGAACGGAAATCCGAGCACAAAAATGGGGCCATAAAGGCCCCATTCCTGTGCAGCTACAGCCGGCTTATTGGGCCAGCTTCTTGTGCCGGACCCGATGCGGCTGGGTGGCAGCATCGCCCAGGCGCTTCTTGCGATCGGCTTCGTACTCGGTGTAGTTGCCTTCGAAGAACACAATGTTCGAATCGTCTTCGTAAGCCAGGATGTGAGTTGCCACGCGGTCCAGGAACCACCGATCGTGGGAAATCACAATCGCTGCGCCCGGGAAGTCCAGCAGGGCCTCTTCCAGGGAGCGCAGGGTTTCGACGTCGAGGTCGTTGGACGGTTCGTCGAGCAGCAGGACGTTACCGCCCTCCTTCAGGGTCAGGGCCAGGTGCAAACGGCCACGCTCACCACCGGACAGATCCTTGACGAACTTCTGCTGATCGCCACCCTTGAAGTTAAAGCGCCCCACATAGGTACGCGACGGAATCTCGTAGTTGCCGATGCGGATCTGGTCGGAACCGTCGGAGATCTGCTGGAACACGGTCTTGCCGCCATCGAGGTCGTCACGCGCCTGGTCGACACACGCCAGTTGCACGGTTTCGCCGATCGCGATGCTGCCCGAGTCTGGCTGCTCCTTGCCCATGATCATGCGGAACAGGGTCGATTTACCTGCGCCGTTACCACCGATAACGCCGACGATCGCGCCTTTTGGCATGGTGAACGACAGGTTATCAATCAGCACCCGATCACCGTAGCTCTTGGTGACATTCTTGAACTCGATCACGTTGTCGCCCAGCCGCGGACCGGCCGGAATGTAGATCTCGTTGGTCTCGCTGCGCTTCTGGAATTCCTGCGATTGCATTTCTTCGAAGCGTGCCAGACGGGCCTTGGATTTGGACTGGCGGGCTTTGGCGCCTTTGCGCACCCACTCCAGCTCTTCCTTCATGGCTTTTTCGTGTGCGCTCTGTTGCTTGGACTCCTGCTCCAGACGCGCCGACTTGGTCTCCAGCCAGCCCGAGTAGTTACCTTCGTACGGGATGCCTGCGCCGCGGTCGAGTTCAAGGATCCAGCCAGCGACGTTATCCAGGAAGTAACGGTCGTGGGTAATGGCCACCACGGTGCCCGGGAAGTCGTGCAGGAAGCGCTCCAGCCAGGCCACCGAGTCGGCGTCCAGGTGGTTGGTCGGCTCGTCAAGCAGCAGCATGTCCGGGGCGGACAGCAGCAAGCGGCACAGGGCAACACGGCGTTTTTCACCACCGGACAGCACCGCCACCTTGGCGTCCCAGGCCGGCAGGCGCAGCGCATCGGCGGCGACTTCCAGCTGACGCTCCAGGTTGTGACCATCGGCAGCCTGCAAAATGGCTTCGAGCTTGGCCTGTTCGGCGGCCAGCTTGTCAAAGTCAGCGTCCGGCTCGGCATAGGCGGCATAGACTTCGTCGAGGCGCGCCTGGGCGTCCTTGATCACGCTGACCGCTTCTTCAACCACTTCGCGGACGGTCTTTTCCGGGTCCAGTTGCGGCTCCTGTGGCAGATAGCCGACATTCAGCTCAGGCATCGGACGGGCTTCACCGTCGAACTCGGTGTCGACGCCAGCCATGATTTTCAGCAGGGTGGATTTACCCGAGCCGTTGAGGCCCAGCACGCCGATCTTGGCGCCCGGGAAGAACGACAGGGAGATGTTTTTGAGAATTTCCCGCTTCGGCGGCACTACTTTGCTCAGCCGATGCATGGTGTAGACGTATTGAGCCAAAACCTGGACCTCGCTCGAAAACGTGATTGAAAGCCTTGCCTGGCAAGCAAAGCCATAAAGAAACAATTATTCAGATTCAGAGCAGCAAAATTGCGCGGGCCGCGCGACGCGGTCGGAACACCGGCCAGGCTGCATTGCGTACGACAAACAAGCGCCACTCAACTGCGCTCAGGGTCGGCAAGCTTAACCCAAGTCGGCGGACGCTGGCAGGGGGGCTGCCCGGCGACAGCCCGAAATCCGCCGTTACGCCGCTGGCAGATACCGCCCTGGCGATACGACTAAAAAAGGTGCAGAAAAACCCTTGAACAATGCCAGATCCGGCTTAATTCTTTGCCGGTCCTTGCCGAGTAACAGTTACGCGCCTTGAATTGATCAAATGCGAAGTGAAATACGGCAAATACCACCAACCGAACGGGCCGGCAAACAGGCGTTACCACCAATAAACGCTGGCACTTAGCCACAACTAAAGGCATGCTAGCCGCCATTTGGGCGCCCGGCTTATAGTGCAGGCTGCATTCGCTGCTTCAGTCCAGTAGTCAGGAACATCGACTTGCCCACACCAACGGCTTCTACATCATCGCGTAGCGTCAAGAATTCCAGTCAACTGCCTGTGCGTGGTTCACTGAAAGGCGCGTTGGCCGCTCTGGTGTTGGTGATGCTCGCCCTGTTGCTGTGGCAATCCTTCGAGCAGTTTCAACAGACTCAAGAGCGTCAGCGCCAGCGCAGCCTGGACTACAGCATGCAACTGGCAGACCGCCTGAGCCTGAACCTGACGCTCAGCGCCCAGGTCAGCGTGAGCCTGCTGGATGAGGCGGTCAGCGTCGGTCAGTCGCTGGAGCAGCCCTCGACCCTGGACAACCTGCGCCAGGCGCTGCCGGCCCTGCAAAGCGTGGCCTGGCTCAGCCCCGCCGGCGATATCATCAAAGACAGTGCAATGGGCACCGGTGACGCAGCCTTTCTCAAAGAGCAACTGCGCAAAGCCCAAGGCAAGCCGTACTACTACACCAACGCCAGCGACGGCCGGCTGGTTTACCTGTTGGTCCGTCAGGCAGGCGGCATTACCGGTGACTACTGGGCATTGCGTCTGGGCCGGGAGGCACTCAAGCCGCTGACCCAGCAACCGTCCCACGACTTCATGCACCTGTGGCGCCTGGAAAATCGTGAACAGTCGCAGATTATCGCCCGTGACGGGCATCGCAGTAATGGCAACCTGCAAACGGTGCTGCTGCAACCGATCAGCAACAGCGACTGGCAACTGCATGGTCTGTTCGATGCCCGGCAAGAGCGCAAGGCGCTAGTGTTGCCACTGATTTTCAAGTGCGTGCTGGCCATGATGTTTGCCATCCTGCCCTTGGTCACCCTGTTTGGCTTGCGTCGCCGCCAGACCCAACTGGTTGAAAGCCGCCGCCGTTATCAGGGCATTTTCGAGGGGGCAGGCGTCGCCATCTGCGTGCTCGACATGTCTGCGCTGTTTGCCTTGCTCGACAGCTTGCAAGTGCGCAATACCGAGGATCTGGACAAGCTGATCAAACACCAGCCCAGCCAGTTCAAACGGCTGCTCCAGCAATTGCACATCACAGAAGTCAATCAGTTCGCGCTGGACCTGCTGGGTATCGAGAACAGTCAGCAGGCCTGGGACTCGCTGATCGACGCAAACCCGAGAAACCCCGCAGGCCCGGGAACACGGATCATCCGCGCGGTCCTGGCCAACGAGCCGAGCCTGGAGCTGGAAATTCGCCTGACCCGTGACGCTGGTGAAGACCAGCATCTCTGGCTGGTCATGCGCCTGCCCGAAGAGCAGAACGACTACGACTCGGTGATTCTCAGCATTGGCGACATCACCAGCCGCAAGCAGATGGAACTGTCGTTGCTGGACCGCGAAAGTTTCTGGTCCGACGTGGTTCGGACCGTGCCCGATCACCTGTACGTGCAAGACGTGCCCAGCCAGCGGATGATCTACAGCAACCACCATCTGGGGCAGACGCTGGGTTACAGCAAGACCGAACTGCAAAGCATGGGTGAGTTTTTCTGGGAGTTGCTGCTGCACCCCGACGATGCCAGCAATTACCGGGACATGCGCCTGCGCCAACGCCATCATGGGCACAACGAACTGCTGCAATGCGTACTGCGCTTTCGTGACTGCCAACAGAGCTGGCGCCATTTCGATATCCGCGAACAGGCAATGGCCTGGGACAAGGATGACCAGGTCACGCGGATCATCGGTATTGCCAAAGACATCACCCACCAGGTGACCGCCAGCCAGTCGCTGCGCGACAGCGAGCAGCGCTACCGGATGCTTGCCGAAAGCATCAGCGACGTTATCTTCTCCACTGACCGGGGCCTGGAACTCAACTACGTCAGCCCGTCAGTCGAAACGGTACTGGGCTACAGCGCCGACTGGATTGTCCGCAATGGCTGGAGCGCGGCGCTGGCTAACCCGCAGCAACTGACCGGCATCTATAGCCTGATCGTTCGTATCCGCAAAGTGTTGAACAAGCCGCACGACCTGGAGCGGCTGCGCAACGAAGTGCCGACCCGTCAGTTCGTCTTCGATTGCCTGCGCGCCGATGGCCGCAAGATTCCTATTGAACTGCGCCTGGTGCTGGTCTGGGACGAGCATGGCAGTTTCGAAGGCATCCTGGGCGTCGCCCGCGACGTCAGCCAGCAACGCCGCGCTGAAAAAGACCTGCGCATGGCGGCTACGGTTTTCGAGCACTCGACTTCCGCGATCCTGATCACCGACCCGGCCGGTTACATCGTGCAGGCCAATGATGCCTTCACCCGGGTCAGTGGCTACGAGGTCCACCAGATCCTGGACCAGTTGCCGACCCTGCTGACTGTCGAGCACGAAGAGGCGCACCTGCACCAGGTGCTGCGGCACCTTAACCAGCGCGGCAACTGGGAAGGCGAGGTTCAGCTCAAACGCCGCAACGGCGAGCAATACCCGGCCTGGGTCGGGATCACCGCAGTGCTTGATGATGAAGGCGACCTGGCCAGCTATGTGTGCTTCTTCAGCGACATCAGCGAGCGCAAGGCCAGCGAGCAGCGCATTCATCGCCTGGCCTACTACGACGCACTGACCCACCTGCCCAACCGCACCCTGTTCCAGGACCGCCTGCATTCGGCATTGCAGCAGGCCGAGCGCCAGAGCGCCTGGGTGGTGCTGATGTTCCTCGACCTCGACCGTTTCAAACCGATCAACGACTCGCTCGGCCATGCCGCCGGCGACCGCATGCTCAAGGAAATGGCTAGTCGGCTGCTGGCCTGCGTGACTGATGACGATACCGTGGCACGCATGGGCGGCGACGAATTCACCCTGCTGCTGCACTCCGGCGCGACCCGTGAGGTTGCCCTGAACCGCGCCATTCATGTGGCCGAACAGATTCTCAACAGCCTGGTCACGCCGTTTGTTCTGGAGGGCCGCGAGTTCTTCGTCACTGCCAGTATCGGCATTGCCCTGAGTCCGCAGGATGGCCATGAACTGAGCCAGTTGATGAAGAACGCCGACACGGCGATGTATCACGCCAAAGAGCGCGGCAAGAACAACTTCCAGTTTTACCAGGCCGACATGAACGCGACCGCGCTGGAACGCCTGGAGCTGGAAAGCGATCTGCGCCACGCGCTGGAACAGCAAGAGTTCGTGCTTTACTACCAACCGCAGTTCAGCGGCGACGGCAAGCGCCTGACCGGCGCCGAGGCGCTGCTGCGCTGGCGCCATCCACGACGCGGGCTGGTGCCACCGAACGACTTCATTCCAGTGCTCGAAGAGCTTGGCCTGGTCATGGAAGTTGGCGACTGGGTGCTGGCCGAGGCCTGCCGCCAGCTCAAGAGCTGGCACCAGGAACGGGTTCGGGTGCCGAAGGTGTCGGTCAATATTTCTGCCCGTCAGTTTGGCGACGGGCAACTGGGCGAACGCATCGCTGCCACCCTCAGGGACACCGGGCTGCCACCGGCCTGCCTGGAGCTGGAACTGACCGAAAGCATCCTGATGCGTGAAGTCGGCGAAGCCATGCAGACCCTGGCCGGCCTCAAGAATCTCGGCTTGAGCATCGCGGTTGACGACTTTGGCACCGGCTACTCATCGCTCAACTACCTCAAGCAGTTCCCGATCGATGTGCTCAAGATCGACCGCTCTTTCGTCGATGGTTTGCCCTCGGGCGAGCAGGATGCACAGATTGCCCGGGCGATCATCGCCATGGCGCACAGCCTGAACCTGTCGGTGATCGCCGAAGGCGTGGAAACCCACGAGCAACTGGACTTCCTGCGCGAGCATGGCTGCGACGAAGTACAAGGCTACCTGTTCGGCCGCCCGATGCCGGCCGGGCAGTTCGAGGCCCAGTTCAGCAATGACGCGCTGTTCATGCTCGATTGAAGCAGCGGCAGGCGGCTTCAGCCGCGATGGGGTCAGGCCAGGCACAGCAGAGGTGTCGCCTGGTCAATGTTCGCGGATGAATCCGCTCCTACGAGCTTGCAGCTGCTTCACCCGACGGATGAGGCCCTTTCATATGCCAGAGATTCTCCGATGGGGTAGAATGCCCCCCTTTTCCGCTCCAAGCCCTCGAGGACAGCCATGTTCAGCCGTGATTTGACTATCGCCAAGTTCGACCCCGATCTTTTTGCCGCCATGGAACAAGAAGCCGTGCGCCAGGAAGAGCACATCGAGCTGATCGCTTCGGAAAACTACACAAGCCCCGCAGTGATGGAAGCTCAGGGCTCGGCGCTGACCAACAAGTACGCCGAAGGTTACCCGGGCAAGCGTTACTACGGTGGTTGCGAGTACGTCGACATCGTTGAACAACTGGCCATCGACCGCGCCAAAGAGCTGTTCGGTGCCGACTACGCCAACGTCCAGCCGCACGCTGGCTCCCAGGCCAACGCCGCTGTCTACCTGGCGCTGCTGCAGGCCGGCGACACCATCCTGGGCATGAGCCTGGCTCACGGTGGTCACCTGACCCACGGCGCCAGCGTCAGCTCGTCGGGCAAGCTGTACAACGCCATTCAATACGGCATCGATGCCAACGGCCTGATCGACTACAACGAAGTCGAGCGCCTGGCTGTCGAGCACAAACCCAAGATGATCGTTGCCGGTTTCTCTGCCTACTCGCAGGTTCTGGACTTCGCTCGTTTCCGCGAAATCGCTGACAAGGTCGGCGCACTGCTGTTCGTCGATATGGCTCACGTCGCCGGTCTGGTCGCCGCTGGTGTCTACCCGAACCCGGTTCCGTTCGCTGACGTGGTCACCACCACGACTCACAAGACCCTGCGCGGTCCACGTGGCGGCCTGATCCTGGCCCGTGCCAACGCCGAGATCGAGAAGAAGCTCAACAGCGCAGTATTCCCGGGCGCCCAGGGCGGCCCACTGGAGCACGTGATCGCAGCCAAGGCGGTGTGCTTCAAGGAAGCCCTGCAACCTGAGTTCAAGGCGTACCAGCAGCAAGTGGTGAAGAACGCCCAGGCCATGGCCAGCGTGTTCATCGAGCGTGGCTTCGACGTCGTTTCCGGCGGCACCCAGAACCACCTGTTCCTGCTGTCGCTGATCAAGCAGGACATTTCCGGTAAAGATGCAGACGCCGCTCTGGGCCGTGCCTACATCACCGTCAACAAGAACTCGGTACCTAACGACCCGCGTTCGCCGTTCGTCACTTCGGGCCTGCGTTTCGGCACCCCGGCGGTGACCACTCGTGGTTTCAAGGAAACCGAGTGCAAGGAACTGGCTGGCTGGATCTGCGACATCCTGGCTGACCTGAACAACGAAGCCGTGATTGATGCGGTACGCGAGAAGGTCAAGGCGATCTGTGCACGTCTGCCGGTTTACGGCGCGTAATCGCGTAGCCTGCTGCATGAAAAAGCCCGGCCTTGGCGCCGGGCTTTTTTGTGGCCGCCGAACGGATTAGTTGTAAGCACCGCAGGAGCGGCTTTAGCCGCAATACTGTTCAGTTAAATGCTTTATGTACCCGGTAGGAGCGACTTTGGTCGCGAAGAGGCCAGTAAAGACACTACATCTGCTGTGAACGTGCCGCCGTCTTCGTCAGCAGAGCTGCCTCCCACCGAGAGTTGTGTACTTAACCGAACAACATTGGCTTTAGCCGCGAATGGGTCTTTAGACCGCTGGAAAATCCTTCATCGCGCTGCCTGAACTGCAGGTTTCGCCCTGCTGGGCGAGTGACTTTGGGGCGCCAAAGTCACCAAAGCGCTTGCTCCGGTCTTGGCCCCCTGCGGGGGTCCCCTCACTCCGGTGCCGATTTGGCGGTCGGCGCGATGGGCGTCCTGCCCAGCGCACCTAAAACCGGCTTGCGTGCCGGTTTTCCCACCAAATCGACACCTCCAATCGGCCAGCGCCAATCGTCGCGTCTGGCGTCGTCAGTGCCATCTCGGCTCGAAGATCAAAATCAACGGTTCACAACTTACCGCTTGTAGCTTGTAGCTTAAGCTCCAACCAGCTCGGCAAACCCTGCGCGGATCTTCTCTTCGGGCAATTCATCGGCAATGAACACGATCACGCTTTCACGCGCTTCGTCTTCGGCCCATTCGGTGTCCCAGTCAAAACCGTACAGTTTCAGCACGCCCTGAAACACCAGGCGGCGTGGTTCGCCGGCGATGTTGAGCACGCCCTTGTAGCGCAGCAATTGCTTGCCGTGATCTTCCAGCAGGGTGTTCATGAACTCGCTGAGCCGATCGATATCCAGCGGCCGGTCAGTGCGCAGTACCAGGCTGGAGATGCGGTCGCCGTTATTGCCGGCCGGTGCCACGGGACGCAAGGTGATGCCACCGCCCAGGTCGGCATTGAGGTTGAAGCCACGCACGTCCAGTAACTCGGCCAGGTCAATACGTCCGTGATCGACGGTACGGATTGGCGCACGACGGTTGATCCGCGCCAGACGGGCACTGAGCGCCTCGAATGTTTCGTCATCGACCAGATCACGTTTGCTGACCAGCAGCCGGTCGGCGAAGCCGATCTGGGCCTGGGCGATGGTCTGGGTCAGGTGCACATCGGCATGCGCCGCGTCGACCAGGGTGATGATGCCGTCGAGGATGTAGCGCTCGCGCAGTTCCTCGTCGATGAAAAAAGTCTGCGCCACCGGCGCCGGGTCGGCCAGGCCGGTGCATTCGATCACCAGCCGGTCGAAAGCGATTTCGCCGCTGTCCAGGCGCTCCAGCAGCAGGTACAGCGCTTTGGTCAGGTCGGTGTGGATGGTGCAGCACACGCAGCCATTGGACAGGGTCATGACCTGGACCGGCTCGTCGCCGAGCAACTGGCTGTCGATGCCGGCGTCGCTGAATTCGTTTTCGATCACCGCAATCTTCAGGCCGTGCTCGGCCTTGAGCAGGTGGCGCAGCAAGGTGGTCTTGCCCGCGCCCAGAAAGCCGGTCAGTACGGTAACGGGGATGGGTTGCAACTCGCTCATGGAGGCTCCTTGGCAGAGGCTTGCACTAAAAACAAAACGCGCCACAGGCAGGAACCTGTGGCGCGTCGGGTCAAACAGTCATGTCAGAGGTTCAACAACACTTCGGACCACTCTTGCCACCGTAACGGGCTTCCTGGCGTTCCCGGAAGAACTCCTCGTAGCTCATTACCGGTTTGTCCGGGTGCTTGTTCTGCATATGTTCCACATAGTTGTCGTAGTCGGGCATTCCCACCATCAGGCGTGCAGCCTGACCGAGGTATTTGCCCAGGCGACCCAGGTCATTGAACATTGGCAGATCCTCGCATGACGCTCATCACACTTGTGCCCCTGGTGGCATTTCCTGATACGGCGACTCTTTGTCGCTGCGCTCAGGTTTGCTCCAGGCCTGGCTACCCACTTTCAGGGAGTAGAACAGGATACTGCCGACCACGAACAGGAACAGCACACTCAGGCCTGCGTTGGTGTAGGCGTTCATGATCACGTGCTGCATCTGGTCCATGTTCTTGGCCGGAGCCAGCAGCTGGCCGGCTTCGGCTGCGGTGCTGTACTTCTTGGCCAGGGCCAGGAAGCCTACCGCAGGGTTGGAGTCGAACAGCTTGATCATGCTGGCTGTGACGGTGCAGATCAGCAGCCAGGCGGCCGGTACGGCGGTGACCCAGACGTAGCGCTGACGCTTCATCTTGATCAGCACGACGCTGGCGAGCATCAGGGCGATACCGGCGAGCATCTGGTTGGAGATGCCGAACAGCGGCCACAGGGTATTGATGCCACCCAACGGATCGATCACGCCCTGGTACAGCAGGTAACCCCACAGCGCCACGCAACCACCGGTGCCGATGATGTTGGCCGTCCACGACTCGGTGCGTTTGAGGGCTGGAACGAAGCTGCCCAGCAGGTCCTGGAGCATGAACCGGCCGGCACGGGTACCGGCGTCCACTGCGGTCAGGATGAACAGCGCCTCGAACAGAATCGCGAAGTGGTACCAGAAGGCCATGGTGTTTTCACCCGGCAGTACCTGGTGAAGGATCTGCGCGATACCCACCGCCAGGGTCGGCGCACCCCCGGCACGGGCCAGAATGGTGTGCTCGCCGATGTCGGCCGCGGTGGCGGTCAGTTGTTCAGGGGTAATCAGGAAGCCCCACTCACTGACCTTGGCAGCCACCGACACGACGTCGCTGCCGACAATCGCCGCCGGGCTGTTCATGGCGAAGTACACGCCTGGCTCGATGACCGATGCAGCGACCATGGCCATGATTGCCACGAACGACTCCATCAGCATGCCGCCGTAGCCGATGTAACGGGCGTTGACTTCGTTATCCAGCAGCTTGGGGGTGGTGCCCGAAGAGATCAGCGCATGGAAGCCCGATACCGCACCGCAGGCAATGGTGATGAACAGGAACGGGAACAGGCTGCCTTTCCAGACCGGACCGGTGCCGTCGGTGAACTGGGTCAGGGCCGGCATTTTCAGCTCAGGTGCCAGAATCAGGATACCGATGGCCAGGCCGACGATGGTGCCGATCTTGAGGAAGGTCGACAGGTAGTCACGTGGCGCCAGCAACAACCAGACCGGCAGCATGGCCGCGACGAAACCGTAGCCGACCAGCATCCAGGTGATCTGCACACCGGTGAAGGTAAAGCGCGGGCCCCAGACCGGATCGGCGGCAACCAGGCCGCCGAACCAGATCGATGCCAGCAGCAGCACGACACCGATGATCGAGATTTCACCGATGCGACCCGGGCGGATGTAACGCATGTACACGCCCATGAATATCGCAATCGGTATCGTCGCGATCACCGTGAACATGCCCCACGGGCTTTCGGCCAGGGCCTTGACCACGATCAGCGCCAGCACCGCAAGGATGATGATCATGATCAGGAAGCAGCCGAACAAGGCGATGGTGCCGGGGATACGGCCCATTTCCTCGCGGACCATGTCGCCCAGCGAGCGGCCGTTACGGCGCGTCGACAGGAACAGGATCATGAAGTCCTGCACGGCACCGGCCAGCACCACACCGGCGATCAGCCAGAGCGTACCGGGCAGATAGCCCATTTGCGCCGCCAGCACAGGGCCGACCAGCGGGCCGGCACCGGCGATGGCCGCGAAGTGGTGGCCGAACAGGATGTGTTTGTTGGTAGGAACGTAATCCAGACCATCGTTATTGACGACAGCCGGCGTCGCGCGACGCGGGTCCAGCTGCATGACGTGGTTGGCGATGAACAGACTGTAGTAACGGAAAGCGACCAGGTAGATGGCAACCGCTGCCACTACGATCCACAAGGCGTTGATTGCTTCGCCGCGGCGTAGCGCGACGACCCCCAGGGCACAGGCCCCAATGATCGCCAGTAGCACCCAAGGCACATGGCGCATCAAGCTGTTGTTATTTTTCATATTGTTATTCCAGCAAAAGTGACTAGAAACCAGCAGTGCGAGTGTAGCGCTGTCGCAGCGAAAGGCCACCCCCAACCAAGGTATAGACACAAATTAATCAAAACGTAAAAAACCGCGGCCTAGAGCGTCCGGATCACGACTGACGGGCCTGTCGGCCAGCGCCTGCGGTGCAGGTAGAACTGGTCGGCGCTGCACTTCGGGTTTATCTTGATTGCACACGCGGTCTGTTACCCAGACCTGCCCGCTGACCCGCTCAGCCCGAGGAGTGCACGTGATGACCGATTCCCCCGCAGATCGCCGGCGCTTCAAACGTATTGCCTTCGATGCCAGGACCAGCCTGAGCCAGGATGAGCGGACCTGGGCAGTGCAGTTGCTCGACCTGTCACTCAAGGGGTTACTGATCGAGCGCCCCGAAGCCTGGGACGGCGACACCCGCCGTAACTTTCTGGTCGACATCCACCTGAGCGCCGATGCGACGGTGCGCATGGAAGTTCAGCAAACCCACGACGACAGCCAGCACCTGGGCTTTGTCTGCCAACATATCGGGCTGGAGTCGATCAGCCACCTCAGACGCCTGGTAGAGCTGAATCTGGCGGACCATGACGAGCTCGACCGCGAGCTGGCGGCGCTGATCGAAATCTGAACGGTTTATTCGAACAAGGCATCCAGGGCCTGTTCAAGGCGGGTGACGGCGACGACCTGCAAGCCGGCAAATCCCTCTTTGGGCGCATTGCCCTTGGGTACGATGGCACGCTTGAAGCCGTGCTTGGCTGCCTCCTTCAGACGCTCCTGGCCACTGGGCACCGGGCGCACCTCCCCTGACAACCCAACCTCGCCGAACACCAGCAGGTCATGGGGCAACGGCCGGTTGCGCAGGCTGGACATCACCGCCGCCATCAGCGCCAGGTCGGACGCGGTTTCCAGCACCTTGACCCCACCCACCACGTTGAGGAACACATCCTGATCGTGGGTCGGGATGCCGCCATGGCGATGCAGCACCGCCAGCAGCATGGCCAGGCGATTCTGATCCAGCCCCAGAGTAACCCGGCGCGGGTTGGCCATATGGCTGTCATCGACCAGTGCCTGCACCTCGACCAGCATCGGCCGGGTCCCCTCCCAAGTGGCCATCACTACACTGCCAGACACTTCTTCCTGGGCGCGGCTGAGGAAAATCGCCGACGGGTTGGAGACCTCCTTGAGGCCCCGGTCAGTCATGCCGAACACCCCCAATTCGTTGACCGCGCCGAACCGGTTCTTCACCGCCCGCAGCAGGCGCAGGCGGCCATCGGCTTCACCCTCGAAGTACAACACGGTATCGACCATATGCTCCAACACGCGCGGGCCGGCCAGCGCGCCCTCTTTGGTGACATGGCCGACCAGAAAGATCGCCGTACCGCTTTGCTTGGCATAGCGCACCAGCAGCGCGGTGCTTTCGCGAACCTGAGCCACACCACCGGGCGCCGATTGCAGCTGTTCGGTAAAGATGGTCTGGATCGAGTCGATGACCATGACCTTGGGTTGCTCGACCCTGGCAGTGGCAATGATCGACTCGATGCTGGTCTCGGTCATCACCCGCAGCTTGTCTTGCGGCAGCCCCAGACGCCGGGCGCGCATGGCCACCTGTTGTTGCGATTCCTCACCGGTGACATACAGGGCCGGCATGCTCTCGGCCAGATGACACAAGGTTTGCAGCAGAATGGTGGATTTGCCGATGCCGGGATCGCCGCCGATCAGGATCACCGAGCCATCGACCATCCCGCCGCCCAGCACCCGGTCCAGTTCGGTGGAGCGGGTAGAAAAACGCGGAATTTCTTCAACACTGACTTCGGCCAGGGTCTTGATCTGGGTCTGCGCCCCGGTCCAGCCACTACGCCCGCTGGGCGCCGCGGCTGCGCCGCTCTCCAGCACGGTTTCGACCAGAGTGTTCCACGCACCGCAGTCGGCACATTGCCCGGCCCATTTGGGAAAAGTCGCACCGCATTCAGTGCAACCGTACAAGCGCTTGGCTTTGGCCATGCAGCAAACCCCGCTGGCAAAAGCCGACATCATAACGCAGCCGGCCAGCAATACAGTTGGCCCGCCCGCCGGTGTTTTTGCACAGTTGGATAAAACTTGTCCGCTCGTGCCCGGTCGATTGCAGGTGCGGGGGGCAGACTGTCCCATGCTCTATTACACTGGAGCCGATCTTCTCATCTGTAACAAGGAATGACCCATGAGCATCGTTAACGAATTCAAAGCCTTCGCCGTCAAAGGCAATGTGGTCGATATGGCCGTGGGTATCATCATCGGAGCCGCGTTCGGCAAGATCGTCTCGTCGTTCGTCGGCGACGTGATCATGCCGCCGTTGGGCCTGCTGATTGGTGGTGTGGACTTCAGCGATCTGGGCGTCACCCTGCGTGCGGCGCAAGGCGATGCACCCGCCGTGGTCCTGGCCTACGGTAAATTCATCCAGACCGTGATCGACTTCCTGATTGTCGCCTTTGCGATCTTCATGGGCGTCAAGGCGATCAATCGCCTTAAACGCGAAGAAGCCAAGGCGCCGACAGTCAACAAGCAGGAGGTGCTGCTGAGCGAGATCCGTGATCTGCTCAAGGAGCAGAACAAACCTGCCGCCCCGGTGACCGTCGATCCGAACAAGCCGTTTTGACATCCTCCCCGTCCTAAAGGGCGGGGATTCCCACAACTGGACGCTCATGCCCGAGCGCGAGAATGTTCTTTGCGGCGTTGACGTCGCGGTCGTGGGTGGCACCGCACCCACAACAAGTCCATTCCCTTATTCCAAGCCCTGCGATACCTCTCGGCCTCGAGTCTGGCAATTGCTCGCAGCTCGAACAGGTTTGGGTGGTGTTTCTCTCGCTGACAACCTTGAAAACCGTGCCTGCGTGATCGCATTTGTATTCCAGCATGGTTTTCAATTGGCCCCAGCCGGCGTCCAGCACCGACTTGGCGATCCTGGTTTTCGCAAGTTTCAGTGAGTTCACATCGCCCACCACAATGACGCCACAACGCGCGACCAGCGCGTTGCTGAACTTATGCAGGCAATCCTTGCGGCGGTTCGCAATTTTGGCGTGAATCGCCCGCACACGGGCTTTCTTGCCGGCCCCGTTGGTGTACTTGTGAATGTCGAACGTCGACAGAAAACGACCGTGCTCACGAATCGAGCGACTGCTCAACTCGTTTACGTAGTTCCACACAAAATTCACAGCACGAGAAGTTTCACGCAGCTGCGCTGCGTGCTTGTCTCGCACTCGAACCTTGAGGGTTTTGGTCGCGTTCATTTCAGTCATGAAATACAGAATAGGGGCCGCTTTGCGGTGGCGCTTTCATCCCCCACCTGAAGGAAGGGGCTTTTCGCGCCAGCTTGGTAACCCGGCCGGCCGTGGTTACCAGTAGGTTTCCACGGCCACCTGCCCCGGCCTGCGGCTCAGGCTCAGGCTCATGCCACGCTGCTTGAGCAAGGCGCGGGTCTCGTCGACCATCTCGGGGTTGCCGCACAGCATCACCCGCGAATGCTCAGGCGTCAGCTCAAGCCCTGCGGCAGTTTCCAGGTCGCCGTTTTCGATCAGCGTGGTAATGCGCTCGTTCAGTGCTCCTGGGTGCTGTTCACGGGTCACTACCGGTAGATACAGGAACTTGTGGGCATATTCAGCCAGGTATTCGCGCTGGGTCAGTTCGTCGATCAACGGCTGATAAGCCAGCTCTTTGGCTTCACGCACGCTGTAGACCAGAATGATGCGTTCGAATTTTTCCCAGACTTCGAAATCCTGAAGGATCGACAGGAACGGCGCCACGCCGGTCCCGGTGGCCAGCAGCCACAGATCGCGACCGTCGACGAAGCGATCCAGGGTCAGGTAACCGTATGACTGTTTTTCGACCAGCAGTTGATCGCCTTCGCGCAGACGGCTCAGCTCACTGGTGAACTCACCGTCCGGTACCACGATGGAAAAGTATTCGAGAAACTCGTCATAGGGCGAGGACACCATCGAGTAGGCACGCCACACCGTACTGCCATCAGCCTTGGTGACACCTAGACGGGCAAACTGCCCGGCGCGAAAGCGAAAGCCAGCATCGCGGCTGGCGCGCAGGGTGAAAAGATTGGCGGTCAACGGGGTAACGCGCTGCAGCGTTTGCCGGGTGAACTTGTCTTCGCTGACGGTCATGGTGTGCTTGCGACTCCTGAACATGAATGGCTGGTCCCAAGTGTCCCGCAAATGCATGCCGATAAACACCACCTGTTTGTAGGGTCTGTCGCAGCCAGACAACCTTAGACTGTTTGGTTCTTGCCGCCCCGTCACGACGAGCAGGCCCGATTTCACCCAACTCGATGCAAGCTGAGCAGGCCGCGGCTTCCGCCAGGACACCCTCCTTTGAATACTTAAATAGCCATTACTCCATCCGTCTGGATGGATTTCAGCCCCATGGTTCCCGGGCGCTTTTTCCCTAAACTCAGAGAACCCCCTCACCCGGGATTTGCCAACACAAGCAGGGAGGCGACTATGGAGCCCGCCGCAACCGTATCACCACAACGTTCACCTGCCGTTGTCCTGACGCAGAGAGAAATCGAAATCCTCAAGTGGTCCGCCCAGGGCAAGACAGCCGCCGATATCGCAATCATCCTGCGTTTGAAGGAGCGAACCATCAATTTTCATATTGCCAGTGCCATTCATAAAATGGGTGTCTGCAACAAGACGGCCGCCGCTGTAAAGGCCGCCTTGAGCGGAATGTTCTGACCCGACAACTTTGCACCGCAATGGCAGGTGCCAAGGGTAAAAAGCACGTAGAATCACGCCCCTCAAGCCAGCCTGGGTCAAACCGGTCTAGCGTGACACTTGTCGTTTGCCCAGAGTTTCCTGCCATGCCCGTGCTCACCAGCCCTTTTGCCGAACTTGATCTGATCCGTCAGCCCGAACAACCCAACGAACCGCTGCAGGCGTTCGATGCGGCAGATGAGTACCTGCTCAATCATGTAGCCGAATATGGCCTGACCCTGCAAACCCGGGTCCTGGTGCTCAATGACAGCTTCGGCGCGCTGGCGACGAGCCTGGCGCCACACGCCACGGTATCGAGCAGCACCGACTCGGTTCTCGGTGCACAGGCGCTGGAAATCAACCTGCTGCGCAATGGCCTGAGCGCAGATGCGGTAACCTTGATTCCGGCCAGCGCGCCACTGCAAGGCCCGTTCGACTGGGTGCTGATCCATATCCCCAAGACCCTGGCCCTGCTTGAAGAGCAACTGATCCGCCTGCAAGGCCAGCTAGCGCCCGGTGCCAGGGTCGTGGCAGCGGCGATGGTCAAGCACCTGCCGCGCTCGGCCGGCGAGTTGCTGGAAGAGTATGTCGGCCCGGTCCAGGCCTCACTGGCGGTAAAAAAAGCCAGGTTGCTGTTTGTCACGCCTGAAGACAAAGAGCCCCAGCCTTCGCCCTACCCGACCCGCTACACGCTTGATGAACCCGCGCTGGAGCTGGTTAATCACGCCAATGTGTTCTGCCGCGACGGCCTGGATATCGGCACTCGGGCGTTCCTGCCCTGGCTGCCGAAGAATCTGGGCAAGGCACGGGTGGCCGACCTGGGGTGCGGCAATGGCGTGCTGGCCATCGTCAGTGCACTGAGCAACCCTGAGGCTCAGTACACGCTGGTGGATGAGTCGTACATGGCTATCCAGTCGGCAGCAGAAAACTGGCAAGCGGCGTGCGGTGACAGGCCGGTGACGCTGCGCGCTGCCGACGGTCTGGCGAATCAGGCGCATGATTCGCTGGACGTGGTGCTGTGCAACCCGCCGTTCCACCAGCAGCAGGTGGTGGGAGATTTCCTGGCCTGGCGGATGTTTTTGCAGGCACGTGCGGCGCTGGTGCCGGGCGGGGCGCTGTATATCGTTGGCAACCGTCACTTGGGTTATCACGCCAAGCTGGCGCGGCTGTTCCGCGATGTCGAGCAGGTGGCGGCGACGCCCAAGTTTGTGATTCTCAAGGCGCGGAAGTAGGAGCGGCGGGGCGGCGATCCGCTTTAGTCGCTCACGGGTCTTTAGAGCGATGGAAAATCCTTCATCGCGTTGACTGGGATGCAGGTTTCGCCCTGCGGGCGAACTTCCCTCCGCCCGGCACCCAAGTCGCGATTCGCGTCGTCTGTGCCATCTCGGTTCGAAGATCAAGATCAACGGCAACGGCTTATATGCAGGCAAAAAAAACCCTCCATCACAGCCTGATCAGGAGGGTAAAAAGCCGTGTCCACGAAACACGGGATGGGATAGAGCAATCAGGCAGCAATCAAGGGGTGGTCAGACCCGCTGCGCTCATGAACATGCGCATCAGGCTGGCGACGATGAACAGCGCCAGTACACTGCCGGCCCAGATCCCGGCCAGCCAGGCCAGACGTTGCCAGAGCGGTTTGTTGATGGCCGGGTCGGGATCATGCTGGGGATGTTTATCGGACATGACGGCGCTCCTTTAGTGATAACCGTCTTCTGCGGTCACTTTGCCGCGGAACACGTAGTAGCTCCAGAAGGTGTAGCCCAGGATGAACGGCAGGATGAATAGCGTGCCGACCAGCATAAAGCCCTGGCTTTGCGGCGGCGCGGCGGCTTCCCAGATGCTGATTGATGGCGGCACGATATTCGGCCACAGGCTGATGCCCAGCCCGCTGTAGCCAAGGAAGATCAGCAGCAGGGTAAGCAGGAACGGCGTGTAGTGGGCATTACGCGCCACCGCCCGGAACAGGCCAACCAGAGTGACCACCACCAGAATCGGTACGGGCATAAACCAGAACAGGTTCGGCAGGCTGAACCAGCGCTCGGCAATCTGCGGATGGGCCAGCGGGGTCCACAGGCTGACGATGCCGATCATTGCCAGCACGGCCAGCGCCAGCGGCCGGGCCAGATCATGCATGGCCTGCTGCAGCGGGCCTTCGGTCTTCATGATCAGCCAGGTACAGCCCAATAGCGCATAAGCCACGATCAGCGCCAGGCCACAGAAAATCGGGAACGGTGCCAGCCAGTCCAGCGAGCCGCCAGCGAACTGCCGGTCGACGACGGGCAAGCCCTCAATGAACGCACCCAGTGCCACGCCTTGAAAGAAGGTCGCCGCCAGTGATCCGCAGATGAACGCTTTGTCCCACAGGTGCCGCTTGGCCTCTGAAGCCTTGAAGCGGAACTCGAACGCCACGCCGCGAAAGATCAACCCGATCAGCATCAGGATCAATGGCAGGTACAACGCCGACAGCACCACCGAGTAAGCCAGCGGAAAAGCGCCAAACAGACCGGCCCCGCCCAGCACCAGCCAGGTTTCGTTGCCGTCCCACACCGGGGCGACGGTGTTCATCATCACGTCGCGGTCGCTGCTGTCCTTCATGAACGGGAAGAGAATGCCAATTCCCAGGTCAAAGCCGTCCATCACCACGTACATCATGATGCCGAAGATGATGATGACCGCCCAAAGCAACGCAAGATCGAAGCCCATGACTCAGTTGCTCCTGTTCAGGTTGGCGGATGCAACATCTGGCTGACCGTTTTCATCGGCAGCCGACAGCGGACGTGCCGGGGTACGAGGCTGACCGGGGCCGCCGCTGGGGGCGTGCTCGACATGCGGCTGCGGCCCTTTGCGCACCAGCCGCAGCATGTAGCCCAGACCGGCACCGAACAGCAGGAAGTAAACGACCACGAACAACACCAGGGTGATGCTCATCTGCACCACGCTGTGGTTCGACACCCCGTCAGCGGTGCGCATCAGGCCGTAGACCACCCATGGCTGACGGCCGATTTCGGTGGTGAACCAGCCGGCCAGGATGGCGATCAGGCCCGACGGCCCCATCCACAGGGCCAGGTGCAGAAACGGCCGCGACTGGTACAACGTACCGCGCTTGCGCAGCCACAGACTCCACAGCCCGGTAGCGATCATCAGCATGCCCAGACCGACCATGATCCGGAACGACCAGAACACCACGGTGGAGTTGGGCCGGTCCTCAGGTTTGAACTCCTTGAGCGCCGGCACCTGCTTGTCCAGGCTGTGGGTCAGGATCAGGCTGCCCAGATAGGGAATCTCCACAGCAAAGCGGGTTCGCTCCTGCTGCATGTCCGGCCAGCCGAACAGAATCAGCGGGGTCGGCTCGTCACCGACGTTTTCCCAGTGGCCTTCAATCGCCGCGATCTTGGCCGGCTGATACTTGAGGGTGTTCAGGCCATGAAAGTCGCCGACCACCGCCTGGATCGGCGCCACCAGCAGGGCCATCCACATGGCCATCGACAACATCTTGCGCACCGCCGGGTTATCACGGCCGCGCAGCAGGTGCCAGGCCGCCGAAGCACCGACGAAGAAAGCCGTGGCCACGAATGCAGCAATGGCCATATGCGCCAGCCGGTACGGGAATGACGGGTTGAACACCACGGCAAACCAGTCGGTGGGAATCACCCGGCCATCGACGATTTCGAACCCCTGAGGGGTCTGCATCCAGCTGTTGGAGGACAGGATCCAGAACGTCGAGATCAGGGTGCCGACCGCAACCATTATTGTGGAGAAGAAATGCAGGCCACGGCCGACCCGGTTCCAGCCAAACAACATGACGCCTAGGAACCCGGCCTCCAGGAAGAACGCGGTGAGCACTTCATAGGCCAGCAACGGGCCGGTCACTGCACCGGCAAAATCGGAAAAGCGGCTCCAGTTGGTGCCGAACTGATAGGCCATGACCAACCCGGAAACCACACCCATGCCGAAGTTGACGGCGAAGATCTTCAGCCAGTAGTGGTACAGGTCACGGTAGACGTCGTTGCGCGTCTTCAGCCACAAGCCTTCGAGCACGGCCAGATAGCTGGCCAGACCAATGGTGATGGCAGGAAACAGAATATGGAACGAGATCGTGAACGCGAACTGGATCCGGGCCAGGTCGAGTGACTCCAAACCGAACATAAGACTACCTCTCAGATGCTGCGGCTGTTGGCCTGGGCCAGCAGCGAGAACCCCACGGTCAGGGCGGTTGCTGCGTGCCGGACGGCTTTTGGGGAAGGCTCTCGGCACAAAGGGTCTGACGGGCGACGCACAACTTCGGTTCGATCGTTGTGACGTGCGTCAATCGGTGAGAGAAGATTAGCCCCTTTACGGGCTTTGACCGGCGTGGTGCGTTGTCGCGTGACCGGTTGTCCCATCCCCTTGGCGTTCGGCTTGAAGAGGTGTACGACGAACGGTCAGCCGTTTCGACGCTTGACATGGATGTTTGCGACGGCCCGTCCAAACACCCCTTTCCACCATGATGGCCCTATGCTATTGAGTAACTTGCCAAAGCCACTCCATCCCCCTGAAGTGTCACAGGACGTGCATGCCCATCACTCATAGCCTCTCCGAACTCTTCGTGCAGTCCATCGAGCAGGCTGGCAACAGCGTGGTAGTCAGCGATGCCGACAACTGCGTGGTGCTGTTCAACCAGGCGGCGGAGTTGTTGTGGGGCCTCAAACGCCACGAAGTCATTGGCCAGGATGCCAAGTGTCTATTGCCGCAGCCGGTGCACGGCTATTACCAGCAACAGGAAAACGGTGATGGTGAACTGCTGATCCTGCGCATCCCGCACCGCGATGGCGGCCAGCACTGGGGCTCGTTGTCGATCTCGCGGGTCGCCAGCCATGCACAGACCTACTTCGTCACCTCGATCAAGGACATCACCCGCCAGCACGAGGAGTGCGAGCGGCTGCGGCTGTTGTCGCTGGTAACCGATCACTCTGACAACGCCATTATCATCACCGACGAGAACTGGCGCATCAGCTACGTCAACGCCGGCTTCGAGCGCATGTCCGGTTATCGCTTCGATCAGGTCTGCGGCCAACACCCGACCGCGCTGCTCGCCCCCTATCTGAGCCATGAAGTGATACTTGCCGCTCGCCAGACGTTGAGCAACGGGCAATCGATCAAGACCGATCAATTGACCTGCATCCAAAATGGCGAACGGCTGTGGTGCAGCGTGGTGGTCAACCCGATTCTGGATAATCAGGGCCGGCTTCTCAATGCCGTCGGTATCCTGACCGACATCACCAGCACCAAGATGCACGAGATCCTGCAGCACAGCATGCTCAACGCCATGGTCCGGGAAGAGCCGCTCGAAGACCTGATGCTGCTGGCCTGCCGGGAGATCGAACGTATCGCCCCGGAAGTCACCACCTCGATGCTGCTGGTTGATGAAGAAGGGCTGCTGCATCCACTGGCCACCCACAGCCTGCGGGCCAGCTACTGCCAGAGCATGGAAGGCATCAGAATCGGCGAAGGCGTCGGCACCTGCGGCACTGCCGCGTTCCGCGGCCAGCCGGTGATCACCAAGGATATCGCCAGCGACCCGCTATGGGATGGCTACCGACACGTCGAACTGCCCGAGGGGCTCAAGAGCTGCTGGTCGACGCCGATCATGGGCGCCAATCAGCGAGCCATTGCCACGCTGGCGTTCTATTTCAAGGAAGTCCGCGGGCCGTCGGAATTCCATCAGCGTCTGGTGGACGTCATCGTGCCGCTCTGTGCGTTGGCCATCGAGCGTGAAAAATCCCGGGCTCACATCAGCCAGTTGGCGTTTTACGACAGCCTGACCGAACTGCCCAACCGCAGCCTGCTGCTGGCCAATACCGAGCAGGCGCTGCACGCTGCACAACGCAACAAGACTTCCCTGGCCGTGTTGTTCATCGACGTTGATCGCTTCAAGCAGGTCAACGACTCGTTCGGCCATCCGGCGGGCGATGAACTGTTGCAGGTCATTGCTCGCCGCCTGCAGGAAAATCGCAGCCAGAAGGACATCGTCGGGCGCCTGTCCGGTGACGAGTTCGTCGTGGTACTGCCTGACTGCGATAACCAGCGGGTCACCGAGCTGGTCGAGCAGATGAAGCTGACCATCGCCCAGCCTTGCCAGGTCGGCAACAGCCGGGTCTCGCCGTCAGTCAGTATCGGTGTGAGCATGTTCCCGGAAGACGGCCATGACATGGGCACGCTGATCCACCGGGCGGACATGGCCATGTATCAGGCCAAGAATGCCGGGCGCGGGCGGTTCAGCTTCTTCTGCCATGAACTGAACCAGCTGGCCCAGGAACGCCAGGCCATGGAAAACGCCCTGCAACAGGCCTTGCAGGACGGCGCTCTGGAGCTGCACTACCAGCCGCAGATCAATATTGCCGATGGCCGTCTGTACGGTGCCGAAGCGCTGGCGCGCTGGCACCACCCGCATTGGGGCCAGGTGTCTCCGGCGCGCTTTATTCCCTTGGCAGAAGAATGCGGGCTGATCGTTGAACTGGGCCTGTGGGCGATCCGCGAAGCCTGCCGGCAACTGGCTGACTGGCGAGGCAAAGGGGCCCAGCTGCCGGCCATTTCGGTGAATCTGTCACCCACCAACTTCCATGACCTGGCGCTACCGGCCATGCTTACCCAGTTGCTGGATGAACATCAGCTCAGCCCCGGCGACCTGACCCTGGAGCTGACTGAAAACATCCTGATGGACACCAACCCCAGCACGCTCAAAGTCCTCAACGACGTGCATGCGCTAGGCATTCGCCTGGCCATGGATGACTTTGGGACCGGCTATTCGAGCCTGAGTTATCTGCGGCAGTTGCCGATCCAGGAACTCAAGCTCGACCGCAGCTTTGTGATGGACCTGGAAAACGACGCCACGGCCCGCACCCTCAGTGATGCGGTGATCCATATAGGCAACAGCCTTAACCTGACCGTGGTCGCCGAGGGCATCGAGACCGAAGGTCAGCATGAAATCCTCAGGCAGCAGGGTTATCACGTCGCTCAGGGCTATCTGTTCTCCCGGCCATTGAGCGCACCGGACCTGGAACGCTGGCTGTTGGCGCGCTAAGCCACGATCGTGCTGTTTAGCGGACAATGATCGGCCATCGATCATCGCTGTGCAGCCAGTTGCGCGACTGGCTGGTATGATGCGCGGCTTTTTCCGAACCATAGAAAACCACAGGCGCTCAGAGGGTGTTTACAAAATAGGCGAACGAAGGCAAGACAAGGCGAAATCGGACGAAAAAGCGCAGTGTACATTCAGTACATGAGCATGTGAGGTCGATTTCAACGCAGCATTGTCGAGTGCAGCCATTTTGTAGACACCCTCTCAGCCCGGCCTGTGTTTGGCTATTGGTATCGAATCATTCACGGCACAGGCCAGGTCCTCGGAGCCCGATATGCTGGAAAGGCTGTTTCAACTAAAAGCACACAACACCAACGTGCGCACCGAGATTCTCGCGGGCGTCACGACCTTCCTGGCCATGGCCTATATCCTGTTCGTCAACCCGAGCATTCTCGGCGAGACCGGCATGGACAAGGGCGCACTGTTCGTTGCCACTTGCCTGGCCGCAGCGATTGGCTCGGCAGTGATGGGCCTGGTTGCCAATTACCCGATCGCCCTGGCGCCGGGCATGGGCCTGAACGCGTTTTTCACCTACACCGTGGTCCTGCACATGGGCCATACCTGGCAGGTCGCGCTGGGCGCGGTGTTCATCTCGGCGGTGATGTTCTTCATCCTGTCGATTTTTCGCATTCGCGAGTGGATCATCAACAGTATTCCGCTGGCTCTGCGCTCGGCCATTGCCGCGGGCATCGGCCTGTTCCTGGCGCTGATCGCCCTGCAGAACGCCAAGATCATCACCTCGCACCCGGTCACCATGCTCAGCCTGGGCGATCTGAAAAGCCCGGCGCCGATTCTTGCCACCCTGGGTTTTTTCCTGATCGTCGCCCTGGAGCGGATGCAAGTGCGCGGCGCAGTCCTGATCGGCATCCTGGCGGTCACTCTGGCGTCCATCGTGCTGGGTTTCTCGCCGTTCGGCGGGCTGGTGTCGATGCCGCCATCGCTGGCGCCGACCTTCCTGCAACTGGACATCATGGGCGCGCTGGACGTCGGTCTGGTAAGCATCATCTTTGCCTTTTTGTTCGTCGATATCTTCGATAACTCCGGCACTCTGATCGGCGTCGCCAAACGCGCCGGCCTGATGGGCAAGGACGGCCACCTGCCGAAAATGGGCCGCGCGCTGATCGCCGACAGTACCGCGGCCATGGCCGGTTCGCTGCTGGGCACTTCGACCACCACCAGTTATGTCGAGTCGGCAGCCGGTGTCAGCGCCGGTGGACGGACCGGCCTGACCGCGATCGTGGTCAGCGTGCTGTTTCTGCTGGCGCTGTTTTTCGCGCCACTGGCCGGCAGCGTGCCCGCGTATGCCACCGCCCCGGCGCTGCTGTTCGTGGCCGTGCTGATGGCCTCGGGCCTGGCGGAAATCGACTGGGAGGACATCAGCGTAGCGGCGCCGGTGGTGATTACCGCGCTGGCCATGCCGTTTACCTATTCCATTGCCAACGGCATCGCCTTTGGCTTCATTTCCTGGACGGCAATCAGGCTGTTGTCGGGACGCGCACGCGAGCTCAATGCTGCGCTGCTGATCCTGTCGGTTCTGTTCGTCATCAAGCTGGGCTGGTTCAACGCATGAGTGTTTCCTTCGACCCCGCGAGCTACGAGCTGCAGCTCGCTGAAAAAGCCGCCCGCCTGCAAACGTTGCTGGCGCCTTTCGACGCACCCGCTGCCCAGGTGTTCGACTCGCCCCGCGAGCATTACCGGCTGCGCGCCGAGTTTCGCCTGTGGCTCGAAGGCCAGCAGCGTCACTACGCAATGTTCGCCCCCGGCGACAAGCACACGCCGATCCTGCTCGACGGCCTGCCCATCGCCAGCCAGCGCATCAATGAACTGATGCCGCTGCTGCGTGACGCCTGGCAGACCAGTCAGGCGTTGAGCTACAAGCTGTTTCAGGTGGACTTTCTGACCACGCTGTCTGGCGACTCGATGATCACCCTGTGCTACCACCGTCCGCTGGACGACACCTGGCAGGCGGCCGCCGAACAGCTGGCGGCGCAACTGAAGGTCAAGCTGATTGGCCGTTCTCGTGGTCAGCGGCTGGTGATTGGCCAGGATTACGTGACCGAGCAACTGCAAGTGGCCGGGCGTACCTGGCGCTACCGCCAGCCTGAGGGCGCGTTCACCCAGCCCAACGGCACGGTGAACCAGAAGATGCTCAGTTGGGCACTTGAAGCCATGGGCCAGCGCGACGACGACCTGCTGGAGCTGTACTGCGGCAATGGCAACTTCACCCTGCCGCTGGCGACCCGGGCGCGCAAGGTACTGGCGACCGAAATCAGCAAAACCTCGGTGAATGCCGCACTGGCCAACCTGGCCGACAACGGGGTAGACAACGTGACCCTGGTCCGGCTGTCTGCCGAGGAGCTGACCCAGGCGCTCAACGAGGTGCGGCCGTTCCGGCGACTGCACGGCGTAGACCTGAAAAGCTATGAATTCGGCACCGTGTTCGTCGACCCGCCACGGGCCGGCATGGACCCGGACACCTGCGAGCTGACCCGGCGCTTCGAGCGCATCCTGTACATTTCCTGCAACCCGCAGACCCTGGCGGCCAACATCGCACAATTGCACGACACCCATCGGGTCGAGCGCTGTGCGCTGTTTGACCAGTTCCCGTACACCCACCATATGGAATCCGGGGTTTTGCTGGTACGTCGCTGAGTTTTTTGGAGGGCTTCTGAAGGCGGCCTGAGCCGTATCGATTCTGTAGGAGCAGCTTCAGCTGCGAATCTAAAGCTGCAAATCTTTCGTTCGTAGCAAGGATCTTTGCCGCAGTTGTCTGAGCCTCAGGTTCCGCCCCGACGGGCGGGTTCCTTTGATGCGCCAAAGGAACCAAAGCGCTTGCGACGGCTAGTCCCGCTTCAAGCGGGATTCCCTCGCTCCGGCGCCGATTTGGCGTTCGGCGTCGTCTGTGCCATCTCGGCTCGAAGATCAAAAGCAGAAGCGACAACATCGGCATCGCTAGTGAACTTAACGCTACATCCGCGACCAAGGTCGCGCTTGCTTCAATAGGCAGCTACCTATCATTTGCGGTATAACGCGTACTCGCTTATCTGCCGCGTGTGTGGGTACCTGCCTTGAGTTGCGAATCACCTGCTTCGACTTCCACTTCATCGGGTCTGGCTCGTCAACCCGGATTTCTTGCGTTTCTGTTCGCCCGGTTGCTGGCCATGTTCGCCATGCAGATCCAGGCCGTGGTGGTCGCCTGGCAGGTCTACGACCTGACCCGCGATCCGATGGCGCTGGCCTATGCGGGCCTGGCGCAATTCATTCCCATGCTGCTGTTGTTGATGCCGGCCGGCGACCTGATCGACCGCTATGATCGCAAGCTGATCCTGATTCTGAGCTGGATCGTGCAGGCGCTGTGCGGGGTCATCCTGCTGCTGTTTTCATTCTTTGACCTGCATGACGTGCGCCTGGTCTACGCCGCGCTGGTGCTCTACGGCGCTGCACGGGCCTTTACCGGCCCGACCCTGCAGAGCCTGCTGCCACAAATCGTGCCCCGCGAGCGCCTGGCTTCGGCCATCGCGACCAACAGCGTAATCATGCGCTGCTCCACCGTAGCGGGTCCGCTGATCGGCGGCGCTCTGTATGCCTTGGGCGGCGCGGAGCTGACCTACTCGGCCTGCGTCGCCGCGTTCATCGCCGGCATCCTGCTACTGCCACTGGTGGCCACCCCTTACGCCGAAGCCCGCGCCCCGCTGGAAGGCAGCGGCTGGCAGCGCTTCACTGCCGGGATCGCCTTTATCCGCTCGCGACCGATTATTCTCGGCACCATTTCCCTTGACCTGTTCGCAGTGCTGCTCGGTGGCGTGATTGCGCTGTTGCCGATCTACGCCCATGAGGTGCTGCACCTTGGCCCACAGGGGCTGGGAGCGTTGCGCAGCGCCATGAGCCTGGGTGAGCTGGTCACCGGTGTGTACCTGAGCGTTCGGCCGCTGGACCGTCATGTGGGCCTGACCATGTTCATCGCCGTGGGCATCTTCGGCCTGGCCAATCTGCTGTTCGCACTGTCAACGCTGTTCTGGCTGTCGTTCGTGGCACTGCTGATCGCCGGGGCAGCCGATATGGTCAGTGTCTACATTCGCTCATCGCTGGTGCAGTTCTCAACGCCCGATGCCATGCGCGGGCGGGTCAATGCGGTGAACATGCTGTTCATTGGTTCGTCCAACGAACTGGGTGAATTTCGCGCCGGCACCAGCGCCTCACTGATCGGTGCGATCCCGGCGGCGATCACCGGTAGCCTCTGCACGCTCGGCGTCGTAGGCGCCTGGATGGCCGGTTTCAAGAGCCTGCGCCGGGTCGACCGGTTTGCCGATGCCGCACCACAGCAAACCGCCAGTACCCTGAAGTGACCGACGGGCTGGCGCAGCCCGATTACACCAGCAACACTTGTTTGTCAGGCCGTTCAAAAACGTCAGCAAGGCCGGTTGTTTGTCGAGGGCAGTTGTATGTTGTGGAAAAAAGGCCGACGGAGCGACAACGTGGTCGATGCTCGCAGTGACCGTAGCGGCATGCGGGTCGGCGGCAAGGGGCTTACCCTGGGCGGGGTGGCCCTGATCGTAGTGTTTGGCCTGATCACCGGCCAGGACCCGCTGCAGATTCTTGGCCAGATCACCGGGCAACTGGGGCAACAGAGCGCACCGCTCAGCCCACAGAGTCAATCCACTCTGCCCACTAACGACCCGCAGACCGAATTCGTGCGCGCCGTGCTCGGTGATACCGAAGACAACTGGCAAGCCGTGTTCAGCCAGGCAGGCCGGCAGTATCAGGAGCCCAAGCTGGTGCTGTTCAACGGCCAGGTCAATTCGGCCTGCGGCTATGCCACCTCGGCCACCGGGCCATTCTACTGCCCGGCCGACCGCAAGATTTATCTCGACCTGGATTTCTTCCGGGAAATGTCCCAGCGCTTTTCAGCGGCCGGCGATTTTGCTCAGGCTTATGTGATTGCCCATGAAGTGGGTCATCACGTACAGACCCTACTGGGCATTTCCGCCAAGCTCCAGGCCGCGCGCCAGAGCGGCCGACGCCTTGAAGGCAGCAGTGGCCTGCTGGTGCGCCAGGAGTTGCAGGCCGACTGCCTGGCCGGGGTCTGGGCACACAACGCGCAAAAGCGTTTGAACTGGCTGGAACCGGGTGATATTGAAGAAGCCTTGAATGCGGCCAACGCCATTGGCGATGATCGCCTGCAACGCCAGAGCCGCGGCCATGTGGTGCCCGACTCGTTTACCCACGGAACATCCGAACAACGGGTGCGCTGGTTCAAGACCGGCTTCGCCCAGGGCAACATCAACCAATGCGATACCTTCGCCGCCAAGAGCCTGTGAATAAATGATCAAACCGTTGTTGGCCCTGTTGTTGAGCAGCACTGTTCTGAGCCTGAGCGCCCATGCCGAAACCCCTCCCGCAAAATCCCTGAGCCCGGACCGGCTGGCGATCAACGGCGCGCAGGCCACCCTGGGGTTAAGCCAGGAGTGGGTCCACCCCAAACCACAGATCCAACGGGTGGTGATTGTCATCCATGGCCGCCAGCGTAACGCCCCGACCTACCTGCGCAGCGTCGAGCGCGCCGCCAACCAGTCCAAAGAGCGCAGCCGCACGCTGTTGATCGCCCCGCAGTTTCTGGATGAAAAAGACATCGCAGCCCACCACCTGGCAGACAATATTCTACGCTGGCATGAAGACGACTGGATTTCCGGCAGCCGCTCGGTGGGCAGCAAGGCGGTCAGCTCCTTTACCGTGCTGGATCACATTCTCAAGCGTCTGAGCGACGACAAGCTGTTCCCCAACCTCAAGGAAATCGTGATCGCCGGGCATTCGGGCGGCGCGCAGATGGCCCAGCGTTATGCATTGCTCGGCGGTCGTGAGGAGGCGCGGCTGAAACAGGCGCACATTCGTCTGCGCTACGTGATCGCCACGCCCTCGACCTATGCCTGGTTTGACGCAGAGCGGCCGGTGGCCAACCCGGCAAGCAACTGCCCGGGCTTCAACGACTGGAAATACGGCCTGGAAAAACTGCCGCCCTACGCCGCCAAGGTTGAGCGCGCCAGCCTTGAGAAAGCCTATGTGCAGCGTGACGTAACCTACTTGCTGGCGCTACAGGACAACGACCCGAACCATGTCTCGCTGGACAAGAGCTGCGCTGCCCAGGCCCAGGGCGCTGATCGGCTGACGCGCGGGCATAACTACTTCGATTACCTGACCAAACGCCACCCTACGGGCCTGAACCAGCGCATCGTGCTGGTGCCGAACGTGGCGCACAACGGCGATGCGATCTTTACCTCGCCGGAAGGTCAGGCGGTGCTGTTCAAACCGCTATAAGCCCGGAATCCGTAGGAGCCCTTAGGAGCCCGTAGGAGCCACTTCAGTGGCGAAAACCTTGATCCCTTCGCCACTGAAGTGGCTCCTACGACGCTCATGAATCCAGCATCGCCTGTAACGCTGTGCAATCGGCGGCATGCCAGTCGGTCAGTTCCGGCCAGGGATTGTCCGGTACATGGTCGGGCAGGTTGACCAGCACGGTGTGGGCGCCCGCCGCGCGGCCACAATTGAGGTCGTGAACGTAGTCGCCGACCATCACCATGTTCTGCGGCGCGACATCCCAGGCGCTGGCCAGTTTGAGCAGCCCGGCCGGGTCGGGCTTGGGGGTGGCCTCGTCGCGGCCGAGGACGTCCTGCACGGCAAAACAGTCCGCAATGCCAATCGCCGCCAAAGTGATATGCGCCAGCTCGCGGGCATTGCGGGTCAGGATGCCCAGCCGGTAACCGCGCCCGGCCAGCTCGCGCACCAGCGCCACCGCACCGGGCGCGGCTTTGGAACCTACCGCCAACTCGCGCTCGTGCTCCAGCAGCCAGGCGTGTTTGGCCGCGGCTTCGTCTGCCGGCAGGCTGGCCAGATGGCCGAGAATGTCGGCCTCGGGCGGAATGTCCAGGGCGCGCTTGATGGCCAGGAAATCATGCACCGCCAGTGTCAGGGTGCCGTCCATGTCGAACACCCAATGGCGAATCTCGCTCAGTTTCATGCCCAGTCCTTGCGATGACGAATCAGGCCTTCCTGGCTGACCGAGGCCACCAGTTGTCCGGCACGGTTGTACACGCTGCCACGAGAGAAACCACGGGAGTTGCCGGCCCACGGGCTGTCCATGGCATACAGCAGCCAGTCGTCAGCGCGCAGGTCACTGTGGAACCACAGCGAGTGATCCAGGCTGGCGACCTGCATATCGCGTTGCCACACCGTCTTGCCGTGGGGCAGCAGCGAGGTGGTCAGCAGGTTGAAGTCCGAGGCATAGGCCAACAGGTATTTGTGCAGCGCCGGGACATCCTTGAGGGTGCCATCGGCGCGGAACCAGATGTACTTGACCGGCTCACCCGGCTTGGGATCGTAGGGATCTTCAGCCGTTACCGGACGAAACTCGATGGGCTTGGGGCAGAGGAATTTCTCGCGCATCGCTTCGGGGATCAGATGCGCGCGGCGAGTCAGCAGTTCAAGCTCGCAAGGCAGGTTTTCCGGACCGGCAATCTGTGGCATCGCCGCCTGATGTTCGAAGCCTTGCTCGTCGTACTGGAACGAAGCGCTGCAGGTGAAGATCGGCTTGCCCTTCTGGATGGCGGTGACGCGCCGGGTACTGAAGCTGCCGCCATCGCGTACCCGATCAACGTGATAGACCACCGGCAACTGGGCATCACCTGGGCGCAGGAAGTAACCGTGCAGCGAATGCACGTGGCGGTCATCTTCTACGGTCTGGCTGGCCGCCGACAACGACTGGCCCAGCACCTGGCCGCCGAACAGCTGGCGAAAGCCCAAGTCCTGGCTACGGCCGCGAAACAGGTTTTCTTCGATGGATTCCAGCGTCAGCAGATCGACCAGATCTTCCAGCACTCGGCTCATTCATGACTCCTTGCACACAGAGGTTGCGCGTTCAAACGCGGCTATAGAGCCCAATGATACAAAATCCTTCAGCCTTGCAGGGTCGAAAGCCACTGCTCACGGTTGATGCGGTACAGCACATGGGGTTTGAGCGGATGATTATCGGCCAGCGCCGGATGGTCAAAATCACCCTGCAGGTCGGCGTGCATGCCGATGGCCTGCATGACTTTCTGAGAGGGCAGGTTGCTGCGCGCGGTAAACGACACTACCTGATCCAGCCCCAGCCGCTCAAAGCCACAGCCCAGTGCCGTCCAGGCCGCCTCGCTGGCAAAGCCCAGCCCCCAATGCTCACGCGCCAGCCGCCAGCCAATTTCCACGGCCGGGGTAAACGGCGCCTCGAAGTCCACCACCAGCAAACCGGTAAAACCGATAAACGCACCGGTGTCCTTGCGCTCCAGCGCCCACAGGCCGAACCCCAGCTCGGCAAAGTGCCCGCGCAGGCGGCCAATCATCGCGGCGCACTGCAAGCGGCTCATGGGCTCAGGGAAGTAGCGCATCACCTGCGGGTCGGCACACATGGCGGCAAAGGCCGGCAGGTCGTCGTCGCGCCATTGGCGCATCGTCAATCGCGGGCTATCGAGCGTGAGTATCGGTTCCATCCGTCATGTCTCCGGGCCATCTTCAATCATCGCGGCAGTGTAGTTGCAACTGTGCGATCAGTTAGGTTACTGGCACTATCGCGGTTTGACCCTGATGCTAAAGAAAAATGCCACTGCCGCTGATCTACCACGACGATTACAGCCCGCCCTTCCCGGCCGACCACCGTTTCCCGATGGACAAATTCCGCCTGCTGCGCGATCACCTGGTCGACAGCGGCGTAACCACTGACGCGCAACTGCTACGCCCTGAGCTATGCCCGGCGGATATTCTGGCCCTTGCCCATGAACCGGCCTATATCCAGCGCTTCATGAGCGGCGAGTTGTCCAGAGAGGATCAACGCCGTCTCGGGCTGCCGTGGAGCGAAGCGCTGGCGCGCCGCACAGTACGCGCGGTGGGCGGCTCGCTGCTGACCGCCGAACATGCCTTGCAACACGGCATGGCCTGTCATCTGGCCGGCGGCACGCATCATGCCCACTACGATTACCCGGCAGGTTTCTGCATCTTCAATGACCTGGCGATCATCAGCCATTACCTGCTCGGCAGCGGTCGGGTGGGCAGAGTGCTGATCTTCGATTGCGACGTGCATCAGGGTGACGGTACGGCCCGGCTGCTGGCCGATACCGATGATGCGATTACCGTGTCGCTGCACTGCGAGAAGAACTTCCCGGCGCGCAAGGCACAGAGCGACTGGGATATTCCACTGCCCATGGGCATGGGCGATATGGACTATCTGAAGGTGGTGGACGACACGCTCAATTACCTGCTGCCGTTCTACCAGCCTGACCTGGTGCTTTATGACGCCGGGGTCGATGTTCATGAGGACGACGCGCTGGGGTATCTGAAGCTCACCGATCAGGGGCTGGCGGCCCGTGACGAGGCCGTGCTGCACCATTGTCTGGGCCGCGATATCCCGGTAATGGGGGTGATCGGCGGCGGCTACAGCAAGGATCGCCATGCCCTGGCAAAGCGGCACGGCATCCTGCATCACAGCGCCCGCAAGGTATGGGACGAGCGCGGCCTGGGTTAATCAACTACGGCAGGGTCAGTGGCGGCTCAGATAACTCTCGATGATCGCGGAAAAATCCCGCCCGCCTTCGCCCCGCTGGCTCATGGCCTGAAACAACTGCTGGGCCAGCGCCCCGAGCAATACCGGCTGATGGGCAAGCCGCGCCGCTTCGGTGGCCAGGCCCAGATCCTTGAGCATCAGGTCGGCGGCAAAGCCACCGGTATAGCCTCGTGAAGCCGGTGCGGTCTCGACGATACCCGGCCAGGGGTTGTAGCTCTGCGAACTCCAGCAACTGCCGGTGGAGCTGTTGATGACCCCGGCCAGCACCTGAGTATCGATACCCAGTGCGTTACCCAGGGCCATGGCTTCGCTGACGCCGATCATCGAAATACCCAACAGCAGGTTATTGCACAGCTTGGCGATTTGCCCGGTACCCACCTCACCGCAATGCACGATATTACGGCCCATCTGCGCCAGAACAGGCTTGACCCGCTCGTAGTGCTGAATCGAGCCGCCGACCATGAACGTCAGCGTCGCGGCATTGGCCCCTGCCGTACCGCCGGATACCGGAGCATCACCCACTACCACGCCCTGGCTGGCGGCAATCGTGGCGATGTCGCGGATGCTCTGCGGGTCAATGGTGCTGCAGTCGAGCGCCGGGGTCCCGGTAGCGATACCGGCCAAGATACCGTTCTCGCCCAGAAACGCGCTGCCTACATGCGCCGCCGCCGGCAGCATGGTGATCACCAGGTCACTGCCTTGCGCCGCGTGCCTGGCAGAGTCTTTGATGTGCCCGCCCTGGGCTGCCAGCTCAGCCAGGGCGTTAGTGTCGAGATCGAACAGATGCAAATGATGCCCGGCCTTGAGCAGGTTACGGGCCATGGGCGCGCCCATGTTACCCAGGCCGATGAATGCGATTTTCATTGTTGTTCTCCATTGGCGTGCACAGCAGCAAGGCTTGCTCATCGAGCTACTGCGGGCAGCAATTGTGCCTTCCCTTCGAATACTAGCTCACCGCCTTGATGCGCAAGGCTTGCCGCCAGCCTGTGGATAACCCTGTGGATGATTTGTTGGAAAGCTGTATACGCAAGAGCGGAGAGGGACGCAAAGAACTGCGCAGTGCGGTGCTTAAGGATGCGCGATTTTTGCTTGAAAATACGCCAGAAAGCTTCCAATAAAAAATTAAGACATTGATTTATAAGCAATTTAAACGAAAGGCACGCTTCTTGACTTGTGCATCAGGTGGCCTCGCCGAATGACTCGGCGGGCACTTGAGCCTGCAAGGAGAACCTCCATGGCTACACCGGCCTATATGTCCATCACCGGCAGTAAACAAGGGCACATCACCAAAGGCGCTTCCACCGCTGACTCGGTGGGCAACAACTATCAGGAAGAACATGAAGACCAAGTGCTGGTCCAGGCCTTCAGCCACAAGATCAGCCTGCCCACCGACCCTCAGTCCGGACAGCCCGCCGGGCAGCGGGTCCATGATGCGGTGTGCATCACCAAGGTGTTCGACAGGGCTTCACCCTTATTGCTGGAAGCCCTGACCAAGGGCGAGCTGCTGCCCGAGGTTGAAATCGAGTGGTACCGCACCTCCAAGTCCGGAACCCAGGAGCATTACTACACCACCCATCTGGTGGACGCGATCATCGTCGAGATCCGCGACTACATGCACAACTGCCAGGACCCTGGCAGTGCCCACTTCACTCACCTGCAAGATGTCTACATGACTTACCGCAAGATCAGCTGGACCCACAAAGTCAGCGGCACCTCCGGCTCGGATGACTGGCGCAAACAGAAGACCGACTGATCGGCAGGCTCATCGGCCCGTCGTGCGGGCCGATGCACCTCAGGCAGGCAATCGGGCGCGTAGCGCCTGGGCCTGCTCACCCAGATCCCAGAACAACCCGGCCGCCGCCTTGAGCCCTTGCTCAACGATGCTTTCCAGCAAATGCTCGTCCGGCGCGTGCTGCTTGCAGGAGGGATAAGAGTGCGGCAGCCATACCGTCGGCAAGCCCAGTACATCAGCGAAGCAATGGTTGGGGATGGTCCCGCCCAGATTCGGCAGAATACTCACCGGCTCGCCCAGGCTGGTGCTGACTGAGCGGCTGACGAAGCCGACCCAAGGGTGCGCCGGGTCGAGCCGGGTCGCCGCATAGCCGCCATCGATCTGCACCTGCACCTCGGTAAAACCTTGCTCATCAAGATGGCGACGCAGGTTATCCGCCAGCCCCTGCCAGTCGGTGCCCTGGACAAAACGTAACTGGCAGACCATTTCCGCCCGGCCAGGAATCGCGCCAATCACCTTGACGGTACTGCCCGCAGACATCCCCACCACTTCCAGGGTATTACAGCCGAACAACTTCTCGCCCACGCTCAAACCGGGTTCACCCCACTGCAGATTGAGCTGCGGGTCGAAGCTTTCACCACCGACCGGCAGATCACGCACCAGCGCCGAGACCGACTCACTGATCGGTGCCGGGCGCAGAAAGTCGGCCTGCAATTGCCCGCTGGCCGATACCAGGCTCGCCAGCACATGGCCCATGACAATCGCCGGGTTGGTGATGATCCCGCCCCAGTTGCCCGAATGACGACTGCCATTGCCGGTGTCCAGGCTCAGACGGAACTGGCACACCCCACGCGAGCCGAGAAACAGCGTCGGCAGGTCATGACGCACCCGCGGTCCGTCAGAGGCCAGGAACAGATCCGCAGACAACGCCTCGGCATGCTCACGGCACGCTTGCTCCAGCCCTGGCGAGCCCACTTCTTCGCTCATTTCGAAGATGACTTTCAGGTTGAACCCCAACTGTCCCTGGCGGACCTGCAGCACCGCATCCAGCGCGGCCAGGTTGATACTGTGCTGGCCCTTGTTGTCGGCCGTTCCACGCCCATAAATGCGTCCGTCCTTGATGCTCGTGCGCCATGGCGCAGTGCCTTGCTGCCAAAGCTCATCCTGGCCACTGGTGACGTCACCATGGCCGTAGCTGAGCAAGGTCAGCAAAGCCGGGTCTTCAATACGCTCAGCCAGCAATAGCGGCGGTTTGCCGGCCTGCGGGTTGTCGATGATCCGGCAACTGAAGCCCATGCCCAACAGCACCGGCTGCAATTCGTCGTGCAGATAGGCGTGCAGTGCTGCGCTGCAATCAGGGTTCTGGCTTTCGGTACGCTGGGCGACACGGCGGTCAAGGATTTGCAGGAACGCACCACTGCTGTAGTGCCGTGCGGCCAGTTCCAGAGCATGTTCACGTGAGCAGGCAGAAGAGATCGACATATCAGGTTCCTTGCTATCAGGCATTGGTCGTCGGGCGCGACCAGCAAGCCCTCGACCGAACAGTGCCGCAGAGGTTAACGTGGCAGCCTGAGTTGCAACAATTATCAAGTTCTCAATTCAACCTTGTCTTTTTTGCAAGCCAGCCTTGCACTTGCCTGAAGCATCAATGGAGCCGCGCCATGCATGACCTGCCCTTGCGTTACTTCCACAGCGTGGCCAGGACCGGCTCGCTCTCGGCTGCTGCCGAGGAGCTGCACGTGGCCGTTTCGGCGGTCAGCCGACAGATCAGCAACCTGGAAGAAAACCTCGGGCTGCAATTGTTCGAGCGCAAACCGCGAGGCATGCAACTGACCGAGCCAGGCGAAGTGCTGCTGGCCTACGCCAACCGCAATCAGTTGGAAGTGCGCAACGTGATTGCCGAGATGCGCGGCCTCAACACCCTGCAACAGCACACCATCACCCTCGCCTGCCCGGAAGGCATGGCCTGGGAATTTCTGCCACGGGTGTGCGCGCAGTTCCGGGCCTTTCATCCCGGAGCGAGTTTCGATTTACAGGTGGTGGACGCCGCAAGGGCCTCGCAACTGGTCAAGGACGGCGTAGCCGACATCGCGCTGACCTTCAGCCTGACGCCGACCCTGGGGGTGGAGATTTCGCTCAGTTGCGACTCGCCGATCAGCGCGCTGATGCCTGTCAGTCACCCGCTGGCGAGCAGCGAGTCATTGACCGTGCAGGAACTGGCGCAGTATCCACTGGCCCTGCCGCATGCCGGGTCGACCATCCGCTATCTGTTCGACATCGCCTGCAACCTGCACAGCATGAACATTGTGCCGGCCTACGCCAGCCACTCTCTGGGCGCGATCTATAACGCGGTTCGTCACTCCACGGACGTGATTGCCTTGTGCGGCGCCGCCACCGTCAGCGGCACCGCCGCGCGTGACAACCTGCTGCTGGTGCCGATGAGCGACCCGCAATTGCGCCAGCGTAGCCTGCAGGTGCAGATCATGGCCGGGCGCAAGCTGCCGGTGCTGATCCGTTATTTCCTGAGTTTTCTGGAGGAACAATTGGTCAGCGTCAGCCAGCCCCCCGAGCCGGACACGCCTACCAGAAGTTCACGGAGTAAGTCAGGGCCAAGCGGTTTTCTTCGTAACGCGAGGATTCGCGCACGTTGACCCCGATGTTCATCCAGTTGGCCCCGAACCCCTTGAGCGGCCCGCTCTGCACCACGTAACTGAGCACTGAGGTGCGTTCGGTCTCGTGGCTCTGCTGGCCCAGATCAATGTCGTTGCCCTCCATCCAGCGCGCCATCCACTTCAAGCCCGGCACGCCCACGGCGGCAAAGTCATAGTCATAGCGCAGTTGCCAGGAACGTTCGCCAGGCTTGACGAAGCCCAGCGCCGACCAGTTGATCAGAAACGGCGCCGGCGCGTAGTTGTTAAAGGTCGGGAACGTGTCCAGGCCCAGCATGCGCTGGTAACCGGCACCCAAGGTGTGGCCGTTTTTGCTCAGGCTGAACATCAGCCCATAGGTGCGATTATCCACCCGGCCAGACAACGCTTGGCCCTGCTCGCGGGTGTTGTAGTAGCGCACATCGGTCTTGAGCGTGAAACCGCCGCCCAACGCAGCCTTGTGCACCAGCCCCAGGTAATGCTGGCGGTAGATGTCCTGCAGTTGTGCGTAGAAATACGAGCCGGACAACTGCGGGGTGAACGCATAGGTGGCGCCAGCGAAATCCAGACCGTCGCTGGCTTGCGCCGGGGTATCGCCCCACAGGTACAGGTCTTCGCGTTCGGAAGACTCACGGCCGGTGATGCTCCAGAGCCGCCCGGCTGTCAGGGTCAGGTCTTTGACCTCCCGCGACTCAAGCACCGCGCCCTCGTAGCGGGTCACCAGTTGCCGGGTCGGGTCGTAGGACACCACTGGCAAGTTCGGCCGCTGGTCACCGATGCGCAGTTCGCTCTTTGAATAGCGCAACTTCACCGCCAGGTTGGCCCGCCCGTAATCCTTGACCGGGCTGCCATCGGTGCTGACCGGCAGCACACCATCGGGCGAGCGGCCTTTGCCGCCATCGAGCCGATAGGCAAAGTCGGCGCCCAGGTCCAGACCGAACTGGATCGGTGTGTCGGTGTAACCGGACTTGAACTGCAAGTCAAAGCCCTGCGACCAACTGCCGGTGCGTGACTTGGGCGCATTGGCCTGTTTGAAATCGCGGTCGACGTAGAAATTGCGCAGCCCCAGGGTCAGGTGGCTGTCATCGAGCAGGTCGGCCCGGGCAGGGCCTGCGACGCACAGGCCGACGCTGGTGAGCAGTGCACAGGTAAGGCGCAAATCAGACATGGTCCACTCCAGAATCTTCAGGTGATTGGCGGCAATCAGCGAATCGTTGGCGTGCGAGCCCTCGCCCGTCACGACCATGGCGGGGCAAGAACAGGCAGGAGGTGGGGTGGCCCGGCCAAACGCCGGGCCAGCTGGCGATCAGTTGCGTTTGAGCTGCCGGGTAATGGCCAGCAAGGTGATCAGGCTGAGCAGACCGGTGACCAGCAGGTAGAAGCTCGGTGCAAGCTTGTTGCCGCTGGCGCCAATCAGCCAGGCAACAAAGAACGGTGTGAAGCTGCCGAAGATTGTGGTGCCGATGTTGTAACTCAGCGCCATACCGGTGGCCCGAACCCGGGTCGGGAACAGCTCAGCCATCAGCGCGGGCAGACCGCCGAAATACACAGCCTTCAGGACGCTCATCCAGAACAGCACCGCCAGCAACGCCATCAGGGTCGGCTGCGCTGCCAGCCAGGAGAACGCCGGGTAGATACTGGCGATGAACACCAGCGCGGCCCAGAACATGATGCGGGTGCGGCCAAACACATCGGAAAGGTGACCGATGAAGGGCGTCAGCACGGTCAGCACCAGGCCACTGAGCAGCGTACCGGCAAAACCGATCGAGGCGGTCAGGCCCAGTTGCTTTACCGCATAAGTGGGCATGTAGATGATCACGTAGCTGACCGAGGTCGACAGCACCAACGCGCCAATGGCGAGCAGCATGCGGTACTTGTGCTGCCTGAACAGCGTACCGGCCGGTGCGTGCTCGGCTTCGCTCTGCTTGAACTCGCCGGCTTCTTCAATATGCCGCCGGATGTACAGCCCCACCGGGCCGATCAGCAGGCCGAACAGAAACGGAATACGCCAGCCCCAGGACTCCAGTTGGTCGACGGTCAAGGTCGAGCTGAGCAGCAGACCGAAGCCCGATGCCAGCAGGCCGCTGATGCCCTGGCTGGCAAACATGAAGCTGGAGATCAGCCCTTTGCGCTCTGGCGCATGCTCGACCAGCAGCGCCGTGGCACTGCCGAATTCGCCACCGGCAGAAAACCCCTGGATCAACCGCGCGGTAAAAATACCGATGGGGGCCAGGATACCGATGGTGGCATAAGTGGGCATGATCGCGATCAGCAAGGTGCCGAGCATCATCAGCCAGATGGACACCAGCATCGCAGCTTTGCGTCCGACCCGGTCGGCGTAGGAGCCCAGCACGATCGCGCCCAGTGGGCGAATCAGGTAAGACACGGCAAAGGTGCCCAAGGCCAGCAGCAATGACACGGTTTCATCGGCGGCAGGGAAGAACAGCTTGGAAATGGTCATGGCAAAGAAGCCATAAACGATCAGGTCAAACCACTCCAGGGCGTTGCCGATGGAGGAAGCGATGACCAACTTGTACAGCTTGCTACGGGGCATGCGGCCGGCCAGCGGTTGGGTCGTCATCTGCGCAGTTGTCATTATTCGAAGCTCCAGCAGGTAGTCGGTGACGTGGCGGGAGGAAGGGGGCGTCATCCTTGAAAATCGATGGTAGGGACCTGCCAGGTTTCCCACAATTATGCATTTCAGAAGCAAACGTTGCGCTCAAGGCAAAACGCATCTGCTACATTTTGGCCGCTTGAGCGATATTAGTGCCCACAGGCCAGCGAGCGGCCGCAAAGGCCCGAACTGAACGCCCCGGCAATCAGCAGGCCGGCAAGAAGAGGCCAGGGCGCACAGCGCATGCACCCTGGTTTGGCGGGGTTATAGCTCCAGCATCAAGCCGCTCAAACGCTTGACCTTGCGTTGCAGGGCCTGCTCAAAAACACCCTGGCGTGGCTCGATCAGGCTGAACCATTTACGCGCACGGGTGATGCCGGTGTAGATCAGTTCTTTGGTCAGCACCGGGTTCAAGGCATCGGGCAGGATCAGCGCGGTGTGGGCGAATTCCGAGCCCTGGGACTTGTGCACGGTCATGGCATACACCGTCTCGACATCGTTGAGCCGGCTAGGCAACACAAACCGCACACCGCCGCTGCCGTCGTTGCGCGGGAAAGCCACCCGCAATACCTGACGCGTCTCACCTTCGCGCTCCGGTACCCGCAAGGTGATGCCGATATCGCCGTTCATCAAGCCCAGGCCATAATCGTTGCGGGTCATCAGCACCGGGCGGCCTTCATACCACAGCTCGTCGTCGATCAGGCCGGCACTGAACAAGGCTTGGGTAATACGCTGATTGAGCCCTTCGACACCCCACGGGCCTTTGCGTACCGCGCAAAGCAACTGGAATTCATCGAACGCCTGCAACACCGAGCGTGCCCATACTGTCCAGCACTCATCGAGCAGATCGGCGCCCTCTGTCGGTCTCTCGATTGCCAGCACGTTCAGGTAATGCCGGTAACCTTGCGGGCTGTCAGCGCCTTCGCCGAGTCCTTCCAGTGCCAGGCGCTCAAAACTGCGATCCTGCTCGTTCTTCAACAAGCGCACATGCAGGTCGGAATGGCTGTTGGCTGCCAGCAGCTCGCGCGCCCTGGCATGTTCCTGCCGATTGACCAGCCGAGCCAGTTGGCCAATGCCGCTGCCCTGGCCGAAGCGTCGTGAGTGCCGCAGCATCACCACCTGCTGGGCTAACGGATGCTGCTGCCCATCGCCTTCCTGCAGGCCACTGCTGGCCAGGCTTTCACCGCTGACCGACTCCAGCCAGGCGCGGGTATGCGGACTGTACAGGCCAATTTCGGCGTCGCGACACAAATCGCCCAATACCGCACCCGCTTCTACCGAAGCCAATTGGTCCTTGTCACCGAGCAGCACCATTCGTGCGTGTGGCGGCAAGGCATCGAGCAGGTTGGCCATCATTTCCAGGTCGATCATCGACGCTTCGTCCACCACCAGTACATCCAGCGGTAGCGGATTACCGGCATGGTGACGAAAATGCCGGGTGCCGGGGCGGCTGCCCAGCAGGCGGTGGACGGTGGTGACCTCACTGGGGATCTTCTCACGCACTGCCTCATCGACCTTGAGCTGTTGCACTTGCTGGCTGATCGACTCGGTGAGCCGCGCCGCGGCCTTGCCGGTCGGCGCGGCGAGCCGGATGCGCAGCGGCTGACCACTGGCCACTGCCGGCGCCTGAAGCAGCGCCAGCAGGCGTACCACCGTGGTGGTCTTGCCGGTGCCTGGGCCGCCGGTGATGATGCTGAACGCCTTGCGGGTTGCCAACGCGCAGGCCAGTTTCTGCCAGTCGATCTGCTCGCCGGCCTGACCAAACAGCGCATCCAGGCGCGTGCGCAGGTCGGCCGGCGTCGCCTCCTGCTCAGCCAGCCGCTGGTGCAACACCGCATCGATACGCCGTTCGTAGTTCCAATAGCGGCGCAGGTACAGACGCCGCCCGGCCAGCACCAGCGGCCGCTGCCGGTCTTCACCTGGTGCCAGAGCGACCAGTGCGCTGTGTTCCAGAACCTGACACCAGGCGGCGCCGTCCAGGCCGGCCAGCAGTTGTGACGGCAGCAGCGTCGGGCCGCTCTGCACGTCACCTTCCGGCGGCAGCGACAGGGCGAAGTCAGGCGCCTTGAGGGTCTCGAACAGGTCCAGGCACACATGACCATGACCTAACTGGTGACTGGTCAAGGCTGCCGCCAGCAGTACCCGCGGGTCGGCGTGCGGATCAAGGCTGGCCAGAAACGCAACGAATGCCCGGTCCAGCGAGCGCAGCCAGCCACGCTCGCTCCAGCGGTCAAGCAGCATCAGCAGGTGATCGACCCGCGCCAGCGGCGCCAGGCCAGTCAGGCTGTCAGCCTGCAGCGGGGTGGGCAGTAACTGGGCAAGGGTACGGCTCATGCGGGCTCTCCTGACTCAGCCGGGATGGGTAACAGGCCCTGAAACAGCAAGTCGAGGCTCTCGATCAACTCGCGGGGTGGGCGGGTGAAATACACGCCCTGCCCCGGCGCCCGGTTACCGCGCAAGAACAGATACAGAGCACCGCCCATGTGCTGGTCATAGTCGTAGTCGGCCAGGCGCGCCTTGAGCTGACGATGCAGCGCCAGCAGGTACAGCACGTATTGCAAGTCGTAACGGTGTTCAAGCATCGCCGTCTCCATGGCCGCCGGTGTGTAGGCGTCGTCATCGGCACCGAGCCAGTTGGATTTGTAGTCGGCCACGTAGTAGCGCCCTTCATGCTCAAAGGTCAGGTCGATAAAGCCTTTGAACATGCCATTGAGCGCGGCAGGCTGCAGCGGCGCACGAGGCAGGTTGCGGTGGGTATGGCGGCGTACCAGCTCATCCAGCCGCAGCACATCGACCTGACGACTGGCGAACCAGAACTCCATCTCGATCCGGTACTGATTGGGTTGCTCAAGGCCGCTCAACGAGGCATTGCCCGGCAACGGCAATGGCATCTGTAACAGGTCCAGCAGCCAGTCGCTGAGCGGTTTGATCCAGCTGTCCCAGCCGCGCCGGCTACAACGCCGCGCCACGGTGTCGCGTACGCCTTCGGGATCACTGGCCGTCAGTGCAAAGCCCTCTTTACCGGCCCATTCCAGCAGGCCATGGAGAAAGGTGCCCGGATTCGGCCCGCGCGGGAAGCGATGAATGTCGGTAGCACCCGGTACTGCTTCACGGGCCGCTTGCGGGTCAGGACGGTCGTCGTCGAACAGCTTCTGGGCCAGCGCCGTGTCTGGTGCGCTGTCGCTGCCAGTGAGCATGCCATCACCAATGCGCAGCGCACTGTAGGAGGCAATCCACCAGTTTTCAGCCGCCTTGCGCCGAGGCGTCAGCGGCTTGAGCAGCGCGGCCTGATTACGTGGCGCGCTAAAGCGCTCTGCGCAAGGCTCAGGGAGTGGCTCCAGCAACATGGCCGGGCTGTCCTTGACCAGCGCATTGAGCCATTCACCCAGTTGCGCGCTATCGCTCAGTGCAGCACCACCACCGAGCAGGTAGCCCAGCGCCGAGCGATGCAGTTGCGAGTTTTTCCCGGCGCCGCGCTTGAGGTCGGCGACGCCCAGCCAGCACGCGTGCTCAGAGCGGGTCAGCGCCACATAAAGCAAGCGCAGGTCTTCAGCCAGGCGTTCGTCGTCGGCGCACTCGATCAGCTCTGCGGTCGGTTGCAGGCTGATCCGCGCCAAGCCGTCATCATCGTGAAACTGTAGCGGCAGGCGACTGCCATCCACCGGTTTGCTGGAGCAGATGAACGGCAGAAATACCAACGGGTACTGCAAGCCCTTGGATTTGTGGATGGTCACCACCTTGACCAGTTGCTCGTCGCTTTCCAGACGCAGGATCTGCTCTTCACCGGCCTGGCCGCTGAGCATCAACTGCTCGCCCAGATGGCGAATCAGCGCCTGCTCGCCATCCAGTTCAGCGGCGGCCTGTTGCAGCAACTCGGACAAATGCAACAGGTTGGTCAGCACCCGCTCGCCATCACTGCGGGCGATCAGGGTCTGCGGCAACTGGAAGTCATGCAGCAGGCGACGCAGCATCGGCAGTACGCCCTGATAGCGCCAGACGTTGCGATAGCCACGAAACTGCATCACCCGCCGCTCCCAGGCCAGTTCGTCCTGATTCAGCCGTTCCAGTTCGGTCAGTGGCAGGCCGAGGGTGATGCTCGCCAGTGCGCCACGCAGGGTCCGTTCGGCATCCGGTTCGGCACAGGCCTTGAGCCAGGCAAGCACATCATGGGCCTCTTGGGCGGCGAACACCGAGTCTTTATCCGACAGGTACACGCTGCGCACCCCACGGGCGGCCAGCTCGCCGCGCACCGCCTGGGCCTCTTTGCCATCGCGTACCAGGATCGCAATGTCTGCTGGCAACAGCGCGCGCAGCGCCTCGCCGGGGCGGACAAAACCGGCTTCCCCGCGCTGACCGGCATTGAGCAAGCGGACGATCTCACTGGCACAGGTCGCCGCCAGTTGCTGTCGATAGGTTGCACCGGAGACGGGCTGATCGTCACAGAGTTGCCAGATGGTCAGTGCCGTGAGCGGCTGGCCGGCAAGCTCCAGACGCTCTTTGCGCCCCTGAGCCAGCGCCGGGGCAAAGGGCACCGGGTTGTCATTGCCGTGGCGAAACAGGAACGCACCGCGCCCGCTGTCTCGCTGCTCGGCGCGCATGAACACCTGGTTGGCCGCCTCGACCATGGCGACACTGGAGCGAAAATTGGTGTCCAGTGTATGCCAACGGCCCGCAGTGGCTTTGCGGGCGCGCAGGTAGGTGTAGATATCAGCACCGCGAAAGGCGTAGATCGCCTGCTTGGGGTCGCCGATCAGGAACAGACCGGTGCTTTCGTCGTTTTGCTCCAGACGATAGATGCTGTCGAAGATCCGGTACTGCACCGGATCGGTGTCCTGGAATTCATCAATCAGGGCCACCGGGAACTGCTCACGGATCAGGGTCGCCAGGCGGTCGCCGCCACTGGCATTCAACGCAGCATCGAGGCGCAACAACATGTCGTCGAAGCCCATTTCGGCACGGCGGCGTTTTTCGCTTTCAAAACGCAGGCTGACCCAGCGAGCGGCATGCTGCAATAACTGCGCATCGGGGGTCGGCAGGTCGTCCAACTGACGCTTGAGAGTCAGCATGGCATCAAGTGCCGGGTGCGTCGGCGGGTTACTCTTCCAGGATTCAGCAACGCCGTCAGGCGTCAGACGGGTAAAGCCGGTACCCAGATCAAGGTCGACCTGATCCTCGTCCTGCGCCCAAGTAGTGAGTTTGTCGAACCAGGGCTTGAAGTAACGCTCTTGAATCTGTCGGCCATTGACCTGCTTGGCCGCCACCGCCTGGGTGAAGATCGTATCCAGTTCCTGTGCCCAGGCTGCCCAGGGTGCCTTGAGTGCCCGCAGCGCGGCACGGCGCCGCTCCAGTGTCTCAGCGATCAACTGCGCAGGCTCTTGTTCCACCACCGGGTAATCACGACCGAACAGGCCGCGCACCCGTGATAACAGCGCATTCGGCCCGCCCCAGTGGTCCCGCACCCAGTCCAGTGCAACGCCATCCATGGGGTAACAAAAACATCGCCAGTAATCGCGCAGCACTTCGCCGAGCAATTCACTGTGGTCGGTTTCCAGACTCTGGGTAAACAGGCTGCCGCTGTCGAAGGCGTGCTCACGCAGCATGCGCTGGCACCAGCTGTGAATGGTCGAAACAGCCGCTTCGTCCATCCATTGCGCGGCGATATCCAGCCGGCTCGCGCAGCCGGGCCATTGCTCAGGCTCGAAGTCGCTGCGCAGTTCGGCGATCAAGGCATCGGGGGCCGGGATCTCGTCGCGGAAAAAACGTGCCGCTTCAGCCAAACGGGTACGAATCCGGTCACGCAGTTCCTTGGTCGCGGCGTCGGTGAAGGTCACCACCAGAATCTGCGGCGGCAACAACTCACGGCCAAAGCCGGTCAACTCGTCACCATGGCCCAGTACCAGGCGCAGGTAGAGCGCCGAAATGGTGAACGTCTTGCCGGTGCCGGCGCTGGCTTCGATCAGTTGGCTGCCACGCAGCGGAAAGCGCAGCGCCAAGGGGCGCGAGGTCAGGGAGCTATTCATTGACCGGCCTCCTCGCCCTGCCAGGGCGCATCGAACAAGGGTTTGTACAGCGACTCACACCAGCCGGAAAAGAGCTCGCTGTCTTGCAGAGCGGCAAAATCCGGGTATTGGCGCAACAGTGCCGTGCTTTCGGCGCGTTCGCCGTTAGTGTTCTGACCATCGCCTTCATAAGCTTTACGCGCCGCAGCTTCAGCCTTGAGATCGTCGCCGGCCTGAGCCAGCCAGGCAAACGCCGTCTTGGCGGCGACCGGTAACGGATGCTGCATACCGTTGAGCCAGCCGCTCAACAGATAACCCAGGCACTCACGGGCGGCGTCTACCTCCAGAGGCGGCAACAGCAGGGTTTCATCGCTGGCCACCAAGGCGGTGGTGAGGCTCAGGTCACAAGCCGAAGCCGCCAGGTGATTGACCCATGGACGGATCAGACGATGCCATTTGCGGGTCTTTTGCGAGCCGATGGCATTGGGCACCACGGTGACCGCCAGCAACTGACCTTGAGCATTGCGATGCAAGCCGCCCAGCCAGCCTTCAAGACGAACCTGGCGGTACTCGAAGCTGACCGGCAAAGCGCTATGGACCGGCTCAGGCCAGCGGCTGAGCAATGATTGATAACGTTGCAGTACATCCGGTAACGGCGCGATCAGTTCGGCCTGCATTGAGGTGCCGAACCCGGCCATCGGCAACAGACCGCTGCCCTGCAAGCGTTGCGCCTGGGACTGCATGGCCTGGTCGCTGTTATCCAGGTCGAGCAGCGCCGCAGCCAGCAGGCTTTCACTGAGCCCATAGCGTTGCAGCGCATCAAGCACGAACGGCTCTTCATCAGCCAGTGGTGCCTGGGCCTGATCGAAGAAAATTTTCAACCGCTGGGTATAGAAATGCTTGACCGGATTACGCAAGAAATCCTGCAACAGCGCCAGCGTCAGCGGCTCTTGTGGATCATGGGCAGACAATTGGGTCTGCTCCAGAGGCGCGGCGTCGCCGCTGTGCAGCGCCTGCCACTCACGGGCAAAACTGAAGTAGCCATAACCTTCATGAAAATACCGGGCACTGAACGGCTGTAGCGGATGGGCCAGGGTCAGCGCGTTGAGCAGAGCTTCACCGCTCGTCAGGTCAGACTCGTCCTGCGCGAGTCGCCAACCACTGGCCAGGTGATCACGCAGTTGGCCGATCAGCACCGAAGAGGGCCGCTCGCTGTTGTCCCGGATGCTGTGGCCGACCCAACTGATATACAGCTGGTCACGGGCCGACAACACGGCTTCAAGCAACAGATAACGATCATCCTCGCGACGTGAGCGGTCACCGGGGCGGTAATCACTGCCCATCAGGTCGAAGTCCAGCGGCGGCTGCGCGCGCGGATAGTCACCGTCGTTCATGCCCAGCAGGCAGACCACCTTGAACGGAATGGCACGCATCGGCATCAGTGTGCAGAAGTTGACCGAGCCGGCGAGGAAACGCTGCGACAGACGCCCTTGATCGAGACCGGCCAGCCAGGCTTCGCGTACCACCGTCAGCGGCAATGGATCGAGCAAACCGACTGACTCACAGGTCTGTAGCCAGTCCTCATGGAGGTTCTCCAACTGCACCAGCAGGTAGTCATCGTGTTCGCTCTGCGCCTGGAAAAACACCTGAATGAGGTTCTGCAGACGCACACCCCAGTCCTGCGCAGTGGCCTGCGTGGAAAGCTCGGCATGCGCCACATCCAGCGCATCAATCAAGGCCACCAGCGGGCCGATCAGCGCGGCGTCCAGGCCGCCGATTTCATCGTAAGGTTCGATGTCCTGAAACGCGGCGCCGGAGCCTACTGCATACCCCAAGAGCATGCGCTGTAAGCCAAATTGCCAGCTATTCTGCTCCAGCGCCTCGGGCAATCCGAGACCTTCGCGCTGACTGGCATCCAGCCCCCAGCGCACACCGGCGCCTTCGATCCAGCGATGCAGGGTCGGCAGGTCACGCTCCTTGATCCCAAAGCGGGCACGCAGCGCCGGGACATCCAGCAGGTCAAGGATTTCACTGACCGGAAAACGGCTGTCGGGCAGCTTGAGCAAATGCTCCACCGCGATCAGCAGCGGCTCGCGACCACGCTGACCCTGGTCTGCCAGGGTGAAGGGGATGAAGCGTTTGTCGTCGCGCTCAAGCTGGCCGAACACTGCGCGGATGTGTGGCGCATAGCTGTCGATGTCCGGGACCATGACGATCACATCGCGGGGGCGTAACTGAGGATCTTTGCTGAACCGGGCGAGCAACTGATCATGGAGAATCTCCACCTCACGCTGGGCACTGTGGGCCACATGAAAGCGGATCGAGCGGTCTTGCAGGGTATCGACTGCGGGCCATAGCTCACGGGTTTCGTCCAGCGGGCGCAGTTCCAGAATATCGTCCTGCAACTGGCTGAGCATGTGGTGTGGCTCGCCCTCGCTGAACAGGTCAATGCGCTCGTCCTTGAAGCAGAAACGATAGCTGTGCGGGTTGTCGTGACTGTCCAGCAGGTTGATGTAATCACGGCCTTGCTTGCCCCAGGCTGCGAGCAACGGGTGCGCGTGCTGATGCAAAGTCTGTGGATCAAGCACCTGAGGCGTACCGGGTTTACGTGCCTGGCGCTTGTATTGGTGACGCAGCAGGTCTTTGTCAGCGACGATATCGGCCCAGTGGTGCCGACACGGGTTATGCACACACAGCAGCACCTGACTGAACCTGGCCAGACCGGCCAAAGCCTCCAGCGCCTGGGCCGGCAACGATGAAATACCAAAGACGATGACCCGTGGCGGTAACCCCGGCACCGCATCGGTCATGGTCTGAACCCGCTCGATGAAACGCTGATGCACTCCGGCACGGCTCTGGGCCATACCGGCAACACCGACATCGTGCAGCAGGGCGCGCCACAGTTCGGCCTGCCAGATATTGGCCGGGTTCAATGGCTTGATTTCGCCGCGCACCGAACGTAACTGATGGCGACCGGCAGCCCAGTCTTCCAGCCAGTCGGCGCGATACACCTGATACTGGTCAAAGAGGTCAGCGAGACGCTCGGACAATTGATAACGCTTGCGCAGGTCGGTGTCTGCGGTCAAGAACCGTTGCAGCGGCTCGAAGTGTGGCTGATTGATCAACTCCGGTAACAACCGCATCAGCCGCCAGGTCAGGGGCGCCTTGTCCAACAGAGAGGTCTGCGGGATCTCATCGCGGCCCAGTACGGCGCGGTAAAGCTGCCACATGAAACTGCCCGGCAGTTGCACATCGATAGCGGCGGCAATGCCGCAACCGCCGAGGTCGTCATCCTCGGTATCTTCGGCCAGGGCAAGCTTGAGCCATTGCGCGATCCCGTTGCTCTGTACCAAGGCAATTTCATTCTCCAGCGGCGCCAGAGGGTAACGCCGCATCCAGGACACCACCAGGCTGCGCAACTCATCCAGTCGATTGCCATGAACCACCATGAAACCGGCGTTCAGTGAGGTAGTGTGTGGCATGCGCATCCCTGACCTGTTGGAAAAATAGCCAAGCGCGCACCATAAGGGCTAAGAGGGGCAGCGTCCAGTTGCAACAGCTTCGCGAGCAAGCTCGCTCCCCCATGCATACGGCATGTTTTCCGCGCGCAAAGCAAAACCCCCGATCGCAGAGCGATCAGGGGTTCTGTGTTTGAATCTTGACGATGACCTACTCTCACATGGGGAAGCCCCACACTACCATCGGCGATGTATCGTTTCACTACTGAGTTCGGGATGGGATCAGGTGGTTCCAACACTC
>NZ_JAMYDZ010000014.1:0-154627 GCF_024129905.1 Pseudomonas sp. 21LCFQ010 | reverse complement strand
TAACGCGGCGTAGAAGCTCGGCTTTTTCGGCTTCAGACAAGACAATGACAGTCGCTGGTCGGCCCATATAAATGCTCAGCTCTCACGAGTGGGTTTCAAATGAGCATAGACCATATTTTCATTGGTACTTGTGAAACACTACACTAGCTGAGTGGCAACAAGCTGTTGCGAGTGAGTTAAATGAGTCTCTCCCGGATAGCTTGAAATTTTTTGTTGATTACAAAGATCGGAGGAACATTCTTGATCTCTGCCAATCTGCATATGTAATAGAGGCTCTCAAAGACAGCTGTTTCACAGCTGACCTACGTCCCCTTCAATCGAATGCGCGTAATCTATGGAATACTCTTACAGAGACTCTCCCCCCTTTAAAACTGGAACTCCCAGACCAAGTCGCATTGCCCAAGGATTTTGTTGGGGGACGCCTTGCTAGCCGATTTGATAATTTGCAGCATGCTTTGGCTTTAAGCGCTCAACGCAATGCTATGGACGGTCTGATGCGGCCATTACTAAGTAGCTATCTAGGAGGTTGGTCATTTTCACGAAGTGAAAATATCGACGAAGCGATCGTTGTAGACATGCTGCCGCTAAGGCATCAGGTGCTCGTGCTTATGCAAACCATTAATGCCGCGGAACCTCTTATAAGCCTGACACGCCAGATTGACGTAATCGAAGCAGCTCGTGGCCGCTGGGTAGTCGCGAGCCAAAGACTGAGACTTATCAAGCGCGCTGCAATAGCTGTTCACATGCTCACACGACTGCCTCAGTTGGTCGAGCACCAAGTTCAAGGTCTCATACACACGTTAGAAGCACGGACGACTGATTGGCTCAATCTGATATACCGACCCCACTACAACGGTGGGCCTCGTTACGTTGGACTCGACCCTTCTCGCGCTCAAGGAATAGGAATTTACGCAGGGCTCGGTGTCGTGCGCGTTCAGGCCCATCAAATCATGAACTCTTCACACTTGAGAGCCTGTGTGTGGGCATTCGTATTCAGCCTTTGGGAACGTATCCGTGCGCGGGCGGGGGCATTGGAAATCCTTCAGCTGGACGATCCTCAAACTTTCTTTGATCCAATCAACACTGAAAATGTCGCGGCTGCGGTTCCAGCATTAGTGGCCGCAGGTATGGCGATTCTAATTACCTCAAACGACAATCGGTTCATTACAGCGGTTAAAGACAAACTGCCAAGAAGCTCTTCTGCGCACCCATCATGGACTATGCTTCAGATCAGCCCTCTCTCTTCGTCCAGATCGACGCTTGCACTTACCCCAACGATCGACGAGGTCAAGGAGCGTCAAAAAGCATGGGTCGAGTCTTCTAATGATGTTGTTATTAGTCAGCAATTTGTAGAGCGAGTTCGGCTACACATCGAGAATCGCCTTTGGGACTTACTCGCAGCTGATCCGATGTTAATCTACAAGCCGACTCTTGCAGATCTAGTTGGTCACATTGCTGGGGCACGCAACGCAGGTGAACCGCCGTTCCAAGATCCCCCTTTTGAAAAACTCTTGAGCTGTAGTTTCTTGAAATCGGGGACTCACTTCTATACAGCAATCAACCAAGCGCATCATGATCTGAGGAAGATCACACCTTACGATGCCGGAGTGGTCGAAGAAGGCTTCTTGGAGGTGGATCGATTGATCCGCAGTTGCTCCGCAGCGTATGCGCGATTCATGGGCAGACTGACTCGTGACGATGAAGACATGTTCTTCGGGGAGTCCCCACCTGCGCCGTCCGCGCTGATCACTGCTCACATGCAATATCCAAGCCATGGTGACTTCAGTGCCCAGACCCAGGCCCACGTAGCTTCGTCAACAGTGCCTGCAGCTAGCCTTTCTCTAGAGAGTCTGGGCGATATCGCTCTTTACGTAATCCAAGGTGATTCCTTGGGGGCGTTTGCCCGTAAAGGACAAATAGTGATCGTTTCTCTCGATCGTACAGCCAGGTGCGGCGAACCGGTCGTAGCGTTGTACAACGGCAAGATATTTGCTCGTAGATATCATTCGGACAAGTTGGATGTCGGCAAGCTTATGCTTGCCTGCGAGCAGTCAGTAAGTGAGAGAGTTGCACCTGCTTTGGTGCTGCGTAGAAATAAAGTCCGCCTCATGCCGATCGTTGGGGTCCTCTACGACTCGATTACTGCGGTCGGTAGGGATGAGGCTCAAGCTCTTGGTTGCAGCGCAATCTTGGATTCGCCTCTCGCTGTCGCCAGAGTTGTCGATAATAGTGGCTACCCGCTTATACGTCACCAAGACTGGGTTTTCTTGGAACCCCACAGCTTTGTCAAGTCCAGCGACTTGCAAAGCCTACAAGGCGAGCTTGTAGCTTTTGTTGCCAGTAAAAACGGTCACAAAGATGCGTACCTTAAGCGGTTAGGGATAGCCATCAGTGAAGAATTACGAGTTTTCGAAAGTGCTGGGACTTTCGGCGATGCGGTGGTGGTGTGCTGTGGCGCTGAGCAATCCCAAGTGTTTCCTCGCTTGATGAGTATGTGGCGTGTCCGCGGAGTACTTCGAGGATTCACTGAGTCGATACATTGAAGCTGTCAATTGAGCTGACTGCTCATGCAGCATGTAGCCATGATTGTAGTCCTAGCGATGAACTGAACGTCAATCACGCTTTTCGCCGCGCCAACTCAAGGTGATTCCACTGGAATCACCCCAACCACAAACCCCCACCCCCCAAACCAGTTTTTCCACTGACCCCCTTCCCGGACCTCGCAAGACTGGCTGCTTTCCCAGTCAATCACGAGGCCTACCGTGTCAGATTCCATTCAGCTCAACCTGGGCGCGTTACGCAGCGCCATGAAGCTCACGCTCCATACCCATCACGCTGCCCGTATCTGGCATGGGCGGTCTGCCACTGAAGACAAGAACGGCATCATCGGTCTGAGTGGCTTTGTCGGCATTCTCAACAAGATCAAGCGCGGTGCCGAGCAGGATGATCCTTACTCGGACCTGTGGCTGATTAGGGTTGAAGAAAAGTTGGCCAGCTCGAAGTTGATCCTGGGTGAAGTCCAGGAGCATCTGGATCAGGTCATGGCCCATGTGCCGGTGGCGTTGAGCATTGGCGATAACCTCAATGTGCAGCCGGTTACGTTGCCACTGTTTATCAGTTCGCAGCATGGCTTCATGGCGGTTTATTTACTGACCCAGTACGACGACTTGGCCAGGCGTCTACTGCTGGCTCATCACACGGCGATGATTGGCCGGCGGGACATGGAGCGCTGGCTCAACGAAGGTGCACATGTGCTGCGCAGTCTTTTTGCGCTGGTGCAGCCTTACAAGTTTTCCGGCGCCAGCCGTGATGACTTTGCGGCCAACAATGCCCGTGCTCGTGAAGCACGGGAGAAGTTTGGAGAACTGCCGCAGGACATTCTCGACGGTACGCTGCGGGCTGAGTTCGCGCCGCCGATCGTGCGTCCGCGCGGCGGGTCCGTTCTTGGGCACGCTGATGCAGGCGATGACGAACCTGCTGATGCAGCCGACCTCGACGAATCCCCGGATACCGGAGAGGGTTGAGCATGGTGCATCCGCTATCGCCTGGCGCAGAACATCTGCTTGGTCGTGCTGCAGCAAAACAGCCTGCCTTCCGGGCGCTGCAACAGAGTGCCTTCGCCGAGCTGCAACACGCTGCCTTCCACAAAGGGCTTTTAAAGCCTTTTAAAGGTAAGGGGGAACTGGTCCATTTTGCGCTGTCGTGCCGGCAACTCATGGAGCAACTGATTCAGTTGGCGACTCATGAAGTGCTGGGGCAGGCCGAGCGTTATCCGTTCACCTTGTTGCCGATTCGGCTGACCCGACAGTCCACCAGTGCCGGCACCGTGTTCTTGCGCTGGACCCGGGTCGATCGTCGGCAGATGGGCGTTGCGCTCTGGGAGCAGTTGCTCGAAGACGCACGCACGCCGGTTCACATGCTCGATGACCTGTTCGCCCTGGAGCAGCAGCGTATCACCCTCAACATGCAGATCAGCCTGCTCAGCACGCTGGGCCGGCAGGCCAGCGCCTGCGCCGAGAAGATGGGCCAGGCCGAAAGCGTCTACCGCCAACGAATCCACTCGATCAACCGCAAACCACACAAGGAGGCCTGACATGGCCACGCATTTCTGGGGTGAAGGCAACATTGGCAGCAAACCCGAATTCAAGGAGTTCGCCAACGGCAACAAGGAGCCGCGTCGGCTGGTGCGGCTCAATGTGTACTTCGACAACTCGATCCCACGGGACAACGGTGAGTATGAAGACCGGGGCGGTTTCTGGGCCAATGTCGAGCTGTGGCACAAAGACGCCGAGCGTTACTCGCGGCTTTACGCCAAGGGGCTGCGGGTATTGGTGCAGGGCAAGATGATCATGGATCGCTGGGAGGGCGATGATGGTGTAGAGAACTGCGCCATGAAGGTTCAGGCCACGCGCATCGGCATTCTGCCGCACCGCGTCGACGCCGTGATGCTCAGTGCGCCTGATCAAGCCGCTGCCGAGCCTGATGTCTGAGGTTGGCATAAAAATCGCCCTCTGCATGAAGCTTTCGGGAAACGAGGCTTCATGCGCGTCATGCTGCGGTTTCAGCATGAAGTGGATGTTGGCAGGTGATTCCAGTGGAATCAGGCCGCACTGTCGTGGAGGTGAATCCACTGGAATCACCTCGCGCGGCCGGTTCGCGGTGACTCGCGAATGAGCACACTTCTGAAGCGCTCCGTACCCAGCCTGCTCAAAGCGGCGGTGTATGACGGTTACGATTACGGACTGCTGCTCACTTACCTGGAGGGCGGCAACAAGGTGTTGCTGGCCCGCCAGGGCTTTTACATTCGCCGCAGTGAGCACCCGCTGTATCGGGCCTGGCGGATTCCCAAACATCACCTCCATCACGACCCCGAAAGCCTGTTTACCGAACTCAAGGCGTTGGCAGCGATCGATCTGCGGGAGACTGCCGCGAGTTTTATCGCCAAACTCGATGCGGCGCGCGCCCAGCGGGATTCCGCTGCGTTCACATGGGGCATGCACCTGCGTCTGGCGCCGTTACTCGAAGGCGGAGTGTTGGCCAGCGGTGATTACCATCCGGGCGTGGTCGCTGTTTACAAACGCATGGGCGGCATCTACCTGTCGCAGATGCGCGCCTGGAAGCTGGCGAGTAGCGCCGAAGTGGTCAAGCTCAACCTCATCGAGGAACTGGGTTTTGCCGATGAGCAAATTGAAGTGCTCAACACGGTTCAGGAGCTGCACAGCGACGGTTCACTGAGCTCGGTTCGCAGCAGTGACGGTATTCGGATTGGCGGTGAGTTTCCGGAGGCCGATCCTGCGCGCGAGGAGGGCGAGGGCGCCAAGGATCTGTTTCTCGCCAGCGTCTCGAGTATCGAGCGTACCCCGTGGACCGATGCCCGCATTGCCGAGGCGTTGCAGGGGTATTCACTCTATGACTATCAGCACGCCGGGGTCAGGCATCTGCTGCTGCGCAACAGCGCGTTGCTGGCTGATGACATGGGCTTGGGCAAAACCCGTCAGGCGGTGGTCGCGGCCGAGGTTCAGGCAGCCGGTCGCCCGATCATGGTGGTCTGCTTGCTCAGCCTTATCATCAACTGGGAGCGGGAGATTCTGGCGGTCAACCCGCAGGCCCGCATCGCCCGGCAACGCTTCGACAGCGAGGCACAATGGGTACTGGTCAACTACGAGCGGCTGGGCGAGTACCTGCAGACGGCGGGGCAGTTTGCCGTGCTGGTGATCGACGAAGCCCATCGGCTCAAGGAGCCCACCGCGCTCTGGACCCGCCATGCCTTCGACATTGCCGCTCAGGTCCCGAACCGTTACCTGCTGACCGGTACACCTGTGTTGAACCGCGAGATCGAGCTGCACACCCTGCTGCGCCTTTCTGGCCATGCGATCGGGCAAATGCCTTTGAAGGCGTTCTGTAAGCAATTCACCGGCAGTACCGAATTCAGACAGGCATTGCGCGCCCAGCTCTCGGACTGGATGCTGCGCCGTCGCAAGGATGTCCTGACCCAGCTCAAAGGCAAGCAACGGCAAACCCTGTCACTGGCGATGAGTGCCGAACAACGTGAGCAGTACGACGCGATCTACAACGGCAGCGAATCCGCCTTGGCGCGTATCGGCAAACTGCGCATCCTGCTGGAGCGCTTCAAGCTGGCCAGCGTGCTGCAGATGGTCCAGGAGCTGGACATCGAAGACAAGGTCATCATCTTCTGCGAGTTCAAGGACAGCGTGTTTACCCTGCGCGATAAATGCCAACGGCTGGGCATCGACGCGGTGACCCTGATCGGCAGTGACTCATTTACCAAACGGCAGAAAGTCATCGACCGATTTCAGAACGAAGCAGATACCCGAGTATTCATCGGCACCACCTCGGCCGCCGGTACCGGCAACAACCTGACCGCCGCCAACTACGTGATCTTCGCCAGCCTGCCGTGGACGCCGGCACTGCAAGACCAGGCCGAAGACCGTGCCTACCGCAACGGGCAATTGCGGTTGGTGGTGGTGAAAATTCCGATGCTGGAAGACACCATTGATCAGCAGCTCTGGGCGATGCTGGAGGCGAAGAGGGCGGTGGCCAAGGATCTGGTGGAGCTTGAGTCGGGTCAGGCTGCGGCTGCTGAAGCGGTGGCACGGTCTATCGCTGTTCAGGTGTGACCTGTGTTGCGAATCTTGTACCGGAGAGCGGGCAAAATTGTTCTCGGGGTGGGGGGTATGCTATACAGGCCGCATCTGAAGCGGTTCGTACACATGGCACATCGATAGAGAAGCCTGCATGAATATTCTGAATCTGCTTTTCGGCAAGCCCGGCGAGCATATGAGCGAAAAGGATCGTGAGATCTCCGAGTCGATCAAGAAGCTCAAGACTTTGAGCGTGGTCGATGGCCGGGTCTCTATCTCACCGTCCGAAGTTGTAACAGAAGAGTTCATCAAGGAGCGCAAGGAAGCACGCCGTCTACTGAGTGCATAAATGGGAATACTTTTACTCCTGCCTTTTCTGGTTAGCGGTTACTGGATCTGCCTCAAACATCCTCGCCTAGCCCTCAGCTTTCACCGTTATGAAGGCCAACTGCTTTATCTGTTGGTCGCCCGTGAAGGCATCATCTGTTTTTTGATCGCCTCAGTTCTGAGCCTGCTGCTTGGTTTGCTTCGTTACGTGTCTTTCACCGTACCGGGTTGCAATGGCGGCTATCCGGTCAGTCTGGATTACCTTTCATCCCTCGAAGCCTGGTTGGTCGACCACCAGCTCTCATCCGTCCATAACGCCGATATTGGTGCCTTTCTGGTTCAGGCCGCAGTGCTGTGCCTGGTGGTTCCAAAGTTTTGGGCGAGCTTCGCCGAGTGGCGCTTGAAACGTACCTACAACCTCGGCACTCGTGCCGAACTGGATATGCTGCTGCTGACACACTTCGTGGCCAGCAACCCGCGACTTGATTTGTTACTGACGTCCATCCGGCACCCGCAGAACAAATACCTGTTCACCATGCAGGATCGAAAGGTTTACGTAGGCAGCGTGATCAGCTTCGGGCAAGTCACCGAGGCACAAGGTGTCGATCAGCATTTTCTGTTGGTGCCGTTTCTCAGCGGGTACCGTGACAAGGACACGCTGCAGGTGGAAATGACCACCGACTATGCGAATGGTGAATACAGCGTAATCATGCTGGCTCAAGAGAACATTGCGTCAGTGATGCTGTGGAAACAGGACGTCTGGGAGGCGTTCAAGACAGCGAGGGAGGCCAAGAAACCCAAGTCCAGAGTTAAAGACTCACTACCAAAGCGCAATTGATCCGCGTTGTGCACTGGTTCAATTCCCGCCGATTTCACTTCGGCCATCCGTTGACAGCCTCTCTTTCGTTGAGCAACCTGGTGCTGCAAAACGGCTGACCTTGTCAGCACCCCGGTAGCTGGATCTCAGGCTACAGCGCAGTCACCTGCGTCGATCCACACCCCAAAGTCCGCCCAGTAACCGGCAGCGCGGACGATCGGCTCAATACCTGCCGATGGTTGCATCTGAACTCACTTCTACCCCATGGGAACTACTCCCATCGGGGGTGCTTCCCGTTCTGGAGAGCACCATGAAAACCTTCACGACCCTGATCACCTCTAAAATAGGTGAGTCCCGCGGCGTTGCACGCATCTGGCTGGAAGGCCACAAGCTGCTCAAGGCCGGCATCAAGATCGGTGCCCGATATTCACTGCAAGTCGCCGAGCAGCGCGCCCGTCTCGAACTGGTCCCACTGGATAGCAGCGCCGACTCTGCGCGCATGGTTACCGTCTCGAAACGAGAGCGCCACGGCATCATCACGCCGCTACTGGAGATCCGTAGCGAACTGCTGCGCCAGTTATTCACCACCGCTGAAAAAGTCCGGGTCGTGATTCGGCTCGGTCGCATTGCCGTTACGGCCATTGACCGGGACGAGCGGGTGACTGAGCGCCTGTCCCGACTGCGGTACAAACTGCAGGCGGGTGAGCCACTGGCCGTGTGCAGTCTGTTTCATGGTGGCGGCGTACTCGACCGGGCGATTCACACCGGCCTGGCCAGGCAGGGTATCGACTGCTACACACGTATCGGCATCGAGCTCGAAGAACCGTACCTGGACGCCAGCCTGCGCAACAATCCGATGCTCTGGCGGGAGGACTCATTCGCTATTTGCTCGGACATCCGCGATATCAGGCGTGGCGACGATATACCCCTGTGCGACCTGGTCATCGCAGGCATTCCCTGCACGGGAGCGTCGAGGTCTGGCAAGGCGAAAAACAAACTGCTCGCAACAGAAGACCACCCCACGGCCGGCGCATTGTTCGTCGACTTTCTGGACTTCGTGCGCTACTGCAACCCGGCCATGGCCATTTTGGAAAATGTTCCTGACTACCTGGCCAGCACCTCCATGATGGTCATCCGCTCGTTACTGGGCGCGCTGGGGTACCGGCTGTTCGAGTGCATGCTCGACGGCAACACCTTTGGTGCACTGGAAAACCGTTCACGGATGGCAGTCGTGGCCTACACAGAGGGTGTGTTCGACTCACTTGAGCAGCAAGACCTGCTGCCACTGCGCATCAAGGAAGCGACCCTGGCCGAAGTGCTGGACCACGTAGCGCCCGACCACCAGAGCTGGAAGCCATATGACTACCTGCAACTCAAGGAACAGCGCGACATGGCCAGCGGCAAGGGCTTTCGTCGACAGTTACTCACCGCGCAAGCGCCTGGGTGCGGATGCATCGGACGAGGGTATGCCAAGGCACGCTCGACCGAGCCATTCATTCAGCACCCGACCGATCCTGGCCTGAGCCGGTTACTGACCGTGGCCGAGCATGCAAGGGTCAAGACCATCCCGGTTGAGCTGGTTCAGGGTGTCTCTGACACCACGGCTCATGAGATTTTGGGGCAGTCGGTGATCTTTGTGGCGTTTGAGGCGTTGGCGGTGATGGTTGGTGAGAGGCTGAAGCGGTTGGCGGTGTCGCAGCCGGTGGCTTTGGTTGCTTGACTTAGCGGCGCCCTTCCTTGTGGGAGGGCGCCGTTTTTTATTTCGGTGGAGTTAAAAAGTCATCAAGCAGTATAGTTTTTATATGGGCAAAAGTTGCGTTCAGATTTAGCCTAATATCTTCTTTTTTCTCAGATGCCAAAAAGTCTCTAAGATATTCATTGCTCTTTTCAGTCAGCGGCAACGGTAGGGGGCGTTATTAAAAGGCTACTGGCTCAGCTGAACTCTATCTCAGCGGCTTGCTTTTCGTACAGGTACTTTTGGCGAAGTGCTGCTACTTGGATGACAGCAGGAATAGTGACCCTGAATGCAGGACTTGCGATATCGATTGCAGTCCAAGCACCGGTAATTACCCAGCCGATCGGGCCTGTCAATACTGCCATTGTCCGAGCTAAAGCGGCGTTACCAGCTAAGCTTAGCCCGCGTCCGATCAGTGCTTTGAGAATAGCGTTCACAATAATCAATGTCAGTTGATAGGACTTAAAACCACCGGCCTTGAAGACAGCCTGGAAAACTCCCAGCAAGGCCTCAGAGGTGAGCAGATTAACGTTTTTCACACCCACAGCATCAGCTAGCTCTTTTAACTCTTCTGGGGACATTTTCTCCACAGCGTCGGTGAGAATTTTCATAAGCATGTTCTGCTCAATTTTCTCTACGCTAGAGTTGCTGTTGTAGTTGACTTTTAATTTGTCACACACGTCTTGGAGTACTTCTTTATAGAGTACGCCTTTGCCGCCCCGAAAAATTGTTGCAATGGAATTCCCCCCAAAGCACTGAATTTCGGCAGCAATCAGCTTCCAGTACTTGTTGTGGTCTGGGTGGTGTGCTTTATATGTTTCATTTGTAGATAGCTCTTCTGTCAGTCGAGGACTACCATCTTTGTCATGAACAAGGCAATACACCAAATCATTCAGTGACTCTGAATCTACCTTGGATAAAAACTCAAGATCCGTATCGTCTCTGTATGCCATCATTAGTTCCCGAGTAAATTAACTTGTGCAACGAGGTCGAAGCCAGCATTAAGAATTCAGTTTTTAGGTTTTGTAAGCGCACTTCACTGTTCACGCCCAGCGTTAACGACCTCAAGATCCCTTGTCGTTGGCTTGGAGATATTTACGTGAGGTATGCTGTCACCGGTTCACTTCAGCCACTTGTACAGCCGATAGCCGCCATATCCCGCTACCGCTACTGCAGCAGCCGGCCATGCAGCTGCGGTGGCCACAGCCATAACTCCAGCAGCCATACCTCCACCACCGGCAGCAATTGCACCGCCTCCCAGAGCAGCTAACGCGGAGCTTGTTGCGGCAGCGCCCGTCAGCCCTGCGCCATTTGCTACCGCGATAGCTCCACCATAAACCATTGCCGCATTTGCTATACCAGCAGCCGCACCTGTGGCGATTGCGGACCCTGCTGCTGTTTTATCACCAATTTCCATATGTTCACCAACGCGCGATGTGTGTGAATTTAAAAATATCACTTTGATATCATCCAAGGAAGCTCTTGCATTGCCTGAGGTCTGGCGTCGTTTTTTGATTCCAGTGGAATCACTTTTCTCCAGGCAAAAAGAAGCCCTCCGTAGAGGGCTTGGTCAGGACGCAGCAGGCGGTCAACAGCCTTAACGACCACCATTAACGTCGTTTGCAAATCGACTTGAAGTCAGTACTCGAAACAGCCGCAAGGACAGGTCCAGGACGTGAGTCCGTGTGAGCAGATGCCTTCTTCCCAGTCGTCGGCTGTCGCCTGATCCAATTCATCTTGGGACAGATAGCCGTAGGTTGCCCGGGCATATGCGTAGGCAAGTCGCACACTCTCGGTGCTGTCTTCCTCACCCAGATGGCTCCACACGCTTTCGCAGAACTTGGAATGTCGTATTTCTTCCGTCTGGGCGCGGTCGCCTGCGTTGATAAACAGTTGATCGACCAGCTCTTCGAGCGTTGTGAAAGGTTCGCCGAGACCGAGGGTTTGTCGGGCACGTTTCAGAATGACCATCGAATAATCAGTCATGGTGTTTCTCCTGCAGGATGAAAAGCAGAGAAACACCGTCCCGGTCGGGAAAGTAATTTCCCCGCTGGGTTGGTTTGAGGTGCTTCTACCGGTCGACACGATCGGTTGATCGCGCTACCAGAAGCTATGCGATCTTGGGCTGGACCAGCACCAGGTGCTTGCAGCTAAAAGGTCCTTGGCTGCGGGGAGGTTGCTGACCAAGTCAGCGTTCAGCAATTCATCATGGTAGGGTAGGTTAGTGGGCGTCAAGAAGGTTTATTGGTTCGTTTGAGCTGACACGGGGACGGCATCGACGTGGCGCGTCTTTACTGCTGTTGCGAAGGCATGCTGTTTACCAGGTGCCCGGTTTTTCCGAAATCTCTCGCGTGATTCTCGGAAGGTGCTGGCATCAAGCCTTGCTTGCCTTGTGGTCTGCTGGTGTCTCCAGGGAAGAAGGAGATTTGGACATGAGCAAGCGCAAGGGGTGTTGGCGGATCGGGTATCTGGCTGGGACCAGTTTTAGCAACTACCGTAAAGCTGAATCAGCCGCATCCCAGTGGTTGATGCTTCGAGGACTGCCAAAACTTATCTGTAGGTCAGCGGTGCTGATAGTGAGGATGCTGATCGTCGCTGCTTTGATCTATTTGTCCTATTGGCTTGCATGGGGAGTTTTTATATTTCTCGGGATAAAGGGCGTGCTAGAGGGGCGCTCGCATGTTGAGATTCAAGAGCCAGATTTCGATCAAAAAAGTAACCTGTTCCCGGATCCATACAGTAACAAGAATATTAATAACCCCGCCTATCATGATGAATGAGCCTTTGTCCTTGGCAGGCTTGCGATGGCTGCCAAGGACGCTAGCTTCAACGTGCTTTTTTGGTGATCACATCTTTACCTTTGCTGCCCTGCTGGTTGGCAGCTCCAGTGCCGTCTTGCAGACCTTCAAGGGCGCTTCCTGCTTTGATCCCCGCCCAAGTCAGCGCGGTAATCCAGAAGCCTGGCAGTATGATGAACATTCCCCCCATGACGTAATTCAGAAGCATGTCTTGCTGGGTATTGTTCATCCCCAGTAACGGGTTCAAGGTGCCATGAGGTGAGCCCGCGCCGTAAAGGGCGTCGAGGATTGTCGTATCCAGCCAGCGGGCTAGCTGGAACCAAAAGTCCACGAAGATCAGTGCGAATTGTACGATTGACATGGTAATTGCGGACTTGAGGTCAAATGTCCCCATCAGTAAGACTAACGGTATGCAGATGATCAAGGCCATTTTTAACAATGCCATTACCATCGGCAGCGCTTGGCGAACCACGTCCATGCCAGGAAAGTAAACCATCGATCCGGCCCCCAATCCGATAGCACCTGTCACCCGGCTCATATCATTAAACATGGACCCACCCACCTGACCCCCGTAATCGGTATACACCTGCCCCTGAGTCAACCGCTGCGCCCGGGGCGAGGATATCTCCCGAATCAGCGCATCACCCACTTCCTGCGGGCTCATGAACGTGGCCCAGCTAACGAAGCGTTCGGTCAGATCAGGTTTGATCTGCTCCAGCAGGCGCGCGCGTAATCCTTTGTTGGCATCCGACCACCACTGGTTGCAGGTGGGGTAGCCACCGCCGTTCTTGACCTGTGCCAGCCCGGCATCCCGTACCGGGTCGTACGGCCACTGCGTCCGTGGGCTGCGTGAGTAGTCGGTGTCGTAGTAGCCCGGCTGGTTCTGGAAGTAGCTGGAACCGATCCAGTTGATGTCGTTCATCAGTTTCGCGTCCAGTGGCGGGCGCTTCATGAACAGTCTGGCCCGGGAGTAGGCGTAGCAGTCGTTGGTGAAGTCGGCGACTTCCTGGGCGAGCAGCGGGTTTTTGATTCGTGTGGTGCTGACTTCCATACGCATCTGGCGCAGGTCGGTACCGCAGGGGATCGAGGCCACTGCTGCGCCGGTCACCGCTTTGGACAGGCCATGTACCAGGAACCACCACACCGGCACTTTGGCGCTCTGGTCGTTGAGGGTGGTGAAGGTCGTGCCCCAGCGCGTGTCTTGTGGCTGGGCAATCTGCACCTGGCATTGCTGCGCCCGTGTGTCGTCGAACTTCAGGGTGCTCAGGCTGAGGTTCATGATCGGCATGCCGGCGAACAGGATCACCGCCGAGGCCACGAACATGCGGTTCTCGATACGTGTGGTCGAGAGTATGCCCTTGTTGCCTTCGTCGGCGCCTTCACCGCGAGCCTTGAGCCATTCCTGCAGGATGATGGCGGCGAAGGGCAGGGCCAACAGGCCGGCGTCCATCATCACGTTCCACAGGCCGTTGTGGATCAGCCAGCCCACCAGGGTCAGGTAATATTCCAGATAGTCATTGGCGTAGAGTGTCATAGCAGCTTCCTAGCTCAGGTGCGGGAGGGCACGGGTGAATTCCATCAGCAGCACGGCGGCTGCCAGGGTCAGTTCGGCGCGGCGCAGTTGCGCAGAGGTGGTTGCCTCACGACGCAGAATCCGCGGCCGTGCCCAGAGCCAGCCCCAAACCAGCGCGGCATACAGCAGCACCCGCCAAGCGAAGAAGTACCAGTAGCTTTCATGCAGCCACTGTTCCCACTGCGCCAGGCCGCCCAGCAGGTGGATGCCAAACAGATTGATGAAGGTGGCGATGGCTAGAGTGCCAATAGACAGGCCGATGGCTCGCCAGAGGGTGGAGCGTTTGATGCGACTGAAGATCCTCACAGGTCACCTCGCTGCCCGGAGGCACTCTGTGCGTCATCCAGGCGATTAAGCTCGGTCTCGCCTTCGTAGATGCTGCGGGAGTTTTCCTTGCGCTCTTTATGGCGCGTGATGATTGCCATCGGTGAATTGCTCGCCAGGGTGCGGCGCAGTTCCACCTCGGTTTTGAGGTTGTCGATCTCCAGCTTCAGGCTCTGGGTCTCGCTGTTGATCGCCGATGTGGCCAGGTCGTTGGCCGAGACATTGGGTTCCTTGTTGCCGGCGAGCAGGGTGCGCTGCAACAGCAGGGCTTTTTCCAGCACGCTGGAGACCGCCACCTCGGAAGCCAGGCGCTGGGCCAGCAGTTCCTGATCAGGCTCGTCGCGCAGGGCGTTGATCACCGCACGGGTGATAGGCAGCGAATTACTGCTGGCTTCGGCCAGGTTCTCGGCGGTGAGCGGTTTGCTGCCCTGGATCAACTTCTTGAGCTGCTTGAGCTTGGCGTCGTACTCCTCCTGAATCAGCGGTGTCAGGCCCACGCCAGCCGTCGAGGTGGTCTTGGTGCAGGTTTCACAAGTCTGTTGCTCGACCTCACCCAACACCCGGTTGGCGAACTGAGCGGCTTCTTCGGGGCTTTTCCAGGTGCTGCAGACCATACCTCCGTTGCAGGTACTGGTACTGATCGGTGCGTTGTCGGTAGGGCTGCGCTGGCTCAACAGGTTGTAGCCGGCCTTGGTCACTTCGCCGATAACCTTGATCGGCTGCTGGCCTTGGCCACCGGCTTTGGTACCGCCGATCCACGGCACGCCGGTATTACCCTTGTCGGCCTCTGCGGTCTTGGTGGCCGAGATGGCGTCCGGGCTCTGGCTGACCGCTTCCTTCAATGCCTGGCCACCGGCCAAAGCGCTCCAGCCGGTCTGGTTGCCGCCAATGTCCATCATCTTCGCCGCCATAGCCTGGCAACTGGTCTTGGCCCGATCGAAGTCCAGACGCGCCTGCAGCACGCCATTGGTCAGCAGGTTGTACAAGGCCGGGTCGGCGCGCTGGATGATCAGCGCCGGCAGCGAAGCCACAGCACCAGTGGCGCCCTGAATCACACTGCTCATGATGTTGTTGAAGCCGTCGGTGACCCCGTTCAACTGGTTCTGCAGGGTGGTCGAAAGGTCCATCTTTCCGCACATCAGGTTGCTGTTCCAGCCAACCCCCACGCCAAGACTCTGCATGGTGCCGACGGTGCCCATCGACACCGCGTTGCCGCCGCCAATGCGGTACAGCACGTCATCGCCGATCACTGAACCTGCCGCTTCGACATTGATAGGGTCTGCCTGTGCCTGCACGGCATGCAGGCATAGCAGCAGGCTGGCGCAGCGCCAGAATGAAAGTGTTCTGCTCATATGAAACCTCTGGAAATAGGGTCAATAAACGCCAGTGCTGCCCAGGAAGGTCTGGCCTTCACGTTTGCAACAGCTGTAGGGACGCCACAGCGCCCAGGCGTAACCGCCGTCTTGGGACTGCATCCGCAAGCCAGGCATGACTTCTGGAAACGCCGAGCAACTCGGGCTGGTAACCGGCGACAATTGCTGCCACTTACCGGTGCGGATCTCGCCTTCACGCAACTCGCCGGCCGGCCAGTAGCCGGGGGAGGGCATGGCCAGCAGCGGCTGGTACACATGCACCTGGCCCATGCGCGTAACCACGTCCCCGGCACGCTGCGCAGTCACCGCCGAAGCCTTGTAGTCATCCACCTGGTGCAGAAAGCCGCTGCGCGGATACACGCTGCCCCACATCGTCGCGGTCAGCCGATTACCCACCTCACGCAGGCCCGGCGTCAGTGACTGGGGGAACACGCTCTCGGGAATGCCATGCCGCCAGGCCAGGGTATCCAGTGTGCTGAGCATGCTCGGCACATAGGCTCTGCCGGCGCCGGCACACACGTAGCCCGAGCCGCTGGCAAACGAGCTGAACGCCTCACCGCCCGGATGGCCGATCACGTCGACGTTCTTGAACACCGCCATGTTGTTTTCATGCGCTTCGCTGTTGATACCAGCCCCACCGCTGTGCGCACCCGCAGTCGGCGCGCTGAGGCTGCGCACCTCCAGCCACGGGTTCTGGCCAGTAGTGGAATAGCTCGACACCACCGCATCCGGCACGTAGTGCCCGACCTTGGCTGAGGTCTTCACCTGGCAGCCGAAGTTGGTGCAGAACAGCCAGTAGCAAACACCGACGACCCGGTAGTCCATGCACGTGGGCGACATGACCGTCGGCACGATGGCGGCCGTCGTCAGCGCCCAGGCAGGCGCAGAGGCAAAGAGCAGCAGGGGTAGGGCACGCTTTGCAAGGTGATGCAGGCTCTGCAGGCTCATGGCTGAGGCACCTGCTCGCGATGCCTGGCAATCAGAGCCAGCGCGCGTTGCACGTCGGGTTCGCCGTAGACGACGTATTTCTGATCGACCACAACGGCAGGGATCTTGGTGATGCCCAGGCTCCAGGCAGTGACAACTTCTTGGTGGGCTTGGGTGATCTTCGCAGTTAGCTCAGGGGTTAGGCGTTGCTGGGCTATGGTTTGGGCTTGGTGTGGGTCAGAAGGGAGGTTGGTTGAGAGGCTGGACTCCAGAGTTGAGGGTTGGTCGATAAGGATGATTTTTGAGTCTGGGGTTGGTTGGGTGGGATGGTTGCTGTCCGTGATGACGAGCGTATCGGCGTGAAGCGTGAGGCTGAGCAGCATCGAGATGATGAAGGCGAGTGGATTGCGTAAGGTGGCCATGGGGCGGCGTCCGTTTTTGAGTGACGGATACAGTGGAGCGCGGGAGATGGGGTGATTGCTGTAGGGAAACTGGTTTTGGGGGTGGGGGTTATTTTGTCGGTGGGGCTGGGCCGCAGACTGACTCGCCCACTTCATCGCGTATTCGAGCTAACAGAGGCGAGATGCTACCGAGCGTGAATATGGCGAAAATGGCCGCACGCCGCTGATTTCAAGGCTTCTGTCAGCAGTTGTGCTAGATGTTTTGACTGGGCTGAGCTTTCACGACATTTTCCGTGAACACCACGGCACGCGGGCCTGTAAGCTGTGCAGGAGGCCCGCTGCCAACTCTCTCAGGATCGTTTTCGATTCATCACCAATCCTGACAGAGAACCCGTATGACTCCCCGCCGTGCCACTTCGCTACGCCCTGGACAATTCAAGCACCTGATTCGCGTTGCATCCGTTACTGGCCGATTACCAGAGCGCGATGTGATGTTGCTCTGGCTCACTCACACAACCGGTATTCACGTCACCGAATTGGCCTTGCTGGAGGTGGCCGATGTGCTGTACCCAAGCGGTGCTATCAAACCTGAGGTGTATTTGCGAGCAGACATAACCAAGGGCTGCCGACCACGCAATGTGTACCTGACCCATGCTCGATGCCTTGCTGCCCTGGATGATTGGATCGACATTCGCTTGCGGCGCCGCTGGGGCCTCTCCGGGGATGATATGTATCGAGGCCTGCGCCCAGGTTCAAAGTTGGTCATGACGCACAAAGGGCAGGCCTTTGAACTAGCGTTCAAGCATCGCGAGCTGGAGAGCGGGCCAGAGGTGTACAGGGCTTGCGACTCGCTCCAGCAAACCATCAGCAGGCTCTACCGGCAGGCCGGTATCAAACAGGGATCGTCGCACAGCGGCAGACGCTCACTTGCGGCAAAGGTGCTGGCCGCGACTGGTGATGTCGAGACGGTGCAAATGATTCTTGGGCATTCTGAGCTGGACCACTCGAAGCCGTACCTGTCAGTGGACCAAGCCACTCTACGGCGCGCTTTTGAGCTGGCATTGTAGATACTATGTTTATACAAAGCGCTTGAGTCCGACATATCGCCTATCTACAATGTTGAAACGTTCAGGAGGTACTTATGGAAGTCAAAATTCAGCAATGGGGCAACAGTGCGGCCATCCGCCTGCCGGCTATCGTGCTCAAGCAAATGAGTCTGGCCAGCGGTGACGTGCTGCTGCTCAATGTCGATGCTGCTGCTGAAGCCATGACGCTCAAGCCCGCGAAGGTTAAGCCACGTTACCAGCTGGCCGATCTGATGGCGCAGTGCGATTTGAATGCTTCGGAGCCTGCCGAATTGGCCGCGTGGAACTCAATGCCAGCAGTTGGGCGTGAAGTGTGAAACGGACCAAATTCAATCGGGGCGACATTGTTCGCCTAAATTTGAACCCTACCGCTGGCCGTGAGCAGCAGGGCGACTTTCGTCCGGCGCTGATCATTTCGCCTGCGGCCTTCAATGTTTCAGGCTTGGTCCTGATCGCGCTCATCACCCAAGGCGGCGACTTTGCCCGCTATGCCGGGTTTGCCGTGCCACTGAGCGGTTCAGGCACCGAGACGCAAGGTGTTGTGCTGTGTAATCAGATCCGCACCGTTGACCTTGAGGCCCGAGGCACCAAGCGCGTGGAGTCTGTTCCCGAGGTGGTGATGGACGATGTACTTGCCCGCATTCAAGTGCTGATTGAGTAGGGCAAATCGCTGCAACGCCAAGCCCGCCACTGCGCGGGCTTAGCCAGTACCAGGATCAAGCAGGGAAAGGGAATTTGAAATGCACCGCAGCCACTGTGTCTTTGTTCTAATGATTGCTCTTGCAACACCATGCCTCGCTTCTGCCGCGACTGCCAAGAAAGAAATCAAAAAAAGGGATCTACCGGACTGCGACACTGTGCAGCTTGATGGCTCTAATCTCAAGCCTGAAGAGAGAGATTTAACGTTCTCTATCCAGAAGAGCCTGATGACAACCGAAATCTTGGGTTTCGCCGTGGGAGCCGAGACTATTCTTGGCGAATACTACGATGAACGAAAAGGTAAGGAATTTAACGCTGACGTGCTGAAAATTAAACAGCTAGCCAAGCAGGAGTCCTTTAGCCACATGGTTGAAGCTGATTTCGATGCAGCTAATGCTGCTTTAGGCGAGGCTCTCAAGGACCACAAGCTTCTTAAGGATGCCTACAACGTCGTTGAATGCCGGATAGCGGCTATCGGAAGCACCGCGACCAATGCGTACAACATGTATGCCACAAGCTACCTCAAGGGGTTGCAATCCAAGCAGGCAGTCATGCACGGGCAGGTCGGCTATTTCGATGTCACAGTGAATGGCTGCACAATCAGCAAATCCATTGACACTGGCAATCGCTACTCGAGACTAAAGCCCGACCCTGATGCGCGCTACCTTACTGTGAATGCGACCTTCAAGAACATCGATAATGAAGGACGGATACCGCTGGAAGGCAGCTTGTTCATCAGCAAGGACGGTAAGGATTTCAAGTTTGACACCACGGAAACCATCATGAACGAAGGCTACGGAATCCGTTTACGTTCACTGAACCCTCTCATAAAACTCAACACGAAGATTGTTTACAAAGTGCCTAACGAGCTTTCTGGCGAGGTGTATTGGAAGCCGGGTAGGAACGCACATGACAAGAAACTCTGGTGTACTTATTTGCCGTCAGCCTGATGTATGCGGTTTGGCGTGACTAGCCGCAGCAATTTTCAGTACAGACATTGATCAAGGAAAACCCCCCATGATCCCGAGCATCAATTCTCCGGAGGCAAAAGCGATGCGCGAGGCGCAGGCCGAAGACGTGCGCAGGGCGCTGTCGAGGATCGTCGCGCAGCGGCCTGAACTGGACCTCAAGGAGCTGGAAGCCCAGGTGATGAAGCTGGCCAAGAACCACCTCGAGCACAGTGCCAGGGCCTGGGCCGCCCAATGCATGGTGCGCGTGCTTTCCGGTCAGCCGCTGCCCTGGGAGCAGGATGCTAAGGACGTTGGCGTGAAATCCTGAACCCCTCCCCATCAACATCGAGGCCCCGGCCGCTGACTCTAAACTGCAAGGAGCTGAACCGATGACCACTGCAACCAGGTTGGGCACAATGCTACTGTGCGCTGATACCTTGGCCGATTCCATTGCTCGCCGCATAGGTATCCGCACCAGATACACCCAAGCCCCGGCCTAAAAACCGGGGCCGAGGCCGTAGAAGCGGCAGCGGAGCAAGTGATCATGAGCAAGCGTAGAGAAACAATCGCAACTGGTGGTGTAATCGTTGGCATTGCGCTCGGCTTTGCTGTGGTGGCCCCGTTCTCCGGGCAGTTTTGGGCATCGCGAATGCAGACTGGATCGTTGGTGAATGACGCGCCAGTGACTGCCCAAATGAAAGCCGAGGATCAGCTAGTGCTGGCCGACATTGATGTTCGCTACCGTATTGATCCTGCCGAACGCCTGGCCATCTCTTCGAAGCTGAACCAGTTGCTGACAGCCGATCCGGCCAGGTAGGAAAACACCCCGATGGTGGTCAACAGAAAAGAATGCCAGGCCGCTGGCCTCGACCCGGCCGAAGTGGCCAGGATCGCACGCGGTCTTTCGCGCTATGCCAAGCAGGCGCAGTCGCTGGGCGTACAAGTCTTTGGCATGGGTAGGCGGACAGTTGCGGTTTTGCGATGGCGGCAGTGGCGATCTGATCCTGGCTGACCTCGACGGCAACTTCAACGGTGGCGACGGGGCTAGCAGCCATGACGCTGACGGGCTGCTGCGCGGCGAGTACGCATAGTTCAGATCAAGGAAAGCGTCGCAATGAGTACATGGGAGTCGAGTTGCCGTATCAAAAAGGTAATGCAGCGTGATCGCTTTGGGTGCGGAGTCGCGTGCGCGGCAATGATCGCGGCGAAGCCCTACGCGCATGCGCGAAGCGTGTTTACTGAACACGGACTAGAGGCTAAAAAACGCCCTTTCGCCACCAACTTTTCCCAACTACGTCGTTGCCTGGAGCATATGGGCATCAATTCGGAGCTAAGGCGTTGGTCGAGCTGGGATGCTATGGACGACCTCGGAATCGTAGCGGTAAGCAGCTCCCTTGGTTCGGCCAATCGTAACTGGCATTGGGTAGTAGCTGAACGTCATGAAGTTTTTGGTGTGGTTTTGCATGATCCTGATTTTGACCTGCCGAGCTTCAGTTCAGTAATCCCTGATGGGGTCCATAGTCATCCGTTCACTGAGTACCAAGCTCGAAAGAGTTGGATACGCGTTTCTTTGTAGGAAAACGACATCATGATCGGTATTTCAAGGCAAGGGTGCGTCAAGCTGGCCCGCTATTACGGTCGCGAGCTGGAACGTGCTCGCAGGATCAATCAATGGGGCATGGTGCAGCACTCGCGGCTCATGCGTGACAGCTACATGGCAGATGCCCGAGCCCAATGACCGAGTAAAGACCATGCAATTAAGCCGCGCAGGTGCCTGCTTAGCCTTACTGTATGTTGTCCCCACGGTCATCTGCATAGTGATTGGCCTGTGTAGCGATGATTATAAGTCCCAATACGTTTGGCTCCAGATCCCAGTGGCGCTTCAAATGGCGGCCCTGCATTCGATGGGGGTACTTGAACATTTCACGGGACTCACTTGGCCTGGACTTTACCTGCTGGCCTGTTTGCCTGTTATTGCAGGCTTGTATGGTGTCGGTTACGTACTCGGCCTGCTAGTGACATGTTCGATCAATAATGCAAAGAGTTAGGAAAATGTGCTTGGCACGCAGGGATTGAAAGGAGCGATATGAACAAAGATGACTTGGACGAAATTAATCGGCTGCTGAGCATCGGCATGCACGCCGCTGTAGTCACCGATGTGATGGTATCCCGCTGGAATGGTCGCTGGCAGATGAGTGGGAAGAGGTTAGATGTAGAGGCTGTCTTGCCCCTCAATGGCCAAGTAATGAGGGTGATCCAGTTGAGCATCGGCCACACTGCCCGAATTCGGCATATAGCTACCCATGGCAGGATCTTGGTGAGCTATTGAGACGCCTTGTCTTGAGCTAGGAAAATCCCGCACTAGGTCGTTTCGGTGCATCCTAAGCCCAGCCCTTGAGCTGGACTAAGACCGTAAAAGGGGGAGCGATTTCCGCGCCCAGGCTCGATAGGGAAAACTCAATGCCTAATGCTGAAGAAAAGGTTCGTGAGAAGATCAGACAAATTGGAGCATGCCTTTACACAGATCTAGTTGATGAGGCGAGTTCAACTGCTTGGGGGTATTTGCAAGCATTACTTGATTTCGACATTATCTCTGATCGTCAGTACGATGATTTAAATCATGAAATAAATACGGCCACGCAGTCCATCAAAGCCAAGCTTGAGAAAAAAGGTCGATAAAGTTTTCTCAGGAAATCGTCCAGCTACGCCCAAGCCCAGCCCATGCGCTGGGCCGAGGTCGTAGGAGGGCACGGTTCTCGTTGCCCAGGGCCAAGCAGGGAAAATGACTTCATCCGTTGACCAAAGACTGTCTCGATTGCTGGTGGTAACTCAAATCGTTTCGATGCTAGCCATTCCGGTAGTGCTTGCGGTTGTTGGTTTTTCGGTGCAGCGCAGTTTACAAGAGCAGCAAATCAAAAGAGATTACGTGAGCTTGGCCGTCTCCCTTCTTTTGCCCAAAAAAGATGGAGAAAAAGAAACGTCCCCGGAGTTACGATCATGGGCCACAGCGCTCTTGAACCGATACTGATTTATAGATCGGCGACCGTTGTGTAGACAAGGTATTTTCCCAACCCCCTGCGTCCTGACATCATCAACCTCAAAGAAGAGATACCATGCCAGCACTGGATGAATTCAAACGCCGCGTATACAGCGAGTGGCTGGAGCCATACTGCACCCAACGAGGTTATGCGCAAGGTGGCTTTGTCCAGGAGTCGATGGATAAACTCAGCGAAGCCGATGCCCGAGACTTCATGGATGCGGTTGATCACGGTTTGGTTGTTCACGAGCAAGGTGCCTTCCGGGCACCTTGCAGCAGAGCCAAGGAGTATCTGTTCTGGGAAGGGGCCAGCAGCGTCTCGCCGCGCCGGCTCACGTTGTGGTTGGAGCCTGTCATTACCATTGCCGGGTTGTGGCGAATGCAGCGTACCTTCGGTTGGCCTGCGGAGCGATTGGGTGCGCAATCTGCGACCTATGCTTTCGACTTTGTTGGTTACCAGGCAGACCAGCGAACTGAATTGGTGGTATGTGAGGTCAAGCCAACCAGAAAGGCTGTTGACGCCATGGTTAGCCTGATGAAGACGCATCGAGGCATAACGAAAGAGGCCCTCAATGACTTCAAGCCTGCTGAGCGAAATGCACTCAAAAAGGTAATTGCCTTGCGGGAGTCGAACTGTCACACCTTCTGGGCGTTGGGGCCCGATAACTATGGGCAGGTTTTCGCGGTCACTCGCGACGCCAACGGTGAGGTCATTCTTACCCCCACCACTGAATCGGCGCTTTATTGTGAAATGAGCACGTGAAAATTGCCGAACCGTCATTAAATTCCCCTACTCACATCCAACCGCCGCGCAATCTCAATCGCCGCATCCAGCTCCCCAACCCCCAGTTCATTCATCACCCTGAACCGCTCGGCCTTTTCCTCTGGCTCAGTCATGGCCATCGCCAGATACAGGCTTGGCGGCACGGCCCGAAACAGCACTTCAACTGATTTGGACAAAATCACGCCCTCGGTAAATTTCCCCGACTCTTTACGCGCCGAGAGCATGAGCTTTTTCTGCGATTCATTTAGCTCACGAAACCGCGCGATCTTCTCGACTTCGTCCGGTGGCATGTTCAGGCAGATCCACCATTCGATCATGTTCAGCATCGGTTCGGCCGCTTTGGGCAGGTCGTCGACGTTTTGGGTGGCGAGCCAGAACCAGGCGCCGAGTTTTCGCCACATTTTGGTGATCTTGACCACGTAGGGCGACAGCAGCGGGTTTTTGGTGATGATGTGGCCTTCGTCGGTGACATTGATGATCGGCCGGCCGAGCATCTGGTCGCGCTCGGCGATGTTGTTCACGGTGTTGATCAGCGAGATGTAGGCGATCGACAACTGGGCGTTGTAGCCCTCACGGGCGTAGGTGGCCAGGTCGACGATGGTGATGTCGACCTCCGGCCAGGGGCTGCCGGCGCGGTTGAACAGGTCGCCGTCGGCACCCTGGCAGAACATGTCCATGGCATCGGCCATTTCCAGCAGGCGGGTGCGTCTTGGCTCCGGCAAGGTCGAGTCCTGGCCCATGTCGCGCAGTGCGTTGCGAATGTCTTCGGTCAGGACAAGGCGCTGTTGCGTCACGCAGGTTTGGGCCGCGTTGAGGATGCACTGGCGGATCAGGCTGCGATCGGCGCGGGTCATGCGGGCGTCTTCTTTTTCTTCGCCGCCGGTGATCATCAGGCGGGCGGTGATCTCCAGTTCGCCCAGTACGTCGCGTTCGTCCTCGTCGTTGCCCGGTTCGGTATCGGGGTCATCCAACTCGTCAGTGTCCAGGGTCTTGACCTTGCCGGGCGTTTCGATCAGCCGGCAGGCGTCCGCGAAGGGCGCCAGGCTGACGCCGGACCCGGGGGCCAATTTGACGCGGTTGACGGTCAGGCCGTGGCGTTTGGCGAACTCGGCGAACAGGCCAAAGCTGTTGCCGGCCTCGACGATGAACAGGCGCGGCCGGTAGATGGCGGTGACCTGGTTGAGGATATTGTTGAGGGTGGCGGACTTGCCGGAGCCGGTCGGGCCGAACAGGAACAGGTGGGCGTTCATCTGCCGATCGAGGCGGTTGAGCGGGTCGATGGTGATCGGGCCACCGCCACGGTTGAAGAAGGTGATGCCTGGGTGGCCGGTGCCTTGGCTGCGGCCCCAGACCGGGGCCAGGTTGGCGACATGCTGGGTGAACATCAACTGGGTGTACCAGTCCGCATTGCGCGCGCCGGGGTTGTACACACAGGGCAGCCAGCGCAGGTAACTGTTCAGCGGCGCAACTTCATGGTCGTCACGCACCGGCTGCAGGCCGGCGTTGAGCATCACGTTGGTCAGGTGCAGGGTTCGGCTGTCCAGTTGCGTGAGGTCGTCGCCACGCAGGTAGAACGCCAGGCTGGTGCGGTACAGCTTGTGGGCGCTGCCGATCAGCGCGCGGGCGCCTTGTACCGCCTCGCGGGTTTGTTCGGAATCCACGGTGTCGCCGACGGACTTCTTGGCCAACAGGTTGAGGTGCGATTCCAGCATGTCTTGCGGGGTGATGACCATGGTCAGGCACATCACGGTGTCTTCGGGCATCTGGTCGAACAGCGCGTTGATGGCGTCACTGCCTTTCTGGGTTTCTCCGGTCAGGTGGCCGGTTCCGGGTGCGCTGCGCAGGCGGTCCAGGGTGATGACGCGATGCGGCTTGTTATCGAACGTCCACACGCCGTTTTCGATGTCTGAGCGGGGCTGGTTGAAGAACAGCCGTTGGGAAAAGTCAGTGCCGCTGGCCAGTTCGAACTCCTCGGCGTCGGCCGGTTCTGGGTAGCGGGTCGCCTGGTAGAAGCGCGTGCGGTCTTCTGCGCTCGGGCCGAGCAGGTCGGGGTGCGGGTTGAACCAGCGCAGCAGCCAGTCGTGGATCTGGCCGCCGTCCATGCGTTGCGTGCGCACGCCGGCATGGGTCAGTGCCCCGGTCAGGCGATCACATACCAGATTGAGCATCTGTTCGGCACTCTGACCCTTGTGGCCTTGAGTGCCTTTGCTGTGGCGGTACAGAACCATGCGCACCCGGCGTGATTGCCCGCGCCAGGGCAGGCGGGTCACGGTCTTGTCTTCGAACAGGCCGCCGGGTTTGGAGATGGCCTGCAGGTGGCGGGCGAACATCTCCTGGTAGGTGCGGGTGAAGTCTGAGTCTTGGGCGCGAGGCTGTACGTAGCTGGCCAGTTGCTGGAGATAGTGATCCCAACTGATTTCGTCCTGGGCGTAGAACTGCACGATCCACGGCTGGTTCTCCAGCTCTTCAAAACTGTCCTGCAGGGCGTTTTCCACGGTATCGCGCACTGTGCGCAGCCACTCGGGCTGGCGGCCTTCGGTGCCGATCTGGCTCAGTTCAAAGAACGCGGCCACTGATTCACCGTCCTGCAGCAGCATGCACTGTGATTCGGGCAGGTATTCCACCCACGGCAGCAGGTCGACGAAGCTGGGTGCTGCATCGTACAGCGCGTGCTCGTCGGCGCTGGTGGCCGGTTTGCTGTGGGGGCCGGGCTGGCCGATGCCGAGTTCGGCGAGTTTGTTCAGGTATCGTTGCCAGACGTTGGGTTGTTCAGGCTGGGTCATTCAATAGTCCTCGATCCGTTCGCCCGGCATGGCGTACTGCACGCGTTGGTAGAAGGGGAATACGGTGCTGTAACCCGGTATCGGCGCGGGGTCTTTGCCGGTCAGGTGAGGAAATACGTATAGAACCAGGTCGGGATTGGGCAGGCGTTTGAACTGGCTGTAGATCTCGTTCTGGGCGGTGCGGGTGTAGCTCGCCAGTTGGGTGTCGGTGTCGTGCAACGGGCGGCGCAGTTGTTGCCGGGCGTCCATCAGCAGCCGGCTGGATGAGCTGCTGTCTGAAACCGTGGCGCCATTCCAGTGATCGAGCATGGTTCCTGTACCGGGCGGCATCAGTTCATCCTTGTCGGTGCTGCAGCCTGTCAGCAGTGCCATAAGCAGCCACAGGCAGACGGATTTAGTCGAGGGCAGATGCATGGCGGCCTCCTGAGGTGTATTTCACTTTGCGCCCGTCGGGCTCGTAGTCCACTTCCAGTTGCCGGTCCAGGTGCACGGCAACGTGTGCGCCGGGTTGCACATAGATGGCTGCGAAGGCCTGGCCATAGAGTTTGTTGACCCAGTCGCCGATGTCTTTCACGCCACCGGAAAGGATGGTGCTCAGTGCCGATGTGCCCGGGCTGCCGGCAGTGACTGAGGTGCCGTTGGCGGACGTGGTGGTGGTTTGCTCGGCCTCCAGCAGCTTGGCCACGCCAGCACCGGCAGCGGTGATCAGGCTCTTGCTGCCCAGGTACTGCTGAGCGTTGGAACGCCGCAGCCCGGCGATGCAGGGAATGCCATTGGGGTCGCTGATCCAGCCGATCCCGCCCTGAATCCTGTCCATCTGTGACGCGCTTTGGCCGCTATTGCTTTGGCGATTGGTTACCGGCTGTGGTTGCGGCACGGTACGGATCCGGCCGTCAGTGAAGACGAAGGTCATGCTCTGTACCTGGCCGCGCACGCAAGACAAGGTCCAGTCGCCGGCAGCGCTTCCGCTGATCACCGCGCCGGCGACGTCGGGCAGGTCGATGCCGTTGGCGGTCAGGTTGTCAGGGCCGATCAGGATCTTGAACGGGAAGGGGTCATTGACCGTGCCGTCGACCGGCACCCGGCCGATCAGTGCGGTCATGGCCACCGAACCCATCAGGGTTGAGTTCTCCGGTAAGGTGTAGACCGGTCTGGCGGCCGGTTTGTCGCCATCGGTCTTCATGTTGCGGCCCATCGCGCCAGACACCGCTTTAAGTTCGCGTTGCCCTGCGTCGATTCGCTCGGTGAAGGCCGAGGGAAAGTTAAAGCCGGCGGCCGGTTTGCCAGAGCCGGCCGGCACGGGCTTGCCTTGCGCGTCGACCGCGGTGCCGTCTTGCGGGTCGACCCAGATCAGCGTTTCCTGCTCGAAAGCCTCGTTATCGCCCGGTTGCAGGCCCAGGCCGATGGGCAGGTCGGGTGTCTGCGAGAGCGCTCGGGTGTCGAACTGTTGCTTGAGTTGTTCCAGCAGGTTCAGGGTGTTCTGCTTTTCTTCCTGGAACGTCTGCCGATCGGCTTTGAGCTGCTCCTTTTCACCCTCGAGTGCCTGACGGATACGTTTGTCGACATCGCTTTCGCGCAGTCTCAGGCGCTCATTCTCTTCCTTCTGAACTTCGTTGTCGGTCAGCAGCAATTTGAGCTCTTCACGCATGGATTTGGTCTGGCCCACCAGCGTGGCGACAGTGTCCAGCGGCGTGTCGCCCTCAATGCCGAGGCGTTTGAGTTCGGCCGGCGACAGGTTACGGTCGTTGCCTTGCTCGTTACCCTCGGATGAGTCGCTGGAGCAGGAACGCAGCATGACTACCAGCAACACGGCAAACAGCGGCAGCACCAGCCATTTGATCAGGCCATTACTTTTCATGGGCACGCTCCCGCGGGTTGGGCAGGTTTGACGTTGCGTCGATAAGGCTCATGGCCGGTAGCAGCGCTTGGGCCAGACCGTGACCACGGGTGATCAGGTACAGCGCCGTGCTGTCGGCCGCAGTGCCCTGAACATCCAGGCTGCGGTGCTGGAAGGTGGCGGCGATAAAGTCACCCTGCAGCAGGCGTGGATCCAGTTGCAGTGCGCTGCTCGAGCGGTTCTGCAGGCGCACGGCGGTCACCTGAAAGTCGTCCAGTTGCCAGGCACCGAGCACCGAGGCCTGCACGGGCAGGGTCGGCAGCAGGCTATGCAGGTTCAGGTGCCGGTCGACACGAACCTGGGTGACGCCGTGCAGAGGTTCAACCGTGCGTAAAGGCGCGTAGAGGTTTTGTGCGGCGTAGCGGGTCAGGACCACCGGGACAGGCGTTTGCGCGGGCCTTTGCTCTTGAGTGTCTCCCGGTTGATTGCTGTCAGGTTCAACAGGTTCGGCGTTGACGATCTTCAGCGGTTCGAGGGCCGGGGTGTCGCTGGGAACTTCTGCGGCCGCGATATCCAGCAGGATGATTTCACCGTTGCTCATGTTTTGTAGTTGCAGGCGTGTCGGCTCGATCAGGCCGTTGGCCCGCAGGTAAAGAGCGCCGCCATTGCTCTGCACACGCAGCTGGTTTTTCAGCGAGCGAGGCATGCCGACCCGCACGTTGCGATCAACGAAAATGATACGTTCCTGGCCGACCTGCAGCGGGACGGCAATGGGCAAGCGCTGCCAGTGGACGATCTCCAGCGCCGTGGCGTTCAGGGACAACAGGCAGAGCAGAGGCAGCGCGGCCAATAACGACTTCATGGTTGTTCTCCTTCGGCATCGACATCGGTTTCCAGGTCAGTGGCGATGCTGCGGGTCGGCGTTGCCGGCGCAATCCGCTGCGGTTTGCCGCTGTAGCAGTTCAGCGCCAGACCGAACGGATTGCGTTCAGGGTCGACGTCCATGCGCACCACATGCAGGGGATAACGCACCAGGGCACGCTTGACCTTCTCGGAGCCGAAGTACTCATCGGCGGTCAGGTCCAGATTGACGATCCAGGCATCGCGACCCAAGGTCTTGACCCGAAACCCAGGGTCATCGCCGTAGCCGCGTTCAGGGATTTCGTAAACGCCACGGGTGCGCTTGCGCAGCTCTCCGCCCAAGCGGCGTTGTTCGAATTCTGCCTGCAGCAGTGTCTGGCATTTGGGGGTGAGGTAAGCACGAAGCTGCTGCAGGTTGCGCGCGTAGTCTTCCTCGCCGTTAGTGGGCCAGCGATTGAGCTGTTGAAAGATGTAGAAGCCGAAGGTGTAGACCGTTTCGGGAGGGATCTCCCACCACTTGCGGGTACTGCCGGAGCGCAGGTCTGGCGGCACATGCACCGTCAGATCCCGCGGGGCCGACCACCAGCCCAGGCCCATCGCGCCGGCCAGCACGAACAATATGCCGAGCACCACACGCAATGACTTCACATGCGCCTCAAGGCGCGAGACCTCATTCTTGAAGCGGCTCATTGGCAGTTACTCCTGCGCGTGGTCCAGCGGCCACTGCGGGTAATCAGCTCGGCACCGCCGGTCCAGGCGGTCAGCACCGGCCAGTGCAGGCTGATGTGCCACTGCAATTGTCGATACAGCCAGGTTTGTGGCCGGCCACGCTTGAGGCGGCGCAACAGCTTGCCGCCCAGGGCAAGACCGAGGGCGATGCAGGCGAAGATCACCGTGGGGATCATCGCCAGGCTTTGGGTCAGTACGGCAATGCCGCTGCCCAGCGCAATCCCGGCCAGCAGCGATAAACCCACCGACAGCCACATTTCGTCAGCCGTCAGACCCAGCACGATCACCGGCTGGCGGTTGAGACGGTTGGGCAGGAAACGCAAGGTGCCGTCAGGCAGCACCTCGGAAATATCAGTCATGCTCGTCACCCGCCTCAGAGAATTCCGCCGGCCTTGGTCAGCAGCCAGATAATGATCACCAACAGCACACCGCCGACGGTGACCGTCAAGCCGAACTGGCCCCAGGTTTTCTTGCCGGTCTGCACTTCCGAGTAAGTGCCGAACGCGTGATACGCCACGCCACAAAACGCCGCGACGGCGATCACCAGCCCCACCAGCGAGGCATAGTCGTAGATATAGTTTTTGAAGGTCTCGATCATGTTGGCGCCTTCGCCACGCGAGGGCGCATCCATATCCGGCAGGCCCGCCCGGGCCAGGGACGACACCAGCACCAGGCAAAACAGCCAGGCGCGAGTGAGGTGATGAGACAGTTTGAGTACAGTCATGAAAGGCCTCCAAAGCCCGAGAACGAATCGAAAATCAGCGCAACAGGAAGTAGCTGAGCACCGAGAAAAACAGCATCAACTTCAGCCCGAGCAGCGCGAGCTGCTCAAAATCCAGCCCACCCTTGCTCCAGCCGCGAAAGCCACTGCCCAGCGCCCAGGCGGCGAAAATCAACGCCAGAACCAGAGCTGCCCCCACGAACAGCAACGTGCTGTCCTGCGGCAGAAAACCGCCGCCGGCTTGAAAGGCGCTGGTCTGTGCCGGGGTCATGCTCATGGGGTAGGGGGCTGCGAACGGGTGTAATGGCCCGTCAATTCAGGCGGCGTTCGTGGTTGTGCGCGGATGGGTGTCTGGTAGGCCTTGATGCCTTGGCGAATGAGATCGAGTTCAGCGATGAGGCGTGGGTAGTCGAAGGTGTAGCGGGCATCGTCTGGTACGGGCAGCGCTTCGCTGCTGCGAGCCAGCCGCTCGATGGCGTCGAGCTGACGCAGGATCAGATGCAGATTGGTGGGCTCTGAGGCAGGGGAGTCGGCTTGAGTAGTCGCGCCGCAGAGGAGTATGGCTATGGCCAGGGTGATGGGGAGCCAGTGCTGGGTGCTGGACTGTGGGTTTTTGAGGGCTTGATGCATGGTTGTGTCCTGACGAAAGGGGTCAGGACATGTTGGGTTTTGAAGGGCGGTTAATCAGTTGAAAAACTGGTTTTGGGGCAGGAGCGTTTTTGGTACGACGATTGGCGATGGTTGTGTTTAGTAGGCCTCTGTCTCTGACAAACCTCCTGGTAGAGGCTAAGAAGTACTTGGAATTCAATCCGGTTAAAATTAGATGTGACGTTGTGAGGCTGCTACGGAAATATTAAGACGCCTCTAGAACTAATCGGATTTTTTCTCCTAGAGATTTTCCATCTTCGAAAAATTCGACGGATATGACCCTGTTCAAGCGATCTACCATGATAAACGCCCCCAGCAGGTAGCCACAAACGTGCTTTGGCAGCGTTTTTCCATCATTCGACCAAACTTCTTTAAAACTCTGTTTTGTTAGTGCGATTAGTCGGTTGCGATCTGATAGAATCTCCTGAGCTGATTTGTCAGGTTTTGCCATTTCTATGGCAATTAGATTGTCGGGTATCTGTTCTCCACGGCTGTGGAGGATCAGGTCGCACGTTACTTTGATGACCTGAAATTCGCCGCTAATGACCGTTTTTATCTCGCCATTCTGCTTTCTATTGTGTTCAGGATCGGTGTAATAGTCGACCAGCTTGAATTCGGTTAGCAGATGCTCGAACTGGTATCCCAATCGTGCACAAAGGTTGCGCTCTGAGACGTTACTGTAGATTAGAGAGGCGTCCTTGCGCAAGAACGCTCTGAGGCTTCGCTCGAATAATTCATAAAGTGAATTTTGAGAAATGTCCATTATCTAAGATCCAATCAAAATAAAGGGTGAATTTAACAAGGTTTATTTAAGGGGTGCTAAGTGAGGGCTTTCGTTTGGAGGTGTTAGTGAAATGTCTCGCATAATAAGTTTTCGCGCATTCTTTTCCATACTGGCTGGAGCATGTTTTTTGTCCATTTTAAATCGTCTATAGTGCAGTTGCTGTTTTCAATGCAGCAAATGAGTGATCGAAGTGGCATGTCTAGCATTGTTGAGCTAGGTGTGCGTTTGCTGTTGGGTTTTCTGATATCTGTCAGGCTTTCAATTAGAGGTTTTTGATTTAGGCGAAGATTGCTTCGGATGTAGTTGTGGTGCTGCTCAGGAAGGCGATGCGCTAAATTTTGAATGCAGCGCAGGATGCGGTCGAGCAGATCGTATTCAATGTCCGCCTGAGTGCTAAGACAGCTGAAGTGTAGCTGCATGGAGTGCAAGCAGCTAGTGAGTTGTACTGTTGTGGTTGCCTCTACTATATTTCTTACGCTGAACTGTGCTAGCGAAAAAGCATGGTCATCTATCGAAAAATTAGTAATGTCGTCTGTGAGCTTTTGAACTGGATTTTTCAGCCATGATAGCTTTTTTAAGGCTTCCTTTCGGTGCCAATTTATAACTTTTGGTAGGAGTGTTGAAAACAGCCAGTCATGGGTGAACTCAGCATCCCACTGTCCTCTCGGTCCCCAGTCGCTGGAAAGTTCGCGCAGATTGTTTGGGTTCCAGCCTATTATGACATTCGGCTCGTAGCGGCCGGTTGGCCCGCCTTCATCGTAAGCATATGAAATCAGATGATATCCAGCGTCCATGGCCGTCGTCGTTGTTGGTGAGAAAATTTTTAATGCGCTGTTGGATGCGTCGAAAATATGCTCGTCAGATTCGCCCCTAGCATAATCGTGTTTACTTACATACTCCATTATTCTAATCCACAGAGATCGTGGCAGGCTAACCAATGCATAGATCTGTTGCGATGTTCCGTTGAGCCGTTTGAATCGCAAGGATCGCCAGGCACTTTCCAATGTCTCCACTGCGGAGAAGTAGTGGGTCCATATCGTTTTTAGGCACCAGTCTAATTGTTCTAGCTCTTTGCTGTTTAAGCTTAATTGAAATTTCGATGTTGTGAGTAGAAAGCGATCTGGGGCACTCAACGGCAGGGTGAAAGGATTCTTCAGAGAATTGTGAGTATGTCCTGCCCATTGCAGCCATCGCACAAGATTATCTCCGTCAATTGCAAGCGATACGCCTGCTAGATTTGAACGGGCGAACGAAAGAATGGCAGAGACATGGGGGGACGTACGATTGGGTAAGATCACCTCCATTCTGACGCTCTCATTCTCGACAGTAAGGGGGTGGTCAGATTCGCTAATATAAGTATGACGGAAATTCGTTGGATCTTCGGTTGGCATGCTAAGGGTATAGCAAAATCGGTCACGGATTTCTTTGGAGAAAAAACGTTGGACAAGTTTTGGATTATCCCGAAGAAGTTTTTCGATAACTGCTCTGTCCCAAACCACAGCTTGAATGCCGTGTGACTCCATCTCAGCTTTTGCGAGGTGCCAAGCTTTCACGAGTTTAGGATTATTTTCGATGTTGATTGATGCGCAAAGAAACCAAATGCGAGAATCCTTTGCAAGTTGGCCATTTAAAAATTTTTTCTGCCAACTAAGAATGCTGGATGGTTTAACTGATCTCCAGTGTTTTACCTCTGCGACACTATATTTGTTTGCCTTGGCTGTTCTCCATATGATGTCGATTCCTTCCTGTGCCTGTCCAGATTTTCCATATTGGAATACTTGAGTGTCGAATCCGATGTACTGAAGTTCGATCATCTGCGCGCAAAGCATCTGAAAGCTTTTCCAGTGCATTTGCTCCCAAGGTAATTCCTCAAGCATTGGATTAATAACGTCGGTGACAACTGGCTCTGGAGCACCCAGCAAATTTTCTAGATCGATATCTTCGTAAATCATGAGGGGTCTTCGTTTTGTCTAAAATTGGCTTGTCAATCTGCCAAATTATCTTAGCAGGTGTCAATATGGACTTGGGGCGCGGATGAGCAAGATTATGGAAAGGATCTATCGTGCTCGCTTTGGGAATGACCTGAAAGCCTCTGTTGCGATTTTATGTTATATCTTGGTATGTGCTGTGGTTAGTGTGTTCTATATGAATGTAAGAGGGCGTTTTATATGTATTCATAGTGGGTGGTTATCTTGCTTTAATCGTAAGCCTGCTATGTCTAATATGAAGGATCGTTATCGGTCGAGACTTGTTTTTGTTCGTGCTTGTGTGGGGGGCGAATATTTGTGTGTCTATATGTGCGTTTTTGGGGGGGGGAGTTGGTGGGTGTTTATTATTTGGGTGTGATATGGCTTTTAATATTTTTGTTGTGCGCGTAGTGAGTTGTTTTGAGATGGGGTTTTGAGTTTTTGGACTCCCAGCCATCGAAGTGAGTTTCTAGTGGGTTTCCAGTGGTATTCTTGGGGGGGCTGTAGTTCATGAGAGAAATTTTAACTCAAAGATACTTCTTAAAACTCCCAACCGTAACGCTAACCATCACCCCCAGCGCCGCCGCACAGGGCATCAACACCAGTACCGGGCTGATGCTCACCGGCAACGCCAGATACAAAACCCAAGGCACCACTGCCAGCGGCACGATCATCATCTTCGCGCGATGGTAGATAAACCCTGACTCGCGCCCGGCGCCGAAGCGGCGCAGGTCGCGCCGCACCAGGCCGTCTACGACGCCGGTAAACGCGGCCATCAGGAACAGCGGCAGGCTCAAGGTGAGGATCAGCAGTCGGGCCAGGAAAGTCAGTACGGTGTATACCGCCGCCAGGCCGTAGTCCTCGACGTGCACATACAGGATGCCGAGATAGCGATGGATGCCCTGTGCCTGGCTGCCGTTGATTCTGGACTGCGCGGCTGAGTAGTTGATCCATTCGATCAAACCGGTCTTCTCGAAGGCCCAGCCATATGCGCTGTCAATCAACGCTTTGGCTGCTCGGCCAGGGTTATCCATCAGCAGGCTCTGTACGTAGCCTTTGGCGATCCAGCGCAGTTCGTGGTTGAGCATGTCGCGGGCGTGGTGCCAGCCTTGTTCGCGCCAGTAGAAGTACAGGCCAACCCACTCGATCAGGATGCTGACGACCAGTGAGCTCAACAGCAGCCCTATGAAGGCGAACGGGGCGGACAGGATGCGCAGCGGGCCTTTCTCGCGTACCTGTTGTTGCTGGGTACGGGCGTTTTGCGTGGCGTTATTGCTCATGGCGGTCAGTCAGTCTCCGGTGGCGTTTCGTCCAGCAGGTCGGCAGGCAGTTGGTCGGGCAGGGTGCGGCTGGCGGTGCTGGTCCACCATTGGCCGCCGCCGTCGATGTAGCTCTTGCGCATCTGTTGCGCGAGGGCCTGCAGGTTTTCGGGCATGACTTCATCGGGATCGGGTGCCGGCAGCGGCATGCGGACTTTCCAGAGGTTACCGCCCTCGATAAGCGCGAAGGCCTGGCCCTTGGGCAGGCTGACGATGTGTGCGGGTTCGATCAGTGGCACGCTGGTGGAGCTGACCCGGTCCTGGGTGTTGCTGGTGAAGTCGGTAGTGCCTGAGGGATCGGAGCTGTCAGTGGCGCCGCTTACCAAGGTGGTGGCGTAGACGTCGACCTTGGGTAGTTGCTTGGTCAGCAACTCGGCGGTGGCGGTCTCGCGCACCCGCAGCATGAACAGGTTGTTGAAGTTACCGACCACTTGCCCGGCCTTGGCACGGTTGCCGATTCGCGCTTCGATGTCGCTGATGGTCTGGGTGTAGGCGCTGACCTGAATGCCGGCACCGCCGCCTTTGTTGATCATCGGAATGAATTCATCGCCCATCAGTTCGTTGAATTCGTCGGCATGCAGGTTGATCGGAATCTTCTGTTCGCTGTTGGCACCGGGCAGCCCATCGTCGATGCCGAACTTGTAAATGTGGCCGGCCACCGAGACCAGGTCGGAGAACATCGAGTTGCCGACAGCCGCTGCGACTTCGGCATCTGACAAGGCATCCAGCCCCACGTAGACGATCGCGCGTTTGCGGATGATCTGCATCCAGTCAAAGATCGGCCGAGGGTCGTTGAGGTCGCTGTAGTTGGGCGAGATCAGCTCGGCCATGCGGCCGGTGGTGAGCTTTTCCAGCAGCGGCAGCAGGGAGGCGACGATCTTGTCGAAGTAGGTTTTGTCGTAGCGTACCGCCGAGCGCAGCCCGTCCATGACCGGATCGGCGACCCGGGTTTGTGACAGGTACTGGTCGATGGCGATGACGCGCTTCTGGCGGCCCTTCATGTTGAACGGAATGTTCTTGTCATTGAGCCCGCCCTCGATCTGCACGATGACTTCCCAAGCCTTGCTGTCGTGCCGGGCGAAGTAGTGACCGCTGTACTCGATAAACAGCGCATCAATGTTGATGACGTGGGTCTGAATCTTCATGTAGTCCGGGCGGATGCCCAGCTCGACCAGCGCCCGGGCAATGATGTTGACGAAGCGCCAGGCGAATTCGCGAAACGCCGCGCTGTTGCCTTCACCCGAGAGCTGGCCGGAGATCCGGCTGGCGACTTCCGAGATGCGTCCGAAGCGGCCAACGGCGTTGTAGCGCGACGAGATGTCGGGCCAGCCCAGGTGGAAGATGTAGAACTCACCCTCGCGGCCGGCACGCTTGGCTTCGACGTACATGCGCTTGAGCAGGTCGGCGTCGCCTTTGGGGTCGAAGACGATCACCGGCTCGAACTCATTCACCCCATTGACGCACTTCACCCGGCGTATGTCCTGAGTGATGAACAGTTCGGCCAGGCGGGTCTTGCCGACCCGCGTGGTGCCGAGGATCAGGCTGTGGCCAACCCGTTCGCCCAGCGGCAGCGAGACTTCCACTTCGTCGGGTTCCACGCCATGGATGCGTGGTGCGCCACCCACGGGTGGTAGTGGGCGTACCGGATTGAGCGGGCTGTCCCAAGCGGTTGCTTTGCTGATCAGCTTGAGCGTGGCCGGGGCATGTTCCAGGCGCTGCTCCAGACGCCTGGCAGCCTGGAACCACGGGGTAGGTTCGACATAGCAGCGAAACTCCGGGCGATAGGTCTGCATCAGGCGCTGGGTGTGGCGTTGCTCCCAGCGAAACCCCTGGCCAATGAACAGCCTCTGGTTGCTGACGGGCACGTTCTTGCTGGTCATCACATAGCGCGGCAGACGGCGGATGTTGCGCCGATAGCGGATGACACGCATGGCCTGGCGCAGCCGTACCCAACCAAAGCCCAGAAAGAACAGTGCGGCAGCCAGGCCGAACAGCGGAGACAGGGCCAGTGCCCACGGCGCGAAGACCGCCAGCCAGGCGCCGATCGCGCAGACGCACACGGTGTACATCTCCACGGGCGGACGTAGCAGGGCTTCGATGACGTGATCCTGAGCCATTTACTGCTCCAGCCCTGTGGCAGTGATCAGTACCGGGTAATGCTCCAGCCTGATCATCTCGGCCAGTTGGTCGCCGGCGACGGGTGCCAGGTGCAAACCATCGGCTAACTGACGCAGTGCTTGCAAGGCTGCCTGTTGTTCGACATTGACCACCAGCCCGACAGCATTCAGTTGCCGCAGTACATCGGCGCGCTGGACAAGCCAGGTTCGCGACAGCGGGTCGTCGCCAATCAGGAATAGTGGCTGCAGGCCGGGGGCTTGCAGAGTGCGGCTGGTCACCGGGCCGGGTGTGAGCCTGGGCGACCTCACCGGCAGCATGTCTGCTTCACCGTAAGGCTTTATCGGGATTGGCGGCAGGCTGGCCAGGGGTGATTGGGCTTCGCCGGGCAGCAGGTTCAATGCCTGGTAGTAAGGCTGGGCAGAGACGCCGCCCAGGTCCTCGACCACGATCAGTTCGGCGTATGCGCTGAGGGTGATGCTCAGTGTCAGTACAGTCATGAGAAATCTCACTTACAGGTCTCCTTGGGCATAGCGGGTGCCCCTGATGCGTTTCAGATGGCGGGCAAAGCTTTCCCGGTAACGCTGGGCAGGCCGGCCACCGGCAGGTCGGTGATAGCGGCCGGCGGCCTCGATCCAGTTGGCGGATTTGGGTTTGTGCTCAGCGAGAATTTGCGCGGCGATGGACAGGTTCAGGTAGGGATCCAGCGCATCGCAGGGGTGTGCGAGCCGCTGCCGTTGCCAGCCGATGTTGAGTTGCCCCAGCCCGGCATCGACCCGTTTGGCTCCCACCTCGGCGATGGCCTGCTGCAGGGCACTGCAGGCCGCTGCGCGGGTGGGGTAGCGGTAGGCGACAGTGGCCACGTTCAATGTCCATGGCCACGGGATCAGCCTGCCGCGCAGGGCGGTGCCACTCTCCTGCATGGCCAGGGCGTAGAGCACATCCGAAGGTACGGAGGCGGCATGTGCCGCAACGTGATAGGCCGGAGGCGGGATTTCTTGCGCCCGGCCTGGCGTAGTCAGCAATGCCAGGAGCAATGCCAGAGCTTGCGCCGTCATTGACGCACCCATTTGCCGTTGTGCTGGCGCAGCACGGCAGGGAAGTCGCCCTGACCGTCCAGCCTTACCCAGCGGCCCTGATCATGGTTCAAGGTGATTTGCTGGCTACGGACTTTCACCGGGTCGATGGCTGACTTGCGCGCCCAGGTACGGATTCGATCATCGTTTCCGTGGCTGTCGATCAGGTAGATGTCGAAGGGTTGATGGGTGCCTTGCATGCGTTTGATCAGTTCATCGCAGGCCTTGCAGTCCAGGGTCACGAACACGGCTGCCCGGTTGTTGGCAGTGACCGGAGAAACCTGTGCGGCGCTGCCAATCAGATTGACTGGCAGGATGTCCGGGTACAGCCGTTTGTAGGCTTGGTCATAGGCATTCTGGTAGGCCAGCAGCTTGGTGACTCTGGCGGTTTCCATTTGCACCTGCAGCTCGGCATAGCGGGTACGTTCCGCGTCGTCTCTGGCCTCGATGCCCAGCGCCGAAAGCGGGTCCAGATGCGGTGACTGCAGGCCCAGCGGGCCTTGCATCAGATCCTTGAAGCGTGCCCATTCGGTTTCATCCAGCCCCCAACGAGCGGCGCTTTCAAGGCTGGACTGTTTGACTTGGCTGGTTTGGGCCTCGGTCGTGTCCGTTGCCGTGAGGGCCGTCTCCGGTGCGGCATGTACCGTGTGGGGGAGCAGGGCAATCAGGGTCAGTTGGCAGAAAAAGAGGATTCGCATGGGGGCCTCAACGAATGTCTATGGACTGGCGAACGCCGTCGGGTTGGATGAAATGCGCCTTGCCCGCTTCAAGCGCTGTCAGTTGCCAGCCTTCGCGGGCATCACCCTGGCGCAGCAGCACAACCTCATTGAGTGAGCTGTTGTGATGGGCTGCCACAGCAAGGAAGGCTTCTGAACCGCGCAGCTCGAAACCAATGACGGCAAACGGCGGCCTGGCAGGCTGCGCCTGTCTGGCGACTGGTTTGCGCACGATGGGGTGGGTCGGCTGGGCCTGGCGCGCTTCGAGGACTTTCTGCAACTGGGCGATCTGGCTCTTGATCTGTTCTGCCTCAGCTGCCAAAGCAACCAGTTCTTGCTCCAGTTGCAGGCGGGCTTGTTCGGTGGCGGATTGGTTGGCCAGGGTTTCGATTTTCTGGCGCAGCTCTGTTTGATCGGCCTGGTAGCGGGACAGAGTGATCAGATTGGAACTGATCAGTTTTTCCAGCTCAGTGCGCAGTTCACCTTGCTGGTCCGCCAACGTTTCGAAACTGGCAAGCGTCGGGGCCGATTCCGAACCAGTGCTCAGCGTCCTGAGCTTCACAGCCAGCACGACCATCGAGCAACTGAGGATGAACAGAATGGCAACGTGGAACGTGGAAATTCCCGGCTTGAATTTCATTGCTGGGCACCTGCAGCAGCCGCTTGATGCTCTGGCCGCACGCTGAAACACACTTGCCGATCCAGGTCATCCACGTCCAGTTGCCAGGTTTTGCCGGCAAGCATTTGCAGCGCTTCGCGTAACGGGATCGGCCCCAGTCGGTAATGTGCGGCAGGCAGAGGCAAGGCAAACAACCTGGCCGTTGCGTCCGCCGCCGGGCACAACTGATAACCGGAGCGGCGCAAGGTATAGGTCAGCGCGTCCTGGACCGTGGGCGCCAGATGATCGGGTATGCGGATATCCACGATCTGGCGCAGCAGATCCTGTTGGTCGGATCTTGGCGCAGTGCTTGCTAAGGTGTATCGGTCAGAGCGAATGAAGTAAGGCCGCAGTCCTTGGTTGTGTATTGAGGCTGAAGGGTAGACAACGGGCTGTGCCGGTTCGTGAGGTGTCGTGCTGCAGCCGGCCAGCAGCAGGCAGATGGCTAATGAGGCTACCGGGCGGTGGGCCGCGAGTGGTGCGGTGATCGAGGGCATGCGCAGATTCTCCACAGGGATGTGGGGAAACCTTGGCAAAGTCGGGACGATGAAACCGCTGGAAAACAGGTCTGGGGGGTGAGCCTTTTACGGGCTCTGCAAGATGATGTGTAGGACGCGCCTGAGACTGTTGTAGGGATCGTCTAAAGATTGGCGGATAGAGACAGCGGCAGGTTGAGGCTGGCTATGATCGGGGCCGCCTCTCGACAGGGTTCACCTGACCGGAAATGAAAAAGGCCCATCTAATGATGGGCCTTACATGTGTCCCCGGGGGGAGGCCGAAGCCAGCAAATTCCCAGAGCAATCGAGGCAATTCTATTGCTCAGTCACCGGCCAGGTCAAGGAGTCGCCAGTTGCTCATGAGTGTCGATGATGCCAAAGCCGTCGAGCTGGCTCTGTCCAGAGACCGGCTCAGCACTTATCTCGGAATGCCCAAGGCGCGCAGCACCGAGCAGGCCATCCGGTTGTATGTCTGGAATGCCCAGGTTTCAGGTGCATTGATGCTGGCGCAGCAAGTCTGTGAAGTTGTGGTACGCAATGCCGTTTCCGATGCTCTGTCTGCCGTGTATGGCAACGCTTGGCCATGGGCTGCGGGGTTCGAGCGCAGCCTTCCCGGCAGTACCTCGGGTTTCAGTTTGAAGAATGAGCTATGTGCTGCCCGGAGCAAGGCTACGCCAGGCCGAACCAGTACCGTGGTTGCGGAGTTGAAGTTTGCCTTCTGGATTCGTCTGTTCGCACATCGTTTTGAGAGCCGGGTATGGGCCAGTCAAATCCATCGGATGTTTCCCGGTCTGCCTCAAGGCATGTCAGTCACGCAATGCAGAGAAACGCTCTACAACGAACTGGAAAGCGTACGCAGCATCCGTAACCGGATCGCTCACCACGAGCCGATCTTCGCCCGCAACCTGTTGGCCGACTACGAACGGATGCACAGGCTCGTAGCCTGGCGCTGTCCGCGAACGGCCGCTTGGCTTGAGAACATCGAGGCGGTCAGGCACACGGTGCTCAGCAGGCCATAGAAATGAAAAAGGGGGCTGGAGCCCCCTTGATGATTACAGCAGACCGCATTCAACGAACGATACGGTTTGCTGCCCTGCCACGATGATGTGATCCAGTACTGCGATTTCCACCAGATCGAGGGTCGTCTTGAGCTTTTGGGTTATGTCGATGTCCAGCGTACTCGGTTGCGGATTACCGCTTGGGTGATTGTGCGCAATGATCACGCCGGCTGCGTTGTGCTGCAGTGCTTCTTTAAGCACCTCGCGTGGGTGGATATAGGCGCTGTTGATCGAGCCTCTGAACAATTCTGCATAATTGATCAATTGGTTTTTCGAGTCCAGAAACAGCACTGCGAAAACCTCGTGTTCAAGGCCCGCCAGTTTCATGACCAGATAGTCTTTGACCGGTTGAGGAGAGGCGAACGATGCCCCGCGTTGCATCTTGATATCGATGGCATGGCGTGCGGCTGCCAGAATCTGATCCGCTGATGCCAGTGCATAGCGTTGTGAGGCCTGACGGCCCGTGTTGCAGTCTTGCAATGTGTAGAGTTCGGACATGATGCAACTCCAGTCTGAAACGGAGCGCTCATGCCCTGAGGGCAAGAACGCCCCTGATGGGAAATGGGGCAGTGTGATGGGGTAGGGGCTGTTCAGGCCGGCAGGCTTTCATCTGGCAAGGTGACGCGCAGCTGCACCGGAGTCTCATCGGTATAGACGATATGCAGGCGCAGGCTCAGCCAGACATGCTCATCACGTTTGCCGTGAGGCTCGAATCGATACAGGCCATAGTCGATATGGCGAGCGGAGAAACTTGCCGCCTGGTTCAGGATCTCGCGATAGGTTGATTCCAGCAGGAAGTTCAAGCGTTCGTTGACCTCCAGATAGAGGAAGTCATTGATGTAAATCGCCTGCAGCCAGGCGGCTTCGCTGATGGTAATGGGCAGCTTCAGGTACGCTATTTTTTCCGCGGTGAGTCTGTTGGGCATAGGGATGTCCTCATATCGTGAACACGAGAAGACACCGCGCCCGGACGGGGGCGTGTTTCCCCGTATGGGTTGGTTGTAGGTTTACAGAAAAGTGGTCAGGCAGAGTGTCGAGCTTTGCCAGTCCTGGTCAGGAAGTGGTGCGGCTCAATAGGTCGAAGCCCATTTTCAAAAGAGGCATGACCACGCAGACGAAGATGGCACCGAGTTGCCAGCGCATCACCTTCATTTCAGAGCGCAGCTCTGACAGTGAGGCTCCAAGCCGGGTTTCGGCCTGTTGCAGGTCAGACTTGGTTGCCAGCTTTTCCACATCCGTCTCCCAGGCATCGACGACCGCTTTTGCCTTGTCGGCGGGCACATTCGCGGCAATCAGTGCATCGTAAAGTGTCAGTGATATTTTCATGGCATCTCCATGTGCAGGACGGAGACACCCCTGACAGGTGTGTCCCGTCAGGGTAGGTCAAACAGACATCCGGACGCCGAGCTGGCTCGGCGTTGTTCGCGTGAATCGGATGTGAGGCGAACCGGGCGAATCAATGCGGCGAGCCGCACCGTAACCTTGAAGATCCGGGTTACCTGGGCAGGGTGCTGTTCACGACAGCGATACCTGTAGCAATGATTGGTTGAGTGGTGCGGTAGCGTCAATCAGACGATTCTGAAAATGTGCACCCGATTTTAGACAGGTGAGAAGAAAATGCCCTGTCAGACAGGGCATTAAGTTTGGTCAGCAAGGGTGTTCAGAAATAATCAGCCGTACGTGTCGCCATCGGACGGCTGGCCTGCGGGCGCTGTGCCTGGTTGTAGGCAGGTCTGGGCGCCGCGTAGGTGGGTTCAGCAGCATAGTGTTGCTGGGTTTCATGGTAAGTCGCCGCTTCAGCGCTTGAGTCCTGATGCGGATTGGCATGTGCCGATTGGCCTGACTCTTTTTGCGGAGCCTGGTAAGCATATTCCCCATTGATCTTGATCCAGGAGATGAACAGCAACCGGCCTTTGAGGCTGGCACCGGTCTGGCCTTTTTTGGGGCCGCGCTCGTAGGTGAAGGTTTCCACACGAATATCGCCAATCCGGAAACCGACCAGCACCTTGCGGTTGGCGGCTTCTGCTTGCTGGCAGCGGCGTACTAGGTTTTCTGCTTCACCGCCTGCGACTTTGCAGTCGATGTAGGTGTATTCGGCTTGCTCGGATGAGCCATGCAAGGCTGCAACGGTTACGGCCATGAAGGGCGCGCCCTTGCGGACCTCGACCTCGCGAATTCTGTTCAGGTAGCCAATGCCGCTGGTGTGCAGATCGAAATAAGTAGGGGTAGTTGTCTGAGTCATGGTGATTCTCCGTGAGCATTTAAGCCGGAAAGCACCTGCCCGTAGGGAAGGTTTCTTCCCGGTAGGGTTTGTTGATCAAGTGGCACCGCATAAGCGGCCAGGTAGGTGTGGGTAGTGTCAGATAAACTGATCCAGCGAGCTTCTGGAAGCCTGCTGGTCTGGTTGGGGGTGGCGAGCGGGTCTGACGTTATTGCCATACCAGAGGTCCAGGTTGATACCTTTACGCACCATGGCCGGGGTCTCGCAGAGCTTGTCGAACCTGCGTAGCCGCCAGGCTTGCCAGGCAGCGGTGATGGATAGCACCTGATTGTCTCGAAGCCAGCGACAGGCCAGGCCTGCGGTGTATCCAATGTTATACATGAGTGTGGTTGTGGGCATGGAGCCTCCTGCAGTATTTGCAAGGAGCCACGTCCCGATGGGGCGTTGATCCCCGCATGGTTGAAGTGAGCAAGCATTCTCCTGGCAAATTTGCCGGACGATCGCGTTATCGGAATGCTGGTGCGATCTTTGGGGCGGGTCAGTGTGCGTGCACACCGTAGCCTTGAAGACCCTGGCTACCTGGGCATGGACCGACCGGGTCGGTTCAACATGATCAGGAATTCTTTCAGAGGGACGGGTGTAAGCCGCAAAGGAGAAAGGTGCCGAAGTCTTGGCCTCGGCTGGAGAGATGTTCAAACCACCCATGAAACCAGGCACTGACGGCCCCTTGGCGTAGACCTGTCGTGGCTGTTTTCACCCGATCCGTATCGTGGTGGGGATCGGTATCTGCTGGCACGCATCCGCGCACAAAAGGATCCCTTTGATCACCGGTGGGCACCGGCATTGAATACTGGCTCCTGAAAGAGTGTCCTCAGCACCCTGGCCAGGGCGTTCAGGGCACTCTTCGTCGTTACCGATGGGGTAAGTAGTAGGGGCCACCGAAAGTCAGCTGGCCCTGGGTAAAGTAAACCTCTGACTCGATTTGTCCATGCACCCGCAGCAGGGTGATTGTGACGGCAACATGCCCTGGGTACAGGACGTTGGCAGAGTCGGCACGCATGTCGAGGTGAGTCGTGCCTGGGAGTGGAGCAGCTCCACATCTACTGATGACCGCCAGTAGTCAGCGGGTTTGATCCAAGCCCGGGCATTGTTCCATAAGCCCCGTAATCCGGTAAGACAGATTCACTGTCAGCGATTGCCATCCGTATTGTGCGACTTGTCAGTAGGCTTGTTCTTGCGCTTCTTGCCGGTTTCTATACTCAGGCTGCCTTTGCAAGCGGGATAGGATGAGCAGGAAAAGAACGCTCCATTCTTGCCGGTGCGCCGACGCATGGGCGCGCCGCAGTCCGGGCAGGGTGTGGGTGGTGTTTGTTGCAGGGCCAGCGTAGCGGTCGAGCATTGCTGGATCAGCCGCTCCAGCCACTGATGCTGGCCGGCCAGAAATTTCTCCAGGCTCATGCGGCCGGCCTCGATCTCATCCGATGCCTGCTCCCAGATGGCCGTCATACCCGGGTTTTTCACCAGCTCAGGAATGGCATCAATCAACGCAAATGCCGCTGTCGTCGGGCTCAGTGCACGACGTTTCTTTTCTAGGTAGCCCCGTTCAAGCAGCCCCTTGATGATCGACGCACGGGTGGCCTGGGTGCCAATCCCGGTGGTGGCCTTCAGCGTGGCTTTAAGCCGCGGATCATCAACCTGTTCGGCAATGTTCCTCATGGCCTTGAGCAGGCTGCCTTCGGTGTAAGGACGTGGCGGTGTGGTCATTAGTGATTTGAGCCCGGCACCGGTAATTGTGCAGATCTGGTCTTCACGAAGCTGTGGCAACGGCTGGGTAACAGATTCGGCATCCTTGAGTTCGGTATCCACTTCCGGCTTGAACAGCGCCTTCCAGCCCATGACGGCGATTTGTTTGCCGGTTGCGCCGATGTGCTGACTGCCCGTCACCAGTTTGACCCGGGTACGATCATATTCATGATCGGGAAGAAACTGCGCCAGGTAGCGACGACGGATCAGGTCGTAGACCTTGAGCTCCTTCTCGGACATCTTGGTGATGTCCACCGGCTCGGTGGTCGGGATAATGCCGTGGTGAGGCCCGTCCAGATGTTTGTCACTCCATGCGGCAGAGATCTGCTGTCGATTCAGGCTGGCCAGTATGGGCTGCAAGGATGCGTCACTTTTGCCCAGTGCCTCGAGCACGGTCGGCACTTCTTCAAGCATGCTTTCCGGCAGGTAAGGGCACTCGGTGCGCGGGTAGTGGGTGGCCTTGTGGGTCTCGTACAGCGATTGAGCAATGTTCAGCGTCTCGTCCACTGCCATGCCGAACTGCCGATCACATTGCTCCTGCAGGGCGGCCAGATCGAACGGCAGAACGGGGCGTTCGGTCTTGCGTTCAATGACCAGCTCAACCACACGGGCCTGGCCTGAGGCTAACTGAGTGGATACGTGCTGTGCCATCGGCTGGTTGATGCACCGGCCATCAGCGTCAAGACACTCAGCGGGAGGTAACCACTTGCCGACGAAGCTGTGTCCGTCAGCAAGCAGATTGACCTCCACTTCCCAGAAGGGCTTTTTGACGAAACTCGTGATTGCCCGCTCGCGGATCACCACAAGATTCAGGGTCGGCGTTTGTACACGTCCAACGGTCAGCACTTGATCATGTCCATCACGTCGCGCCATAAGCGTGAACAGCCGGCTGAGGTTCATGCCGATCAGCCAGTCCGCGCGTGAGCGAGCCAGCGCCGCGTGATAGAGGCCCACGGTTGATTCGCCGGGCCTCAGCTCGGCCATGGCTTTGCGGACGGACTGAGGGTTGAGTGCCGACAGCCACAGGCGCCGTACCGGCCCGCGATAGCCGCAGAAGTCCATGATTTCACGTGCGATCAGCTCACCCTCACGATCAGCATCGGTCGCAATCACCAACTCACTGGCCTGCGCCAATAGCTTCTTGACCGCCTTGAACTGGCTGGCGGTCTTGGCCTTCACCTCGACCTTCCAGACATCCGGAATGATCGGCAGATGGTCCAGCGTCCAAGCCTTGTAGCGTGGGTCATACGCATGAGGCGGGGCAGTTTCGAGCAAGTGCCCGATGCACCAGGTCACGCATATACCGTTGCCGGTCAGGCAGCCGTCACCACGTGCGTTTGCACCAAGGACTCGGGCGATATCCTTGGCCTGTGAGGGTTTTTCGCAGAGGAACAGGCGCATGTCTCAGTCCATGTAGTCAGGAGTGATAACCATGGCATGGGGTGCTACGGGGGGAGAGTGGAAAACTGGTTTGAGGTGGTTGGGTAATTCAGATGCAGGGCTGGGATTTGTTGTCGTTTGGAACGGTGAACTGCTACTGGCTAGTTATTAGTAATCTGCCTGCGTAGCATACGGCATCTCATTCGCTGGCAGCAGTCGAATCAGAGTGGGGGTGGCCCCCACGAGTTCAAGACGTGGGGTACTCAAAAGCCGAGTCGTTTCATCCGATAAAGTTAAAGCATGGTCATCAGGGCTGCTACGATTTTTTCATGTCGCTCTTGGATGGCGTCCTGTCCCCACACTCGACCATTACTCACGAAGCTCGCGATCTCTCGCTGCTGGAAGTTGTAGGTGTAGGTTTCCAGTTTCTGTTTGAACGGGATGTTGCCGACCGCACAGTTATGGTATTTGGGCAGGAGTAGGTAGTTGCCGAGACAGTTTAGATACTCCTCTCTGAAGGTCTCATCATAGGTGTCGTAACCGTGGGGGGATGCCGATGGCTCAGTGGTGGGAGCGATGTGCTCCAGCTCTGGGCGTTCAACATCACTATAGCGCGTTAGTTTATAGCCGCGCTGGCCAGATATTTGAAGATGTACCTCGTACTTCCATAGCAGATGCTTGGCGGTCCTATGGTTAATCCCCCCGTCTAAAGCGTCGAGAAACTTCTCATCGTTCCAATAAGCCCACCACCAATCCTTCGTGCTTTTAAGTCGACTAATCTGATCAAGAATAGGGTCTATTGATGGGTTGTCAGTAGTGAATCCCTCATAAACATCATTAATGCGGGAAGTGATATCTGCGCGCGTGCCAATTAGGCGGTGACGAATAATTAGGCTCTCGAAAGCTACGCAAAGTTTGTTCTTGCTAGAGGTGCCTAGGCCGAATTGATAGGCTTTCAGGATAAATGGAAGTGCAATAGCAATCCCGCTTAAGCTTATCAGCGAATGGATCGGAAAATGGTTTCGTTCGTCCTCGCCAAAAAAAAGCGACAGATGCTCAAAGCTTATTGCTAATGAATTGGTGAACGACTGTACGAATAAGAGCGGTTCCGGCTCAGACAACATTTTTTCGACCCGATCAAGCGCGGCGCTTTCCCAAAGAGAGTTAAAGTAAACGCGAAGGGTGTATTGCAGCACATCATCTTCATTGATTCGGTACTCAATCGCCGATATTGACTTGTAAATGGTCTCAAACCGGTTTTTTACCTCCTCAATGAGACTGTCTTTGTGGTGCTGGTCCAAACCGTGTAGATGTATGGCGTACATGAATTGCGCCTTCACTACCTCTAGGTTGGATGGTCGCTTGCCTCGATTATTCTGAAAAATGAACATTTGAATTGCTTCAGCTTCATCCCTTACAGGGTGCGTGCTACATGAAGCTTCAGACACGATTTTCAGCATGTCGGTCAGATATTCTTCAGATTGACTGCTTAGCGTTATTCTGAAGTAATCGAAAGCCGTGATTAGCCGTTTAGCTGAGGTCGTCTTTAAAGAAGGTACGTCTTGCCTGGTTTGGTTTATAACATAATCGACAAAAACTTGATTGTCATATTGGACTGTCTTGAGGCGGATCTGGCTTTCCTGCTTGATTAGGTCCTTATAGCAGTCCTGCTCATCTTCTGTAAGCGCTCGTTTACGCTGTAGGCATGTGAATAGTGCCGCTAAGAATAGGCTGATTGTGGTTAGACGTTGCTGACCGTCAATTACTCTGAACTCCCCTTGCGTCTCCTCAAATAGAAAATGTCCGAAGTAATATGGAGTCCGAGTTTTGCTGTTGCGGTATGACTCAAGGTCACGAAGGAATACATCCGTTTGCGTGGTCCGGTTCGAGTTCTCTGTAGGCGTTTCCCAAGCGTAGGCGCGTTGGTAGGTAGGAACCACGATTCGGTTGTTTGCCATCATATTACGGATGGTTGTAGACGCTTCCACGGAGCATGTCCTTATTGATAGTGGCGTAGTGCCAATCATCTCTTGAAAATAGAAATATTGCACGGTTGTCGAATAGGTGCAGCACCTTGATTCGTTAATGGCCCAAGTCTATGCCATTACGAAATGCTCGACCTGGCCCAGTCCGCGTCATCAAACCCTCTGGCAACCACCTTTTGAGGATCACCCTGAACCAGTTTTCACCTTGAGCGCATCTGACCCAGTCCGCCTAATGCAGACCCCTGAAAAGGAAATGGCAAAGGGCAAGGGAAGGGCAGCCAAGGGTAAGAGGCCTATCTGCAAAGGACTGCAATCTGACCCTGGACAGAAAAAGGCTCTCATCAAACTGGATTCGAGGATGAAATGATCTGGCCGCTGAAATGGAGACAAGCAAAAGGCTCTGCTCCGATAGCTGAAGCGCCTCTGCAAGATGGTTCGCATCGTCCAATGAATGCTTCCGAACTGCTCGACACCCCACGTCGGCGGCGCATTCTGGAGCACATCTGGCAAAAGACCTGCTTGTCGCGTGAGCAGTTTCAGCGTTTGTACATGGAGCCCATTCAGCGTTTCGCGCAGATGGTCCAACAGATTCCTGCATCGCAGAATCATCATCATGCTTATCCGGGCGGCATGCTTGATCACGGGCTTGAGATCGTTGCCTATGCACTCAAGCTCCGGCAGTCGTATCTGTTGCCATTGGGCGCAGCACCTGAAGCGCAGGCCGCGCAGGCGGATGTCTGGACTGCAGCGATTGCGTATGCGGCTCTGTTGCATGATCTCGGCAAGATCGTTGTGGACGTGGATGTCATTCTGGAAGGTGGCCAGCCTTGGTATCCATGGCACGGCGCAATTTCGGCGGACTACCGTATCCGCTATCGGGCAGAGCGTGAGTACCGGCTGCATGGTGCGGCAGCCGGGCTGGTCTACATGCAGATCCTGCCAGCGCATGTTCTGGATTGGTTGTGTGCGGTTCGTGAAGTCTGGACGCCGTTCATTTTTCTGCTGGCAGGGCAGTATGAGCATGCAGGAATTCTTGGCGAACTGGTCGTCCAGGCTGATCGCGCATCCGTTGCTCAGGAGCTTGGTGCGAATCCTGATAGGGCTGCCAGAGCGCCGATCAGTTCTTTGCAGCGTCAACTCGTCGATGCGCTGCGCTTGCTGGTGACTGAGCAGCTCAAATTGAATGAATCAGGTGCCGCAGATGGCTGGCTGACCCAGGATGCGCTCTGGCTGGTCAGCAAAACCGTCGCTGACAAACTGCGGGCTCACCTGCTCGCGCAAGGTACAGAGGGCATACCGGCTTCAAACCCGACGCTGTTTAATCTGCTGCAAGATCAAGGCCTGATTTTGCCCAACGAGTCGGGCAAGGCTATCTGGAAAGCCACGGTGACTGGCGGGAGCTGGCAGCAGACCTTGACGTTTATCAAGCTCTCGCCGGTATTGATTTGGGCAGACACTGAGCGACCCGCCGTATTTTCAGGTGCTGTTACGCCAGGCGAGTGTGATTCGGCCGCACAAACGGACGCGGGCAAACATCCGGGCAGCGAGGGCAAGAAGTCTGCCGCGCCAGACACCAATGTCGTCACGCATGATCGCAAGCAAGCAGACACTGCAAAGCAGGTGTCGGAGCTAAAAGACGATAAAGCCGGTGATGAGGTCGAACTTTTACTCAGTCTTCTAAGTTTTACTACGCCTGCAGAACGCGCAGACGGGGCGAATGTATCAGATCGTTGTGACGTGGTTCAAAGTCATCCCGATGATGATTCCTGTAATCCTGTAAGAGAACTCTTTAAATCCACTGAACCGCTTAAATTAGGTGCAAGTGGATCTACACTGGGGCATGCCTTCATGGGCTGGCTCAAAAAAGGGGTGATCGACCATAAAATAGTCATCAATGATGCAAGGGCCAAAGTTCATACGGTTGCAGGTACGGTTTTCCTGGTAACGCCTGAGCTCTTTCAGCGCTATGCCCAGGAGCATGTGGATCTGGCAGCTATTGCAAAGAAAGAAGGCGTCAGCGATTGGCGAATGGTGCAGCGTGCTTTTGAAAAGCTCGGGCTGCACGAAAAGAGGCATGACGGATTGAACATATGGACGTGTGAAATAAAAGGGCCGCGCAAGGCACGTACGCTTAAAGGCTATCTACTCAAAGAGCCTTCGGATCTGTTTGCAACGGTGCCCTACGACAATCCCTACCTCGAATTGTTGACGTCATCACAAAAAGGGGAAGACCTGTAATGTGTTCGATATCAGATTTGCTCAAAGCTTATATTGCCGAAAAACGCTTGAGAAAGAGCACGTGCGATTCGTATGGCGTCGCTGCAAGGGCACTTATTCGACGGTTTGGGGATTGTCTGCTGGACGAAATCGACAGGGAGGCGATTCTTCAGTGGCGCATGGAGGTTCTGGACGTCAACCTGAAGGCTGTGAGCTGGAATACCTACATGCGCCAGCTACGGATTCTCTACCAGTTTGGCCTGCAGACAGGGATGATGGAAGGCATCAACAACCCGTTCGAAAACCTGCAGGTGCGATGCCTCAAACGACCCAACAAGACGGTGAAAAAATCCACCATAAAGTTTGCCAGGGGATACCTGGATGTCTTGCACACGCAGGAGACCAAGTGGCAGCAACTGAGTGAGATTCACCCGGCGTGGTTCTGGCGAACTGTATTTGAGGTTTTGGTTTGTACCGGCATTCGCGCCAACGAGCTGCTGAATTTAAGAACCTGCGATATTGACCTGCAGGAAGGGTTGCTGCGGGTGTCTGCCGAGTTTTCAAAAAACTATCATGAGCGGAAAATTCCTATTCATGACAATCTGGTGCCTTACCTTCGACAGCTAATCTTCAATGCACGCAAAAAGCACATCACTCCCGAGCAGCAGTTGTTTAATGTCAACGTTTTTTCTGACAGGCACTCCCGAAAAACCATGGACATGAATCAGCTATCCAGCTTTTTCAAGCGCTTGTCACGCCACTCACCTGAAAGAATAAGCCCGCACCGATTGCGGCACACCATTGCCACCGAGTTGATGCGTGATCCTGATCGCAATATTCATACGGTGAAGAACATCATGGGGCATCAGAACATTGCTACAACCATGAAGTATGTGGCTGTCAATCAAACCCAGATGCGTGAACTGATAAACACGATCGCCTGAATTAAACAAAAATATACATCGGCAAACCTGTTTGACTTGATTGCACAAAGGCACTAATTTGCAGGCTGTGACGGCAGGTGGCCGTCAAAGCTGTGGTGCGGATTTTCGAATTTTTGGCAACTGGTCTGACCCGCGACTGTGGACCCCAAGCTTGATGGTGCCCGACACTGAGCGCGCTGGGATGCAGGTGAGCATGCGAACCTACTGATTTTTCTGGTTTTTTTTGTCATGAGTATTGACAGGAAAAATGAGGGCAGTATGATTGCACCCATTCCGCGATAGCTCAGTTGGTAGAGCAAGTGACTGTTAATCACTGGGTCCCTGGTTCGAGTCCAGGTCGTGGAGCCAGACCAAGAGAAGGGCGACTACTGAGAGGTAGTCGCCCTTTTTCGTTTTTGCAGGTTTCTGTCGTTCACCGCTTCATGTCTGCATTCACGCAGGGCTGGTCTGGATGTCTGGCGCTGACTGCCTCGCTGACGTTCTTGATGGTGCCCGATAGCGTTCATCTGCCTTCTGTACTGATGCGTAACTGCTCCAGCAAAAAACGACGCGCAGCGCGAGAGGCCGTGCTGATGCTGCTTGGATGCTGAATTCGATAGCATTGAATACGCTGCTGTAGCTTGAATCGCCAGAGTTGATTAAGCGCGATTCCCTGCTCGCAGAAATCGCCCAGCTCGCTGCATACACTCGATTCGCCCTTGTGAGGAAAGTAGCCTTGGCGAAACTTTGCACTGCTGGCACCGTTCGCGAAAATAATGATGTCGGGCTGCAGGATCTTTACTTGGGCTTTAAGCAACTGCTCTGAGATTGCCAACAGTTTTTTGAAGTGCTCCCAGCGCACCGGAGACTTCTTGTTCCAGGCGAAGCAGAACAGATTTGCCCAGGCGATAGCTGCAGAACCATGTTGGTCGGCCAGATCGCGCAGCAGATTGAAGAAACTTTCGCCCCGGTCTCTGGGGCGGGTTATGAACCTGGCAAGGTGGTCTTGCTGGGTAGCCATGGCTTTGCAGATATACGTTTCCAGGCTCTCGAATGTTTCTTCGCCTTTAAGCACGTCCCAGCGGCGGGTTTCACGCCCGACCACCAGAATTTTTTGCGGTGCGCATTGGTAGTCAGGCGAGGTGCCCGGCAGGAACAGGCCAGAAAGCTTGGCGTATTGCGCTTCGTGGGATCGGCTACGATCAAGCCAGTGCTGTGGCAGCCCTTTGAGTATTTCGTGGTAGGCACTGGCCAAGCGTTGTTGCGTGTTATCCATTCGCAGCGTCCTGAGTGATATTGTCGTAATATCAAAAACAGCGAAGGCATTCAAATTGTGTTTAAGGGTGTGCAAGTCTGTAGTTGACGTGCAGTCACACGTACCGACTCCGCCCATACGTCCACTCCATCCATGACCTTTCAAGGACGAGCAATGGCTACCAGCTACTCAACACCCGGCGTATACATCAATGAAGTCAACGCCTTCCCCAATTCAGTGGTGCCGGTAGCCACGGCGGTGCCGGCGTTCATCGGCTACACGCCACGGGCGGACTATCAAGGCCAGTCGTTCTATAACAAGGCGCAGAAAATTTCCTCGTTCGCCGAGTTTCAGGCGTTGTTCATGCTTGATAATCCGCCGCCACCGGCGGACCCGGCACGGCAATACAGCCCGCAGTACTATCTGGTGCCGCAGTCGTCGGAACCCGCGCCCGCAGACGCCCTGACCCTCAACGGCCAGTGTTATGTGGTGTTGCCTGACCCCAACACCCTTTATTACCTGTACAACAGTGTGCGGCTGTTCTACCAGAATGGTGGCGGCGATGCCTACATCGTGGCGGTGGGCACTTATGGTCCTGCCAGCCACAAGCCGCTGGCAGCCCCGGCCGCTGCGGTGGTCAATCCCAATGTGCAACTGACTGATCTGCAACGCGGTCTGGCCTTATTGCGCAACGAACCGGAACCGACCCTGTACATCTGCCCTGAAGCCACACTGCTGTCGGTTGCCGACAACGGCACGCTGATGCAAGGCATGCTGTTGCAGGCTCAGCAGATGGGCACGGCAGTGTGTGTGTTCGACGTGATTGGCGGTGCCAATCCGGACCCGGTTCTGTACACACAAGACATCCAGACCTTCCGCGATAATACGGGCAGCAATGGCTTGAGCTACGGCGTGGCCTACTATCCGTTTATCGGCACTACCATCATGCAGCAGGCGGATATCGACTTCACCAACCTGTTCGGTGGTGATGTCAGCCGGTTGGCTGCGCTGCTCAACCCGCCTTCGGCACCCAATCCGGCGGCGGCCAAGCTGTTGGAGATGATTCAAAATCCGCCGGCCAACCCGATGAGCAATAGCCAGTTGCAAGCCGCATTGCTCAGTGCCAGCGCGGTCTACAGCCAGATCGTCACTCAGGTGCTGGCGTGCACCAACCTGCTGCCGGCCAGTGGTGCGATGGCCGGTGTGTACACTGTCAACGACAACAACGGCGGAGTATGGCAAACACCGGCCAACGTCGGGATCATGGGCGCCATCGACCTGCCGATCCGCTTAACGGACGCTCAGCAGGCTAATCTGAATATCGACGCGGTGTCTGGCGAGTCGATCAACGCCATCCGCTTTTTCAACGGTCAGGGCATTCTGGTCTGGGGGGCGAGAACCCTGGACGGCAACAGCCAGGACTGGCGCTACATTTCAGTACGGCGCACGGTGATTTTCCTGGAGCAATCGATAAAACAGGCCGTCAGGGCCTATGTTTTCCAGCCCAACGATGCCAACACCTGGGCTGCAGTGAAATCCATGATTACCAGTTTCCTGACCCAGGTCTGGCAGGAGGGCGGGTTGCAAGGAGCCTCACCAGCGGATGCATTTCAAGTCGATGTAGGTTTGGGAAGCACGATGACCGCCGACGATTTACTCAACGGCTACCTGAACGTATCCGTGAAGGTCGCAGTCGTGCATCCGACAGAGTTTCTGGTCATCAGCTTCCAGCAGCAACAGGCCAAATCCGGCTGACTCAAAGGTGTCCGGATGGTTGAATCGCTGAGCGTGGTGAGCAGATTTTCAGCCTGGATTTTACAAAATGTCACAACAAGCGCCTGTTTCAAAAATCTGATCATTCGTCCTGCCAATGCGCGGCACTATCAGGCTCAGCCGCGCAGCGTCCATCCTCCAAACGTCTCATGCGCCGCGGTAACCCGCGACGCAGAGCGTTCCAACAGCTATTGGCCGCTGTTCAACGGCATCCACCTCGTTGCGCGCCGTAATGTAACGCAAGTGTAAAATGCCGTTTGTGAGCATTAAGTTTGTATTTAAGTGGATTGTATTGATTTCAAATCGCCATTACCTTGCGCGACAGATTTTGTTGTCCGGCTAGTCAAGGGAGTGTGCCGTTGAAAATCGTCCATAAAGTCAGCATGGCCGCTGCAGCTGTATTGTTTCTCACCACCGGTCTGTTATCGGTTTCCCAGGTCACCCAGGTGCGCAGTTCACTGGACCGTCAGGTCTCTGCCAGCATTGCCGAGTCCAGTGGTGCGCTGGCTCGGCAGATTGAAAACTGGCTGGGAGCCAAGCTCAAACTCATCGATCTGGTGGCGCAGAACATCGACAGCGATTACAGCCCCGCGCATGTATTACGCGTCATCCACAGCCCGATGCTCAGCGATGAATTCATCATGATCTTCGGCGCGCTGCAAAGTGATGGCAAACCCATTTCCAATCTTTCGTCCTGGAAGCCCAAGGCCGACTGGGACGGTCGCACACGGCCCTGGTATGCAACCGGCAAGGCAGCCGACAAAGCCGTGCTGAGCGATCCCTATGTGGATTCGACGACCCAGGAAACGCTGATTTCCGCCGTGGTGCCGCTGCGTGATAACGGCCAGTTCCTGGGCGTGATGGGCGGCGATATTCGGTTGAAGGCGATCAGTGATGCGGTCAACACCCTGGACTTCAACGGGGCGGGCTACGCGTTTTTGCTCAGCAAGAACGGCAATATCATTTCGCACCCCAACACAGAGCTCAACGCCAAAAACTACAGCGAACTGTTTGCCGGCCAGCAGCCGACGTTGACCGGCAAACTTCAGGAGGTTCAGGTTGATGGCAAGGACCTGCTGGTGGCCTTCACCCCGTTGACCAACCTGCGCAGTGCTGACTGGTACATCGGGGTTGTACTTGATGAAAAGATCGTCATGGCCGAGGCCGACAACCTGAGCAAGTGGGCGATCATCGCCACTGTGCTGGGGGTCATCATCAGCCTGCTGCTGTTGAGTACCTTCATGAAGCAGCTGCTCAAGCCGCTTGATCTGTTGCAGCGTTCGATCAAAGAGGTCAATAGCGGTGAGGGCGACCTGACCCGCCGCTTGCCTGCCCATGGCAACGATGAAGTGGCGAGTGTGTCCCGGGAATTCAACCTGTTTCTCGAAAGCCTGCAAGGCTTGATCGGTCAGGTGCTGGGCTCGTCGCGCCAAGTGCGCGAGAGCACCGCAGCAACCTCTCGCGAAGCGACCCAGGCCGATAGCCGCTTGCAGCGTCAGTTGCAGGAGCTCGATCAGTTGGCCACTGCGATGCAGGAAATGTCCTCGACCGCCGATGACGTGGCCCACAACGCTCAGGCCGCCGCGCAGGCGGCACTGGCGGCAAATCAGGAAGCCGAAAGCGGCGAACACGTGGTGCAGCGTTCAACCGAGGCGATCCGTCATCTGGCGGTCGAAATGGAGGAAACCGGCCAGGCGATCCTGGAGCTGGCGCGGTTCAGCGACAACATCGAGTCGATTCTGGGGGTCATTACCAGCATCGCCGAGCAGACCAACCTGCTGGCGCTCAACGCGGCGATTGAGGCCGCCCGTGCCGGTGAGTCAGGACGTGGTTTTGCCGTGGTGGCCGATGAGGTGCGGACCCTGGCGTCGCGCACCCAGCAATCGACCCAGGAAATCCGCCAGATGATCGACCAGTTGCAGTCTGGCGTGCAGCAAGCCGAGTCCCGCATGCAAAAGAACCGCGACAGCGCGAGCAGAACCGCCGAACAGGCCGGTGCGGCCAACCAGATGCTGGTGCGAATCCGTCAGGCGATTGTGCGCATCAACGACATGAACACCCAGATCGCAACGGCGGCCGAAGAGCAGAGCGCGACCACCGAAGAGATCAACCGCAACACCACCAACATTCGTGACCTCAGCCACGAAGTGGCGGCCGGTACTGAAGAGCAGGTGCGCCAGTGCTCGATGATGGTCGAGCAGGTGCAGCAGCAGGGGCAGTTGTTGGGGCGTTTCAACGTGTGACGCTTAGGCTTGACTCACTGCGCGAGCGACGCCGCGCGTAAACGGCCCCATAGCCGTTACGTCGGCTCGCTGGCCTGGTCAGCCTGGAACTTCTTCACCACTTCGTGGGCGATCTTGAAGCTGTCCAGCGCCGCGGGCACGCCGCAATAGATGCAGGCCTGGAGGAGGATTTCCTGGATTTCCTCCGGGGTGACGCCGTTGTTCAGCGCGCCCAGCACATGCAGACGGACTTCGTTGGGGCGGTTCAGGGCGGTGAGCATCGCCAGGTTGAGCATGCTGCGGGTCTTGCGCTCCAGGCCCGGCCGGGTCCAGACCTCGCCCCAGCACCATTCGGTGGTGATCTTCTGCATCGGAATCATGAAGTCTTCGACCTCATTGACCGAACGATCCACATATTCAGCGCCCAGCACTTCGCGGCGCACTTGCAGGCCTTTCTTGAATTGCGGGTTATCGAACTCATCGCGCAGCGGCATGGTGCGGTCCTCTTCTCGGCGGCTTCAGGTCACGGTGGGTCGGTCGCTGGTATACCAGCGACGTCAGGCTCTACTTTAGCCGCTTCTTCGAATGACGAAAAAGTCATAGTTTTTATCCAGTGCATTCCTGCCTGGAATGTGGCCAGTGGCAGGCATGCCGGTATGATGGCTTGATTGTGCTCACCCCACGTCTGAACAATAGGACCCCTTGCTGCCATGCCCCACAGTCATCCGCCGTACGTCTTGTCCATCCAGTCCCATGTCGCCCTCGGCCATGTCGGCAACGACGCCGCGGTATTCCCGTTGCAGCGCCTGGGGTTTGAGGTCTTGCCGGTGCACACCGTGCAGTTCTCCAACCACACCGGCTATGGCCAGTTTCGCGGTCAGGTGTTCGATGCCGAGCACATTCGCGAGGTGCTCGCCGGGTTGCGTGACCGGGGCGTGTTGTCCAGGGTCTCGGCGGTGCTGTCGGGTTATCTGGGCGATGCGGGGATCGGTGCAGTGATCCTTGAGGCGGTCGACGAGATTCGTCGCGACAACCCGGCGGTGCGCTATCTGTGTGACCCGGTGATGGGCGACGTGGGTCGTGGGGTGTTCGTCAACCCGGCGATTCCGGATTTTCTGCGCAACCTGGCCATACCTCACGCGACGATTGTCACGCCCAATCAGTTCGAGTTCGAGCTGCTCACCGGCAGCCGGCTTGTCAGTGTTGAAGATGCGGTGCGCACCGCGCGGCAACTGCGCGGCCGTGGGCCGGATGTGGTGGTGATCACCAGCCTGGCCACGCCGGATATTCCTGCCGATCAGCTCGGTACCCTGGCGGTCAACGGCGAGGGCGCCTGGTTGGTCAACACCCCGCGTCTGGCCCTGCATCCACTGCCCAACGGCATGGGCGACGTGTTCTCGGCGACCTTACTGGCGCGCCTGCTCAGCGGCCAGCCGCTGCCGCGCGCGCTGGAGCTGGCTACGGCGACGCTGTTCGGGCTGGTCAAGGCCACCGCCGAAGGCTCGCGTGACTTGCCGCTGGTGGTGGCGCAAGAGCAGATCGTGGCGCCGCTGGAGGCCTATCCGGCGGTGGCGCTCTAGCCGAAACAGCGCAACCAGCGGCAGATTGAGCGTCATGCCTAGCGATATGTATATACAATAAGCCCGTTAACTGTGCCTGATGTGGCAGTTATCGGGCTTTCTTTTGTCTGGAGGTTGACCTTTTCGCGGGATGAGCGCTAAATGTATATACATTAAACAAGAAAAGGCATGACAAATGCTCTCCACTGCATCCGGGCGCCTGCTCTGGCGCGAGGTCACCCTGTTTGACGGGCAACAGCAACTGCCTGAGCCCATGGCCGTGCTGGTCGAGCAAGGCCGCGTTGCGGCGCTCTGGGCAGAGAAGGACTTTGATCCTGTGCTGGCTGTCGGCACCGAAGAAGCAGGGCGGGGCGGCGTGATGACGCCGGGGCTGGTCGACTGCCATACCCACCTGGTGTATGCCGGTGATCGCGCAGTGGAGTTCGAGCAGCGTTTGCAGGGCGTCAGTTACGAGCAGATCGCCCGCGCCGGTGGCGGGATTCTCAGCACCGTGCGTGCCACCCGCGCTGCCACGGAAGATGAGCTGATCGCGGCCAGCCTGCCGCGTCTGGACGCCTTGCTGGCCGATGGTGTGACCACCGTCGAGATCAAGTCCGGCTACGGCCTGACCCTTGAAGACGAACTGAAGATGCTGCGTGTGGCGCGCCGCCTGGGTACGCTGCGCCCGGTCCGGGTCGTCACCACCTTGCTCGGCGCCCATGCCTTGCCGCCCGAATATGTCGGCAACAGTGACGGCTACATTGATCTGGTCTGCCAGCAGATGATCCCGGCCGCTGCGCAACAGGGGCTGGCCGATGCCGTCGATGTGTTCTGCGAAGGTATCGCCTTTTCCCCGGCGCAATGTGAGCGAGTATTCCAGGCAGCCATCGCCCATGGCCTGGCGATCAAGGCGCATGCCGAGCAGTTGTCGAACCTGGGTGGCAGCGCGCTGGCCGCACGCTATGGCGCCCTGTCGGTGGACCATATCGAATACCTCGACGAGGCCGGCGTACGTGCCATGGCCGAGTCCGGCACCGCTGCGGTGCTGCTGCCGGGTGCCTTCCATGTACTGCGCGAGACCCAGCAGCCGCCGATTGCCCTGTTGCGCCAGTACGGCATCCCTATGGCCCTGGCCAGCGATGCCAACCCCGGCACCTCGCCGATCTGCCTGCCGACCCTGATGGCCAATCTGGCCTGCACGTTTTTCCGTCTGACCCCCACCGAAGCCCTGGCCGGCATGACCGCCCATGCGGCCTATGCGCTGGGCCACAAGGAGCTGGGTCGGATCGCCGTGGGCGCACCGGCCGACTTGTGCCTGTGGGATGTCCGTCACCCGGCCGAACTTGCCTATGCCATCCAGGCTGGCCGTCTGCGCCAGCGCGTTTTTGCAGGAGTCGTTACTTATGTTCGCTGATCGTCAGAGCCTGGACGCCTGGAGCGGGCGCGTCGATCCGGAGCAGGACAGCGCGCGCTGGCACCAGCGCATCCAGCCCTGGGCTGCGAGCGCGGTCCCTGGTCTGGCGCTGCTGGGTTTTGCCTGTGACGAAGGTGTGCGCCGCAACCACGGCCGTACCGGTGCAGCGGCCGGGCCGCTGGCGATGCGCAAGGCGCTGGCCAATCTGGCCTGGCATCGCCAGGGGCCGGCTTACGATGCCGGTGACGTGGTCTGTGATGACGCTGATCTGGAGGCCGCGCAGCAACGTTTGGCCGACGGTGTGTGCCGGCTGCTCGACGACGGCCACCTGCCGGTGGTGCTCGGTGGCGGTCATGAAGTGGCGTACGGCAGTTGGTCGGGACTGGCGCAGCACTTTGCCGGGCGGGCGGACACCCCGCGCATCGGCATCGTCAACTTCGATGCGCACTTCGACTTGCGAGATTTCAGCCAGACCCGTTCCTCTGGCACGCCGTTTTCACAGATCGCCGAGCAATGCGCCGCGCGTGGCTGGCCGTTTTTGTATGCCTGTGTCGGTGTAAGCCGCGCCAGCAATACCCAGGCGCTGTTCAACCGCGCAACCGAGCTCGATGTGCTGGTCCGTGAGGATCACCAGATCCGCGAAGCCACGCTGCAGGTGATCGGTGATGAGCTGCACGCGTTTGCCCGCAGCTGTGACGCGCTGTACCTGACCATCGACATCGATGTACTGCCGGCCAGCGAAGCGCCAGGCGTCAGCGCGCCGGCGGCGCGGGGCGTGCCCATGCACCTGCTCGAATCGCTGATCGAGCGCTTGCGTGACAGCGGTCGGTTGCGGCTGATCGACCTGGCGGAGCTCAACCCTGCGTTCGATATCGACAGCCACACCGCCAAGGCGGCGGCGCGGCTGATTCATACCCTGGCGCTAGGCGGCTGAACGCTGACGGCAAGTTTTTCAAGAACACCCTTTCAACAAGAACAACACCCTGTATCAGGACCTGACCATGACGACGTTTCGTGACACCGTAATCCGTGCACCCCGCGGCACCACCCTCAACGCCAAGAGCTGGTTGACCGAGGCGCCGCTGCGCATGTTGATGAACAACCTCGACCCCGAGGTGGCGGAAAATCCGAAAGAGCTGGTGGTGTATGGCGGCATTGGCCGTGCGGCACGCAATTGGGAGTGCTACGACAAGATCGTCGAGACCCTCAAGGAACTCAACGACGATGAAACCCTGCTGGTCCAGTCCGGCAAGCCGGTTGGCGTGTTCAAGACCCACTCCAACGCGCCACGGGTACTGATTGCCAACTCCAACCTGGTGCCGCACTGGGCCAGTTGGGAGCACTTCAACGAACTGGATGCCAAGGGCCTGGCCATGTACGGCCAGATGACCGCTGGCAGCTGGATCTACATCGGCAGCCAGGGCATCGTCCAGGGCACCTACGAGACTTTCGTCGAGGCCGGTCGCCAGCACTTTGGCGGCAACCTCACCGGGCGCTGGGTACTGACCGCCGGTCTTGGCGGCATGGGCGGCGCGCAGCCACTGGCGGCGACGCTGGCCGGTGCCTGCTCGCTGAACATCGAATGCCAGCAGACCAGCATCGACTTCCGCCTGCGCACCCGTTATGTCGATGAGCAGGCCACTGACCTGGACGACGCGCTGGCACGCATCGCCAAATACACCGCCGAAGGCAAAGCGGTATCGGTCGCCCTGCACGGCAACGCGGCTGAAATCCTCCCTGAACTGGTCCGTCGTGGGGTACGTCCGGACATGGTCACCGACCAGACCAGCGCCCACGACCCGCTCAATGGCTACCTGCCGATCGGCTGGAGCTGGGAGCAGTACCGCGACCGTGCCAAGACTGACCCGGCAGCGGTGATCAAGGCGGCCAAGCAATCGATGGCCGTGCACGTACAGGCGATGCTCGACTTCCAGAAAGCCGGCGTGCCAACCTTCGACTACGGCAACAACATCCGCCAGATGGCCAAGGAAGAGGGCGTAGCCAATGCCTTCGACTTCCCGGGGTTCGTGCCGGCCTACATTCGTCCGCTGTTCTGCCGCGGCATCGGCCCGTTCCGCTGGGCGGCGCTGTCCGGTGACCCTGAAGACATCTACAAGACTGACGCCAAGGTCAAGGAACTGATCCCTGACGACGCCCACCTGCATCACTGGCTGGACATGGCCCGTGAGCGCATTGCCTTCCAGGGCCTGCCAGCACGGATCTGCTGGGTCGGCCTGGGCCAGCGTGCCAGGCTGGGGCTGGCGTTCAACGAAATGGTCCGCTCTGGCGAACTGTCGGCGCCGGTGGTGATCGGGCGTGACCATCTGGACTCCGGTTCGGTGTCCAGCCCTAACCGCGAGACCGAAGCCATGCGTGACGGCTCCGACGCTGTATCGGACTGGCCGCTGCTCAACGCGCTGCTCAACACCGCCGGCGGCGCAACCTGGGTGTCGTTGCACCATGGCGGCGGCGTAGGCATGGGCTTTTCGCAACATTCGGGTATGGTCATCGTCTGTGATGGCACCGACGATGCCGCGGCACGTATTGCCCGGGTATTGACCAACGACCCGGGCACCGGGGTGATGCGTCACGCCGATGCCGGTTACCAGATTGCAATCGACTGCGCCCATGAACAGGGCCTCAACCTGCCGATGATCGGCAGCAAGAACAACAAAGGAGCCTGATTGATGAATGCCCTGACCCTCAAACCCGGCACCTTGAACCTGACCCAGTTGCGTCAGGCCTACCAGCAACCGGTGCGCGTCGAGCTGGACCCCGGCGCCCATGCCGCCATCGACGCCAGCGTCGCCTGTGTCGAGAGTATCCTGGCCGAAGGCCGTACTGCCTATGGCATCAACACCGGTTTTGGCCTGTTGGCCTCGACCCGCATCGCCCCTGAAGATCTGGAAAAGCTGCAACGCTCGCTGGTGCTGTCTCACGCCGCCGGTGTCGGCGAGGCGCTGGATGATGCGATGGTGCGCCTGATCATGCTGCTCAAGGTCAACAGCCTGGCCCGTGGTTTCTCGGCGATTCGCCGCAAGGTCATCGACGCGCTGATCGCCCTGATCAACGCTGAGGTCTACCCGCACATCCCGCTCAAGGGCTCGGTGGGTGCCTCCGGCGACCTGGCACCGCTGGCGCACATGTCGCTGGTACTGATCGGCGAGAGCAAGGCGCGCTATAAAGGCCAGTGGCTGCCAGCCGCCGAAGCGCTGGCGGTGGCAGGTCTTGAGCCGCTGACCCTGGCCGCCAAGGAGGGCCTGGCGCTGCTCAACGGCACCCAGGTGTCCACGGCCTACGCGCTGCGCGGGCTGTTCGAAGGCGAAGACCTGTTTGCTGCCGCCACTGTTTGCGGCGGCCTGAGCGTCGAAGCCATGCTGGGTTCGCGGGCGCCGTTCGATGCGCGCATTCATGCCGCGCGTGGCCAGCGCGGGCAGATCGACGTGGCTGCCGCTTACCGCGACCTGCTTACCGACAGCAGCGAAGTGTCGCGCTCGCATGCCAACTGCGACAAGGTCCAGGACCCGTACTCGCTGCGCTGCCAGCCGCAAGTGATGGGCGCCTGCCTGACCCAGTTGCGCCAAGCCGCCGAAGTGCTGGAAGTCGAATCCAACGCCGTGTCGGACAACCCGCTGGTGTTCGCCGAGCAGGGCGATGTGATCTCTGGCGGTAACTTCCACGCCGAGCCCGTGGCCATGGCCGCTGACAACCTGGCGCTGGCCATTGCCGAGATTGGCTCGTTGTCGGAGCGCCGCATCTCGCTGATGATGGACCGCCACATGTCGCAGTTGCCGCCGTTTCTGGTGGAAAACGGCGGGGTCAACTCCGGTTTCATGATCGCTCAGGTCACCGCAGCGGCCCTGGCCAGCGACAACAAGGCGCTGGCGCACCCGGCCAGTGTCGACAGCCTGCCGACCTCGGCCAACCAGGAAGACCACGTGTCGATGGCGCCCAACGCCGGCAAGCGGCTGTGGGCCATGGCCGACAATGTGCGTGGCATCCTGGCTATCGAATGGCTGGGTGCCTGTCAGGGCCTGGACTTCCGTAACGGCCTCAAGAGCTCCGAGAAGCTGGAAAAAGCCCGCAGCCTGTTGCGCGCCGAAGTTTCTTACTATCAGGAAGACCGCTTCTTCGCCCCTGACATCGAGACCGCCAGTGCTCTGCTGGCCAGCGGTTGTCTCAATGCGCTGGTGCCGCCGCGCCTGCTGCCTAGCCTCTGACGCTCGATTGAGCACAGGCCGCCCGGCACGCGGGGCGGCCATCTCTGCACTATAAAAACAATCGGAGATGCACTGACATGAGTACCCACACTGGGCTCAAACGGGGTCTGAGTGCCCGTCATATTCGTTTTATCGCGCTAGGCTCGGCCATCGGCACCGGGCTGTTCTACGGTTCGGCCTCGGCCATCAAGCTGGCCGGCCCGTCGGTACTGCTGGCCTACCTGATCGCGGGCGCTGCGGTGTACATGGTCATGCGCGCCCTGGGCGAAATGGCCGTACACAATCCGGTGTCCGGCTCGTTCGGTGAATACGCCACCTCCTATGTCGGGCCGCTGGCCGGATTTATCACCGGCTGGACCTACGCGTTCGAGATGATCATCGTCTGCCTGGCGGACGTCACCGCGTTTGGCATTTACATGGGCTTCTGGTTTCCCGATGTGCCGCGCTGGATCTGGGTGCTGTCGATCATCTGTTTCATCGGCGCCCTGAACCTGTGTACGGTCAAGGTCTTCGGCGAAATGGAGTTCTGGCTGTCGATCCTCAAGGTCAGCGCTATCGTGGCGATGATTCTGGGCGGCCTGGGCATCATGTTCTACGGCTTCGGCCTGAGTGACGGCGGCACCGGCATCCACAACCTGTGGCAGCACGGCGGCTTCATGCCCAATGGCATTGGCGGCTTCATCGCCTGCTTTGCCGTGGTGGTGTTCGCCTTTGGCGGCATCGAGATCATTGGCGTCACTGCCGGCGAAGCCAAGGACCCGCAACGGGTACTGCCCAAGGCGATCAACGCCGTGCCGCTGCGCATCCTACTGTTCTACGTGCTGACCCTGTTCGTGCTGATGTCGATTTTCCCGTGGCCGCAGATCGGCACCCAAGGCAGCCCGTTCGTGCAGATCTTCGATAACCTGGGCATCGGCTTTGCTGCCGCGCTGCTTAATATCGTGGTGATCTCGGCGGCCATTTCGGCGATCAACAGCGATGTCTTCGGTGCCGGGCGCATGTTGTACGGCATGGCGCTGCAAGGTCAGGCACCGGCCGGCTTTGCCAAGGTGTCGAGCAATGGCGTGCCGTGGCTCACGGCGCTGGTGATGGCCGCTGCGTTGCTGATCGGCGTGGTGCTCAATTACCTGATCCCTGAAGACATCTTCCTGCTCATCGCTTCGCTGGCCACCTTCGCCACCGTCTGGGTGTGGTTGATGATTCTGGTTTCCCAGGTGGGCATGCGCCGCCGTATGAGCAGCGCCGAGGTTGCGCAGTTGAAGTTCCGGGTACCGTTCTGGCCGGTTGCCCCGGCGGCGGCCATCGGTTTCATGCTGTTCGTGTTCGGCGTGCTGGCCTGGTTCCCGAACAGCCGTCCGGCCATGTGGGTCGGGGTGGTGTGGCTCGGCCTGCTGGTCCTGGCGTACTGGATCTGGGTCAAACCGCAGGCACAGGGCCGGGCACTGGCCAGCAGTGACTGAAAACGGGTGGCAAGGTGTGGGCTGCGGGGTATTATTCGACTCCTTGCCCACACATCCGGAGAACTGGTGAGTACCCCGAAACCCCCTCGGTACAAAGTGATCGAAGAGTTCCTGCTGACGCATATCCGCGAAGGCGACTACCCGGTCAATCACCAGATTCCGCCAGAAGAGCAACTGGCCCGGGATTTTTCCGTCAGCCGTATGACCGCCAACAAGGCGATCACCAACCTGGTGCAGCAGGGCTACCTGGTGCGTCAGGCCGGGCTGGGTACCTTCGTCACCGACCCACGCGCCGAGTCTTCGTTGCAGGAGGTGATGAACATCGCTGAAGAGGTCCGCGCCCGCGGGCATCACTACTCCAACGATGTGCTGCGCAGTGAAGCCATTACCGCCGACGATGAAGTGGCCCTGCGTTTGGGCCTGCGCATCGGCAGCCCGGTGTTTCACAGCATTCTGGTGCATCGCGAGAACGGTTTGCCGATCCAGCTCGAAGACCGCTACGTCAACCCGCGCTGGGTGCCGCACTACCTGTCCAGCGACTTCTCGAAGCAGACCCCCAACGAGGTACTGGTCGCCAGTTGCCCGATCAGCGATATCGAGCATGTGGTCGAAGCCATCCACGCCGATGCGCGGACCGCTCAGTGGCTGGAAATCGACCCCGGTGCGGCCTGCCTGTGCATGGTGCGGCGAACCTGGTCCAGCGAAAATCTGGTCAGCTATGTGCGCCTGACTCACCCCGGCGAGCGTTACAAGCTGCGCTCGACCACCCGCCACCGTTGATTGAGCCTGGTTCGCGTCGTTTGCTGATTTAGCGCTATGCTCTTGCAGGCCATATGCCAAGGGTGGCAAACACCCGCAAACAATCAGAAAACTGAACAAGGAATCTGGCTCATGATGTACCGCAAGCTGACGGCCTTCGTCGCTGTCGCCTTCTGTTTTACCCAAAGCCCTCTGGCCCTGGCCGCTTCGCAAGCCCCAGTGGCCGGCGAGAACGGCATGGTGGTCACTGCCCAGCATCTGGCCACCCATGTGGGCGTCGACGTGCTCAAGGCCGGTGGCAATGCCGTGGATGCGGCGGTGGCGGTGGGTTACGCGCTGGCGGTGGTTTATCCGGCTGCGGGCAACCTGGGCGGTGGCGGCTTCATGACCATTCAGATGGCTGACGGCAAGAAAACCTTCCTCGACTTCCGCGAAAAGGCGCCGCTGGCTGCCACTGCCGACATGTACCTGGACAAGGACGGTAACGTGGTGCCGGGCCTGAGTTCGCGCGGCCACCTGGCGGTTGCTGTGCCGGGCACGGTCTCGGGGATGGAGTATGCACTGAGCAAGTACGGCAGCAAGCCGCGCGCCGAGATGATCGCCCCGGCGGTCAAGCTGGCCCATGACGGCTTTGTGCTGGAGCAGGGCGACGTGGACCTGCTGTGGACCGCCACCGAAGACTTCAAGAAGGACATCAAGGATTCCGGCTCGATCTTCCTCGATGACGGCAAGCCAATGCAGGTGGGCCAGAAGCTGGTGCAGAAAGACCTGGCGCGCACCCTGCGGGAAATCTCCGCCAAGGGCGAGGACGGCTTTTACAAGGGCTGGGTGGCCGATGCCCTGGTCAGTTCCAGCAAGGCCGGCAAGGGCATCATTACCCAGGCCGACCTGGACCGCTACAAGACCCGTGAACTGGCGCCGGTGGAATGCGATTACCGCGGCTACCACATCGTCTCTGCGCCCCCACCGAGCTCTGGCGGTGTAGTGATCTGCCAGATCCTGAATATTCTCGAAGGCTATCCGATGAAGGATCTGGGCTTCCGTTCCGCCCAGGCCATGCATTACCAGATCGAAGCGATGCGCCATGCCTATGTCGATCGCAACAGCTACCTGGGCGACCCGGATTTCGTCAAGAACCCGCTCGAGCGGCTGCTCGACAAGGACTACGCGGCCAAGCTGCGCGCTGCCATCGACCCACAGAAAGCCGCAGTCTCCAAAGACCTGGCACCTGGCGTCGCGCCCCATGAAGGCAACAACACCACGCACTACTCCATCGTCGACAAATGGGGCAATGCGGTGTCGGTGACCTACACCCTCAACGACTGGTTCGGTGCCGGGGTGATGGCCAGCAAGACCGGGGTGATCCTCAACGACGAGATGGACGACTTCACCTCCAAGGTCGGTGTGCCGAACATGTATGGCCTGGTGCAGGGCGAAGCCAACGCCATTGCCCCCGGTAAAACCCCGCTGTCATCCATGAGCCCGACCATCGTCACCAAGGACGGCAAGACTGTCATGGTGGTGGGTACGCCCGGCGGCAGCCGGATCATTACCGCGACCCTGCTGACCATGCTCAACGTCATCGACTACCGCATGAACATCCAGGAAGCCACCGACGCGACCCGTTTCCACCAGCAATGGCTGCCTGAGGAAACCCACCTGGAAGATTTCGCGATCAGCCCTGATACGCGCAAGATCCTCGAAAGCTGGGGCCACAAATTCACCGGGCCGCAACCGCTCAATCACGTAGCGGCGATTCTGGTCGGCGCGCCTTCGCTGGACGGCAAACCGGTGGGTAACAACAAGTACTACGGCGCCAACGATCCGCGGCGCAATACCGGGTTGTCGCTGGGCTATTGATCCCGCAGCGGGGCCGGGTGCGACAGCATACGGCCCCCTCGACAATCGTTTCACATGTCAGGCTGGTGATAGTTTCGTAGCCGCCCAACAGACCACTATCAGCGCCTCATTCATTCTCTCAGGAAGCCTTATGACTCTTTCTTGAAAACCCTGGCTGGTCTGGCGCTGGCCGCGCTGCTCGTTGTTGTGGCAGCGACCAGTCACGCCGCTACCCCGCGCAACCTGGCAGCGGAAGAGGCCAACCGCACCCTGGTGCTGGATTTTTACGAACGCTTCTTCAACAAACATGACGTAGCCGGTGCCGCGCAGCTGGTTGCGGACAGCTACAAGCAGCACAACCCTGAGGTGCCGGATGGCAAGGCGCCGTTCGTGGAATTCTTTGCGGGCTTTTTCAAGGAAAACCCGCAATCGAGGGCACGTGTCGTGCGCAGCGCCACCGATGGTGACCTGGTGTACCTGCACGTGCACTCCACCAATGGCGCCAAGGATCCGGGTCAGGCCGTGGTGGACATCTTTCGGGTTGCCAATGGCAAGATCGTCGAGCACTGGGACGTGATCCAGAACGTCCCGCAGCAGGCGGCCAACATCAATACCATGTTCTGAAGCAGCGGTTTGCGTCAGCTCTGTGCCTGGCGCAACCAGCCAAGAATGTCCTCGGCATTGCGCGCCGGCTCCGGGATCTCGGTGTACAGCTGCGCCAGCCGACCGTCGTCGATCACCAGTGCGGCGCGGCCATACACTTGCAGCGGCCCGGCCTGATACACCGGCAGGCCCAACGCTTTGCCTAATGCACAGTCCTGATCGGACAACAGCTGGTAGGGCAGTTGCGTGCGCTCCTTGAGTTCCTGTTGGTAGGCGGTGTCTTGCGACGAGAGGCCGAAGATTCGCTGTACGCCCAGGGCGGCGAAATCATCGAACGCATCACGAAAGCCGCAGGCCTGCGGGGTGCAGCCTTTGGCACCAGGCACACTGGCCATTTCTGCCGGGGCGGGCAGTTCGGGGTTGCCGCTGCGCGGGTAGATAAACACCACGCTGAGGCCTGGCAGGGTGCTGAGGTCGACACTGGAGTGGTCAGTGGCGGTCAGGGTCAAAGAGGGCAGGGGTTGGCCAATCAGTTGCTGGCGCAGGGTGTCTTGCGTATTCATCAGGGCTCCGGTTCAGGGGGCAAGCGCCAACCAGGCGCTCGCGGTATTGTTCAGGCGTAACGGACAGCGGCGCTTCACCGGCAAATCGCTTTCGCCTTTAGCCGCGATAGGGCATTACACTGGTCGGCCTTCATTCACCTGACCAGAGATTCACATGGCCAATTCTGATATCGATTTCCTGCCCGATCCAGACCCGGAGTCCATCTCTAGCGACGTCGCCGGTTTCGCTGGCTTGCTGGTGTCCACCCAGATCCCGACCCGTGCCGATGGCAGCCTGGAACTGGGTGACATCACTGCGCAAAGCGAATGCACCCTGCAGGCGCTCAAGGTCGCTCTGGAAAACGCCGGCAGTTCGCTGGATCGTGTGTTGCACCTGACCATCTACCTCACCGACATGAATGAGCGCGGTGCCTTCAACGAGGTCTATCAACGCTTTTTCAGCAAGCCCTGGCCAGTCCGTGCCGCCGTTGGTGTCGCGTCGCTGGCTGTGCCGGGCATGCGCGTGGAAGTGACCGCAATGGCGGCCAAACGCTGAGTGTGTGCCGCTCAGAGCAAGGTCGCCGTTACTATTGAGTCTTGAGAAATAGCTCGCAGCAGAGGTCGTTTACCGGCCTCTTCGCGAGCAAGCTCGCCCCTGGTGCGCAATGCTTGTCTGAACAGGATTGGCTTGGGCCACCAGCATGACATTAGCCGCGACCGCCACCCCTGTATCATCACAGCATCTGGCTCAGCGCCCGGAACAGTTCATCAGGCTTGACCGGCTTTTGCAGCACCAGGCTTTCAGGCAATTCCAGGCCTTGCAGTTCGGCATAACCGGTCAGAAACACCACCGGCAACTGTGAATAACGGTCGCGCGCCGCGCGGGCCAACTGTGCGCCGTTGAAGCCGGGCATGGCGAAGTCGGTGAGCAGCAGATCGACCTGATCGTCGAGCAATTGCAACGCCTGTTCGCCACTGTTGGCCTGACGGACCCGATAGCCTTGCAGCACCAGCATTTCGCTGAGCATGTCGCGGATCAGGTGTTCATCGTCGACCACCAGGATGCAGCGGTTATGTCCGCTGTTCTGTGGCTCTTGAGCGGGCACTGGCGGCTCGGTCTGTGTTGCGGTCTGCTGCACCGCCGGCAGATAGACGCTGACTTCCGTGCCACGGCCCGGCTCGGTGTCGATGCGCACGCCGCCTCCGGACTGTTTGGCAAACCCGAACACTTGCGCCAGGCCCAGCCCGGAGCCTTTGCCGATGTCCTTGGTCGTGAAGAACGGCTCGAACACTTTGGCCAGCACATCCTGGCTCATGCCGCAGCCGGTGTCGCGGATTGACAGCATCACGTAGTCGCCAGGCTCGGGATCTTCCGGCCGTTGCGCGGCCTGCCGCACGCGGGTGTTGTGGGTGCGCAGGATCAGCAGGCCGCCGGCCGGCATCGCGTCGCGGGCGTTGATCGCCAGGTTGAGAATGATCATCTCGGTCTGGGTCGGATCGGTCAGCGCCTGCCACAACTGAGCGTGCAGATCCAGGCGAACCAGAATGCTTCCGCCCAGGGTGCGGCGCAGCAGTTCTTCCAGGCCGTTCAAGGTGTCGTTGAGGTTCAGCGGCACCGGCTCCAGGCGCTGGCGCCGGGAGAAGGCCAGCAACTGTGAGGTCAGTTTGGCACCGCGCTCGCCCGCTTCACGGATGTGCTTCAGGCGCCGCCGCGCCTTGTCCAGATCTGGTTTGTCCAGCTCACGTTCAAGAAAGCTGGAGCCGGTGAGGATCACGGTCAGCAGGTTGTTGAAGTCGTGGGCCACGCCTGCGGTCAATTGGCCGACCGCTTCGAGGCGCTGCATCTGTTGCAGGGCGGCTTCGATCCGCTCGCGCTCGGCAATCTGATCGCGCAGCCGGGTATTGGCTTCGGCAAGGCTTTCGGTCGCCTCACGCTCGCCAGTAATGTCCCGCGCCACCGCATAGAGCAGAGTGTCTTCCGGCACCACCACCCATGACAGCCAGCGCTGCTGACCATTGGCATGGCGGATCCGGCCGGTAAAACGCACGCTGTCGCCGTTGCGCGCCAGGGTCGCCAGCTCGCTGCAGAACGCCTGGCGGTCATCTTCGGGCAGCAATTGCATCAGTGAAATCTGCGCCAGGGCCTGGCGGTTAAAGCCCAGCGCCTGTTCCCAGGCCGGGTTGAGCGCCACCGGCGTCAGATCCTTATTGAATACGCCCAGCAGGTCTTGCGACAACTCCCAGGCACGATCCCTCTCGCGGGTGCGCCGCTCGACCCGTTCGCCAAGGATTTCATTGAGCTGTTTAAGTGCCTGGGTGGCCTGACGCTGTTGATGGATGTCTTGTAATACACCGGAGAAACGCACGCACTGGCCATCGACGACCCGCGCCTGGCCACTGCTCAGCAGCCAGCGCGGCTCTTTGCCATTGATACAGCGAAACTCCATGCGATAGCTGCCATCGCTGTCCGGTGCCATGGCCTGTTCCACGGCTTCACGGACAGCGCCCTGATCATCGGGATGCAGGCCGGCATAGAACAATGGCAGATCCATCTCGGTATCTGCGGGCAGGCTGAACAGCGCCTTGCAGCGATCGTCCCAGAGCAACAGGCCGTCCTGCGGGCGAAAGTCCCAACTGCCCATGCCTGCCGCGTCAATCGCGATCCGCGCACGCGCTTCTACATCCGCCAGTGCTTCTTCGGCCCGGCGCCGGCGCTGGCGTTCCTGGACTTCGGTAAGCGCGCGCGCCACCGCCTTGGGCAGCAATGACAGGTTCTTTTTCAGGACGTAGTCGGTCGCACCCAGGCGGATCATTTCCACCGCGTGTTCTTCGCCGTAGATGCCGGACAGGAAAATAAACGGCGTATCCGGGGCCAGGCGCCGCGCGATGGCCAGCACGTCGCTGCCCGAAGAGCCAGGCAGTACGCAGTCGCAGAGGATCAGATCGAAACTTTGCTCTTGCAGGGCGCGCTCTGCGCCCCAGTGGTCGAACACCTGCCGGGCCTGGATCAGCATGCCGCTGCGCTCAAGTCTCAACAGGGTCAGCTCGGCGTCCATCGAGCTGTCTTCGACCATCAGCAAATTCATTGGCTTGGCCAACATCCGGGCTCCGTCATTAATTGCGTCGACGGTTCAGACGCAGAGAACCCGGTGGAGGTTCATTCAGTACGGCCCAGAAAACCCCGAGGTCGGAAATGGCCGCGACAAACTCCTTGAACTCGACGGGTTTGACCACGTAGGCGTTGACCCCCAGCTCGTAGGCGCGCAGCAGGTCTGGCTCTTCTCGCGAGGAGGTCAGCATCACGGTGGGGATGCTGCGCAGTTCCGGGGTGTCGCGCACCACTTTGAGCACTTCCAGGCCATCGACCTTGGGCAGTTTCAGGTCCAGCAGCAGCACCGCCGGGTTGCCGTCGTCACGCTCGGCAAAGGCGTTACGGCGCAGCAGGTAATCCAGAGCGTCGGCACCGTCACGCAGCACAATGACTTCGTTGGCCAACTGGCTGCGCTCCAGCGCGACAAGGGTCAACTCCAGATCCCTGGGGTTGTCTTCGACCAACAGAATGGGTTTGAGCATGATCGGTGGTTCTCAGCTATGCGAAAGGTGACGAGGAAGGGTGAAGTAGAAGGTCGCGCCACGGTCGATTTCGCCCTCGGCGCGGACTTCGCCGTCGTGGCGCTCGATAATGCGCCGCACGCTGGCCAGGCCAATGCCGGTGCCTTCGAAGTCTTCCATGCGATGCAGACGCTGGAAAACCCCGAACAGCTTGTTGGCATAGGCCATGTCGAAACCCACGCCGTTATCGCGGATCCACACTTCGGTTTCATTCTCGGTCTGCCGGGCGCCGATTTCAATGCGCGCCGGGGTGCGCCCACGAGTATATTTGAGCGCGTTGGCAATCAGGTTGTTGAGGGCCAGGTTAATGAAGGCCGGATCGCCAATCACTTTAGGCAACCGGGCAATTTCCCAGACAACCTCGCGGCCAGCATAATCAGGCTGCAGGTCGCTGCGGATATTGTCGATCAGGGCATTGAGGTCGACATCCGACAAGCGCAGCGCAGAGCGGCCCATCTGGGAAAAATTCAGCAGATTATCGACCAGTGTCCCGGCAAAGCGCGCGGCGTCTTCGATGTGCTGCAAAAAGCGTTTGCCGCGCTCGCTGAGCACCGAGCCTTCGATTTCACTGAGCAATTCGGTATAGCCGGCAATGTGTCGCAGCGGCGCGCGCAGGTCGTGGGAGACACTGTAAGAGAACGCTTCAAGCTCTTTGTTGGAACGCTGCAACTCGCCAGACAGTTGCGCCAGCTCTTCGGCCTTGCGCATCACGATACCCAATACCGCGCTGCGCAGCTCAACCACACCTTCAATGATCAGCGGGTTCCAGGGCGCGGAAAAACCACGTACGTCCTGTTGCCAGCGCTCAAAGCTGTGGCGCGGATTGAGAGTGCCCTGTGGGCTGATGTCTTTTTCCGGGCGCCCGGCCCAGTTCACGGTACGCGCCTGTTCAGGACGGAACCACACCAGATAGTGTGAGTGAATTTGCGAGATGGCCACCGCCATGACCCCCGCAGCGTACTGGCCCAGCTCCGGGAGTTCGTCGATGTCGCGCTGCACGTTGTCGGTGTGGAAGACTTCCTCGGCATCCTGCTGGCCCAGCCAGTGCACCAGTGCATTGACCATCGACTCGGGCGGCGTGGCGCCGATCAGTTCGCAGCGCCCGGCAGAAATGATCGCCGCGCCCTGGGCGTCGGCGAAGGCCAGCAGCACTTCAGGCAGTTCCAGCAGGCCGTCACTGACGCTGTCATGATCGGCCATCGACGACAGCATCTGCACGATGCGTTTGCGCAAATCCAGTAATTGCCGGGTGCTGGCATGAGACTCCAGAGACTCGATCTGCAACGACAGCAGGCTGCTGAGCAGTTCGCAGGCCGTGCGGGTCTGAAAGTCCACCGGGCGAGGCTGCTGGTGATGGCAGGAAATCAGCCCCCAGAGTTTGCCGTCGACCACGATCGACAGTGACATCGAGGCCAGCGTGCCCATATTGCGCATGTACTGCAGGTGCACGGGCGAGACGCTGCGCAACGAGGCATAGCTCAGGTCCAGCGGCTGACCGGTGCGCGGGTTGTTGGCAGGTATCAGCGCCGAAGGCTGGTAACTGGCGCTCTGGATCAGCCGGATTCGATTGGTGCGATACAGCTCTCGTGCCTGGCGCGGGATGTCCGAGGCTGGAAAACACAGGCCCAGGTATTGCGGATAACCCGCGTCGACGGCCTCGGCCAGTACCAGGCCGTTGCCATCGGCATCGAAGCGGTACGCCTTGACCCGGCCAAACCCGGTGATCTGTTTGATCTGCTGCACGGAGCGGCGCAGCAGCTCTTCGATATCGGTAATCTGCTGCAAGCCACTGACGAAACCACGGATCAACGGATAGAAGTCGTTTCTGCGGCGGGCCGATTGCTCTGGTACAGGCTCGAATTCGGCGATCAGTACCTGATCATGACGGTGCACCAGCAGGGTCATGCGCTGGTCGCTGCAAGGACCCCGGCGCAGGTGCACGTCGCCGATATGAAACGGAAAGATTTCGTCAGCCGGCAGTTCCTGCAGATGGCCGGCCAGATCAAAGCTGTCATCCACCCAGCCGGGGAAATCCTTGCCGATCAGGTCGCCAGCAGCCACGCCCAGCCACTGCTCGGTATTTTCACTGGCCTGCAGGATCTGCAGGCTGGGTTCGTCGAGCACCAGCAAAAACCCGTGGGGCTGAATGCTGCCAGGGATCTGGATCGGCTCCTGGCTGCAACGCTCGATGGCTTGATCCAGGGCATTGTCGGCAATAGGCAAAAGTGGCTCTCCTGTAGGGTCCGTTCTATCGAGGCCGGATTTTTGGGCACAGGATGAATCAGCGAACGGTATCAGAAAGTTACTTCCTGCGCGTCGTTGTAATCGCAATCGGGGCCAATTGCGCCGTATTTCTGTCAATCATCGAGTCAGGCAAGGTTTGATGCGCCGCTCAGGTTTTGAGGTTCGCATCCATTTGATGAGTATTTACTTGTATACGACAGCTGCATATCTACCTGCGACCGTATTGGCCGCATCGTTCAATCCGCTAAGCTCATGTTTTACAAGGATAACGCCGCTGGAAAAATGTATTTCTTATGGATTTAATGTGTCTACATAAAGAATACAGTTCGTTGACGGGCCTCTTGCTGCATGCCAGTCTCTTGTGACGTTGGTACAACAGCGCACTGGAGGTTCCTGGTGAAAACCGGCAAGAGCGGCCTTTACCAAGATTTGAAACGGCAGATTCTGATCATGGAGCTAAGGCCCGATCAGGTTCTGGATGAAGCCACGCTCAGCGAGCGCTATGGCCTGTCCCGTACCCCGGTGCGCGAAACCTTCCGGCGCCTGGCCGGTGAAGGTTATCTGGATATTCGCGAGAATCGCGGTGCCCGGGTCATCCCCATGGACTATTCGACGCTGCGCAATTTCTTTCTGGTTGCGCCGATGGTGTATGCCGCCATTGGCCGGTTGGCGGTACACAATTTCACCCCCTTGCAGCTCAATGACCTGAAAACCACGCAAGAGCGCTTCCGTCAGGCCAGTCGCACGCTGGACCCCATGGGCATGGTGGTGGAGAACAATCGTTTTCACCAGATCATGGGTGAGATGGCCGCCAATCCGTACCTGGAGCCGAGTCTGGGCCGGCTGCTGATCGATCACGCGCGGATCGGCCATACCTTCTTTCGGCCCCGCGATGCGCACATGCAACAGCGCCTGGATCTGGCGGTGGAGCACCACGACCAATTCATTGAGGCCATTGGCCGGCACGACGAGGGGCGGGTCGTTGATCTGGTGTTCGAGCATTGAGAACTGTCGCGCAGCAACATGCAGATGTTCATTACGCCGCCTGGCCTTGAGGCCGATGCGCTGGTCGCCGGCAGCGGTTTTTAGCGGCGCCCGTTGGTTCAGGCCGGACCGGCCGCACGCCCTGACGCGGTGCGCGCGGGTTGCGCCGATGACGGGCAGGTATTGCGTGACGGACACGGAGCCACATTCGTGTACGCAATAAAAGAACGCCTTCAAGGCGGGTTAATAAGAACAAACTGATCGGGGAATTAGCATGCACATGTTGAAGAAAGCGTTTTGCGCGCTGGCCATGATGGCCGCCACGCTGGTATCGGTTCATGCGGAAGAAAAAACCATCACCATGGGCACACTCTCCTGGGAGGACTTGACGCCCATCACCGGCATCACCAAGAAAGTGCTCGAAGACCACGGCTACACGGTAAAAGTGACCTCGTTCTCTGAATGGGGAATCGCCTATGCCGCACTCAGCAAGGGCGACATCCAGATTCTGGCCTCGCAGATCGACTACGTGGCGCAGGATTACTGGAACAAGAACAAGAATCGTCTGGAGAAAATTTCACCGGTTTCCCATGGCCTGTATCAGGGCATCGCGGTGCCGTCCTACAGCAGCATCGACTCCATTGAACAGCTCAATGCCAATGCCGAGAAGTTCGGCAACAAGATCGTCGGCATCGAGCCGGGTTCAGGCCTGATGAACGACGCGACCAACGCGGTCAAGGCCTACGACCTCAAGTTGCAATTGCTTGAAGGCAGTACCGCCGCGATGACTGCTGCGCTGAAGTCGGCGATTGATCGCAAGGAAAACATCGCCGTGACGCTGTGGGATCCGTCATGGATGACCCAGAAGTATGAAATGAAATACCTGGCTGACCCCAAAGGGGTATTCCCGCCACCGCAGAGCTACTACTGGATCGGTCGCAAAGGCTTCTCGGCAGACAACCCCAACGCGCGTGAAGCGCTTGCCGGGGTGTACGTGCCAATTGCCGATATCAAGGCCATCAACGGTGCGGTCAAGGATGGCAAGAGTATGGACGAGGCGGTCAAAGACTGGACCGACAAGAATGCCGACCTGATCAAGCGCTGGGAGAACATCAAGAAATACTGAGTGATCCTCAATAGGCTGCCGGCGCACTCGGGCGCCGGCGCCACGCTTTGAACAGACGGCGGCCCTACGCCGTCTCCCGCCCAGGAAAGCCAAGCATGAAACACACCTTCTTCTGTATCGATGCCCATACCTGTGGCAACCCGGTGCGCCTTGTGGCTGGTGGTGCGCCGTTGTTGCCGCACGTGCCGATCGCCGAGCGGCGTGCATTGTTTGTCGAGCACCACGATTGGGTGCGTAAGGCGCTGATGTTCGAGCCACGCGGTCATGACGTGATGTCCGGGGCCATCATTTACCCGGCTTACCGGCAAGACTGCGACTTCGCTGTGCTGTTCATCGAAGTCAGCGGCTGCCTGCCGATGTGCGGCGCCGGCACCATTGGCCTGGTGACTTCGGCGCTGGAGGCGGGGCTGGTCACGCCGCGGGTGCCAGGCCAGTTGAGCATTGAGACGCCGGCTGGCCGGGTCGATATCCGCTACACCCGCGAAGGCGACCGGGTCTCCAGCGTGCAGATGCTGAATGTCGCCAGCTACCTGCATGCCCAGGACGTGGTTGTGGACGTCGAGGGGCTCGGCCGCTTGAGTGTCGACATCGCCTATGGCGGCAACTATTACGCAGTGGTCGAGCCTCAGGCGACGTGGGCCGGTCTGGACGGCATGCCGACCAAACGCATCATTGAATTGAGCCAGAATCTGCGCAGCGCCCTGGCACAGTTGCCCGAACCGGTGCACCCGGAGGACTCGCGCATTCGCGGTGTTCATCATGTGATCTGGTGCGACCAGCCGCCGATTCCTGACATCGATGGCCGTTGCGCGGTGTTCTATGGTGACCAGGCCATCGACCGCTCGCCGGGTGGCACCGGCACCAGCGCGCGTATGGCTCAGTTGCAGGGTCGCGGGCGTCTGGCGGTGGGCGAGGAGTTCCGCCACCAGAGTTTGATCGGCACGACGTTCGTCGGCCGGATTGAAGGTGTAACCCGCGTCGGCGAGTACCCCGCGATCCTGCCTGGTGTCACCGGCTGGGCCAGAGTCACCGGTCACAACACCATCTTCGTTGATGACAACGACCCGCTGGCGCATGGCTTCCTGATATAAATATGCAGTCGCCGCCCGGGTTGGGCCGGGCGGTCTTGCAACCTCTAAGGCACAAGATTGAAGAAGACCGAACCCGATCAACTGCTGATCAAGATGCCGTCACTGCGTGCGGTGCGGTCTTTTGTAGCAGCGGCCAAGTGCCTGAGTTTCACCCGTGCTGCCGATTCATTGTGCGTAACGCCTGCGGCCATCAGCCGCCAGATCAAGGAACTTGAAGACGCGCTGGGCACCGAGCTGTTCAACCGTTCCGGCCGCGCGGTGGAACTGACCACCGCCGGCACGTTGTTTTTCAACGTGGCGCAGTTGTCGTTCATGAACATCGCCCAGGCCGCCGAGCGGTTGCGCGAGCAGGATTACCAGCGCCCAAGCCTGACCATCTGCTGCTCGCCCGGCACCGCTAACCTGTGGCTGGCGCCGCGCCTGGCGCATTTCTCCAGCTTGTACCCGGACATCGAATTGAGCGTGGTCGCGACCCATGATTTTCATCGTCTGGAAGCCGATGTGCGACCGGATGCGTTTATCACCCAGTCGGCGCGGATTCGCGAAGGGTATGTCAGCACCCGGTTGTTCGGCGAATTGATCTACCCGGTGTGCAGCCCAGGCTATTTCAGCCAGTTGCCCCAGAACATGAGCCTGGAAGGGCTGCGCGACCTGGCACTGCTCAACCTCAGCCCCTACGGCCGACCCTCGCTGGCCGAATATGTCGACTGGAAAATCTGGTTCGCCCTGCAGGGCGTGGCCTTGGACGGGCGTTCGCTCAGTGCACCCGGCATTGTCAAGGCCAACGACTACAGCATGCTGATCCAGATGGCCCTGCGCGATCAGGGGCTGGCGCTGGGCTGGCACCATCTGGTCAGCGATCTGATCAGGCAAGGCCAATTGGTGCGCCTGGTGGGCTTCGACGTGGTCCAGCCGCAGACCTTTCACTACCTGGCCATTCGCGAAGAGATTGCCGAGGAACCGGTGGTGAGCGAGTTCAGGGAGTGGGTGTTGAGCCAGTCCTGAGCCTCATATTGGCTGGCATATAAGGCAGGACGATCTACGCTGGAAAACGGAACCCTGATCGGTGCTATCACCCTGACACTGTGTGGTTCGTGTGTCCTGCGGTCTGCCGGGGTGTAACGGATTTCGACAGAGTCAGTGGCGGTCGTTTGAGCGGCAGGGATAGCGGGGCGGACGATGAAGACGAATTCTCTGACAGGGCTTGGTGGCTGGATGGCGCTGGTACTGCTGGCCGGTTTAATGGTCAGCTACCTGGCCAGTTACCAGCAGGACAAGACAATTGACCGGCACGTCCAGGATGCGCTTAGGGATGCCGGGGAGGGTATCGGTGACAATCTGCAAGCACGGTTGAGGGTCTATGAGTATCGGCTGCGCGGTCTGCGCGGCGCCATTCATATGCTTGACCTGAGCTACATCAGCATTAGTCAGATGAGCCGCTATAGCCAGGGGCGCAATATCGAGAAAGAGTATCCCGGTGCGCGTGGCTTTGGTTTCATCCGCCGGGTAGCGATTGCTGATGAGGCCGAGTTCCTGCGGCGGGTCAGGTCTGACGGCAAGCCTGAGTTCACGTTGAGTCGGCTCAGTGTCAATCAGGGCGATCGCTACATTATCCAGTTCATCGACCCGCCGGCGCGTAATGCCCAGGCCGTGGGTCTGGATATCGCCTCGGAGCCGCGCCGCCGCGAAGCGGCCGTCCAGGCCATGCGCAGCGGTGCGGCAACCCTGTCTGCGCCGATCACCCTGCAGCAGAGCAGCGAAGAGCGTTTGCGGGCGTTCCTGTTTTTGCTGCCAGTCTACAACACCCCGGAAACCCCGACCGACACCACACAACGAGAGACCAACCTGATCGGCTGGACTTATGCGCCGTTGACCATGCTTGAGGTGATGTCCAGTCTGGACCCGGCCAACCACCGCTTGCATCTGCGGCTTTATGACGTCAGTGATACCCGGCAACTGATCTACCAGACCCCGGAAAACGGCCCTGACCCGGAAATTCTTCATGTGCACACCTTCGAGCGCGAGATTTATGGCCGGATTTGGCGCATGGAGGTCGGCGCCCATCCGCAGTTCGTCGAAGCTTTGGATCCGGTGTCGTCCAGCCGGGTGTTTGTCATTGGCGTGCTGGCCAGCCTGTTGCTGACCGCGATGGTCGGCACCCTGCTGTTGTCGCGCCAGCGTCAGCAGGAGGTGATTGCCGGTCAGGCCCGGCTGGCAACCATCGTTGAAAATTCCAGCGACGCTATCATCGGTGAAGCCCTGAACGGCCGAATCATTACCTGGAACCGCGCCGCTGAGCAGATGTTCGGCTATGCCGAACATGAGGTGCTGGGCCGTCCGCTGGCTCCTTTACTGGTGCCGTTGCAGCGGATTCATGAGGATGAGCAACTGCTGGAGCGAGTGGCACGTGGCGAGCGTGGTTCAACCCTGGAAACCCAGCGTCTGCATAAAGACAGTCGACTGATTGATGTGACCATCACCTGCAGCCTGATCCGCGAGGCTGATGGCTCCATTCTGGGGGCAGCAAAGATGATGCACGACATCACCGATCGCAAGCGGGTCGAGCGCTACCTGATGGAGTTCAACGCGCAACTCGAACAACAGGTCAGTGAGCGCACTGCCGAGCTGTCCAGGGTTGCCGGGCTGCTGCAGGCGGTGCTTGATGCATCATCGGAGGTGTCGATCATCGCCACGGACACTGACGGACAGATCGTGGTCTTCAACCGCGGTGCCGAAATACTGCTGGGTTACAGTCACGCCGAAATGGTCAGGCGCAAGACACCGATGGATTTTCACCTGCCCGAAGAAGTCGATCTGCGCTCTGCCGAACTGAGCCGCGAGTATGGCATCCCCATCGAAGGTATCGACGTATTTTGCTACAAGGCGGCACTGGACGGCGCTGAAACCCGGCAGTGGACCTACGTGCGCAAGGATACCTCACGGGTGCCGATATCGATGGTTATCACACCGATCCGTACCACCGATGGTGAGCTTATCGGCCACCTTGGGATTGCTCAGGACATCACCGAACGGCTACGTCACAGCGCTGACATGCAGGCGGCCAAAGCCAGTGCCGAGGCTGCCAACGCAGCTAAGAGCCTGTTCCTGGCGAACATGAGCCACGAAATCCGTACGCCCATGAATGCCGTGATCGGCATCGCTCATCTCTTGCAGAACTCCTCCTTGAACGAGCAGCAGCGACAACTGCTGACCAAGTTGCAGATCGCCGGTCGGACCTTGCTGGGGATCATCAACGACATCCTCGATATCGCCAAAATCGAAGCCGGCGAGATGCGTCTGGAAAACAAGCCGTTCAGCCCTCGGCAACTGCTTGCTGAGCTAGGCGAATTGTTTGCTGCACAGGCCCAGCAAAAAGGCCTGCGTTTTGCCGTCAATGGTGCGATGCAGATGCCTGGTCTGCTGATCGGTGATGCCCTGCGGGTCAATCAGATCCTTATGAACCTGGTGGGCAACGCATTGAAGTTCACCACCGAGGGCGGTGTTGAGGTGAGTGTCAGTCACCAGGAACAAAGCGCCGAGCGCTGCTGGTTGCGCTTCTCTGTGCAGGACTCCGGTTGCGGTATTGCTGCCGAGGTGCTCGACCGGCTGTTTTCGCCGTTCACCCAGGCTGATGCCTCCACCACCCGGCGGTTTGGCGGCACCGGGCTGGGGCTGTCGGTAGTGCGTGGGCTGGTAGACCAGATGGGTGGGCAGTTGGGGGTTCGCAGCGAACCGGGCATGGGCAGTGATTTTTGGGTAGCGTTGCCTTTTCAGTTGTGTCCGAGCGAACTGGAGCCTTCTGCGCTGGGTAGCAGCCTTGAAGTGCTGGTGCTCAGTGAGGAGTCAGGCGTGCCGAACCTGCAGCGTCTGTGTCGTGGTCTGGGCTGGCGGGTGGCCAACTGCGCTGATCAGCAGGCACTGTGTCTGATCGTGCAGGAGCGCCAGCAAACCGGTAGTCCGCTGCCCGACCTCTTGCTGGTGGACTGGCAGCGTCCGACGCTGCAAGACCTGCATCACTTGCGCGAGGTCACCCGGTTGCCGGTCATTCTGGTGACCGGGCCGGTAGAAGGAGTCCAGCCATCATGGCCGGTCGACAATGTGCTGTTCAAGCCGCTCGACAGTTCGGCATTGTTCAATGCAGTCAATGCCTGTATTGCCCGCTATCACGGCAGTACCGAACGGGTCCTGCACACCACGCGCCTGGATACTGCCATGACCCGCTGGCTGAGCGGTCTGCAACTGCTGTTGGTGGACGACAGCGAAATCAATCTGGAGGTAGCCAGCCTGTTGCTGCAACAGCAAGGGGCGAGCGTGCAGACCTGTGCCACGGGGTTGCAGGCTCTGGAGCTTCTGCGGCAGGCGCCTGCGCTGTTTGATGCGGTACTGATGGATGTGCAAATGCCGGAAATGGACGGCTATGAAGCCACGCGCCGGTTACGCACCGAACTGGGCCTGACTCTTTTGCCGGTGCTGGCCCTGACCGCCGGGGCACTGGCCGAGGAACGCCGCCAGGCAGAGCTGGCCGGCATGGATGATTTCCTTACCAAGCCGCTTGAACCCACGGCACTGATCCGGGCGATCCGCAGGGCGGTCGAGCGAGTACGTGGATCCCCGCTGGCGGTCAGCAACATCGCTTCGACTCAGGCACTGGATGCTGCTGAGGACTGGCCGCTGATCGAAGGTATTGATGTACGTGAGGCCACCGGCCGGTTTGGTCACGACAAAGCGTTGTACCTGTCGTCACTGCGGCGGTTTTTTTCCGAATTTGGCGCCTTTGCCGAGGCGTATGCGGTGGTACGACGTACAGACCTGCCGTGTGATCCATTGATCGCCGAGCTGCACAAGCTACGCGGTGTCGCCAGCCTGTTGGGGGCCCAGGCGCTGGCGCAACTGGCCGGGCAGGCCGAGACCATGTTGCGCAATGGCGGTGATGCCAGGCAGACGCTGAGTAAATTGAGCGAAGCATTCATCGCCCTACAGCAACAGGCTGCCAGCATACAGGCCTCAACTGCTTCAGTGCCTTGTGCCGATACTGATCCGACGACGGCTCGTCAGGCTCTTGCGAGCCTGCACCGACTGCTGGAAAACCATGACATTGATGCGCTTAACCACTTTGCACTGGCTGCGCCAGCGCTTCAGGCGGCTGCCGGCCAGGTACTGGTCGAGCAGCTTTGGCAGGCCATTGAAGGGCTGGAGTTCGAGCGCGCCTTGCAACTGCTCGAACGCGCCGATTTATGAACGGAGAACCGTGCGCGATGCAACCGATACCCAGCTTGTTGATTGTCGATGATGATATTTCCGCTATCCGCGTGCTGAGCAAGATCCTGCATGGCCTGGGGCAGATCCGCTTTGCCACCGGCGGTGCCCAAGCGTTGAAGTTGATTCAGGAGATGCGCCCGGACCTGATCCTGCTCGACGCCGAAATGCCTGATATGGGCGGCTTTGAAGTGTGTGAGGCGATCAAGGCCGACCCACTGCTCAAGGATGTGCCGGTCATTTTCATCACCAGCCACACCGAGGCCCGCGTGGAGGAGGCCGGATTGGCGCTGGGCGCGGTAGACTTCATTGGCAAGCCGGTGCAGCCGGCGATTGTCACTGCCCGGGTCAAGACCCACCTGCGCCTGAAAATGGCCATCGACCAGCTCAGCCTGCTGGCTCAGACCGATGGCCTGACCGGCCTGGCCAATCGCCGTTTCCTGGACCAGAACATCGAGCGTGAGTGGTCGCGCGCGCGGCGCAACCAAGAGGCTTTCTCGTTGTTAATGCTCGATATCGATTTCTTCAAGCGCTACAACGACTGTTATGGGCATCTGCAAGGCGATGAATGCCTGATCGCTGTGGCCCATGCCGTAAAGGCGTGCGTGCAGCGCTCTACCGATCTGGTTGCCCGTTATGGTGGCGAAGAGTTTGCCGTGCTTGTTCCAGGCACCGGAGCACAAGGCGCCTGCCAACTCGGCGAAGAGATAGTCCAGCATGTGCGGGCGCAAAACCGTCCGCATGAAACCAGCGACTACGGCCGGGTGACGGTTTCGGTGGGCGTGGCGAGCCTGGAGGCTGGTGCGCTGCCACACGCGCAGTCAGGCGCTACTGGCGCAAAAGGCGCCCCGGTGCTAGCCCAGGCACTGCTGGCCGAAGCCGACCGCGCGTTGTATCAGGCTAAACATGACGGCCGCAATTGCAGCCGCTTTGTGCCGATTCAGTTGGGCCTTTAGACGTTCCGTGCAGCGTGGTCTCAGGTGTGCGCTGTCGGCTGAGCAGCAGGCGCTAGGAGTGCACGCAATGGGTCACGAACTCACCACTCAACCCCGGCGATTCCACCGCATGAATCACTCCGCACTCCAGCGCCTGGTCGGGTTCGAGAATGCGCGGCGCGGCGGTCAGGTACTTTTCTGTTTCCAGGGCCTGTGCTGCCCCTTGAGTGCGTTCGGCGACAATGCGGCAATACAGGTGCATGTCGTGGTCCAGGCTCATGGCGTATTCGGACATTCGCGAGTGGTCCACTGCGCCGTTGAGGTGCCAGTGAAAGGGATGGAACAGAAATTTGCTGTGCGGGCAGGCGGTGCGCCGTTCGCCGGCAAGAAAAATCACGTTGCCCATTGACTCGACCGTACCCAGATTATGGGTATGCACCGGCATCGGCAGGGTCAGTAAAAAGTTGTACAGGGTGAAGCCATAGCTGCATTCGCCGCCCATGGTGGCGATATTGAGAATCAGGCTGGAAGCTTGCTGTTGGGCTGCGAGTGAGGCCTTTTCGATGAGCTGGCCGCAGGTGGTGGAATTGACCGGGGCGGTGAAGTTGATCACGTGGGTCGCCATGTTCAGCACCTCTTGAACGCTGACGTAAACATAAGGCTTACAGACGGGGTAGGTATCTTGTATCGATACCGGGTGACTTAACTATAGCCGTCGATCGACAGACAAGCCTTTATGATTCACGGGCGTTATCGTGACGCGCGGATCAGCGCTTGATTGGCGCATTTTCAGGCAAAAAACGGCCTGCGTTGCCATCGCCTGCGTTTTTAGAAGCACCCTACAGGGGGCGGTGAGCCCCCTGCATGAAGCCTGGATTCAATCCAGATCGCTGGCCTTATGACGCTCTGGCAACTGGCTGGCTTCTTCACCCCAGGTCCGGTTGACCCGCTGGCCGCGTTGGACCGCCGGGCGCTGGGCGATGACTTCAGCCCAGCGCTGGACATGCCGGTACTCGTGCGCCGCGAGGAACTCTGCTGCCGAGTACAGATTGCCGCGCACCAGCTGACCGTACCATGGCCAGACCGCGATATCGGCAATGCTGTATTGCTCGCCCGCCAGGTAAGGGCTCTCGGCCAGGCGCTGATTCAACACATCCAGCTGGCGTTTGGCTTCCATGGTGAAGCGATTGATCGGGTATTCGAGTTTTTCCGGGGCATAAGCGTAGAAATGCCCGAAGCCACCGCCCAGATAAGGCGCCGAGCCCATTTGCCAGAACAGCCAGTTCAGTGTCTCGGCGCGGCCGGCAGGATCGGCCGGAATGAAGTGGCCGAATTTTTCTGCCAGGTACAGCAGGATCGAGCCCGACTCGAACACCCGGATTGGCGGTTCGACACTGCGGTCGAGCAAGGCCGGGATCTTGGAGTTGGGATTGACCTCGACGAAGCCGCTGGAGAACTGCTCGCCTTGAGTGATACGGATCAGCCAGGCGTCGTACTCGACCTCGTGGATGCCCAGCGCCAGCAGTTCTTCTAGCAGGATGGTGACCTTGACACCATTGGGCGTGGCCAGCGAGTACAGCTGGAGCGGATGCTGGCCGACCGGCAGGGCCTTGTCATGGGTCGGACCGGCCACCGGACGGTTGATATTGGCGAACTCGCCGCCGGACGGGGCTTCGTGGGTCCATACCTTGGGCGGAACGTATGCAGACTGGGTCATGCGGATAACCTCCTGGAGCGATGCAGCGCCCTTTGCCGGGCGCAAAACCAAAATGTTCAGGGTCAGGATCAAACCGTATGGCGGTCTGGACAGACGCGCATCATGACCCAGATCCCCGCCCGATTGCAGGCCCAATTGGCGATGCAGATGTTAAGGCAGACGACCCAAGGCAACCGGATATGTCTTGTTGAAATGAATAATTCGTTGCGCCTGACCTGTATACAGGCTGAATACAATTTCGTCGACAATGCTGTTCCGCCGAGCTCCTCTGCCTGTAAAAACAACGCGCTCAAAGAGACCGATCGATGACCCGCCATTGTGCACCGGCGTTACGGGCCGGCGAGCAGGGCAGGGGCTTTGCCTTGGTTGCCGACGAGGTGCGCAGCCTGGCCACTCACTCGCAGGGGCTGACCGGCAAGATGCACAACACCATCGAGCGGTTGCGCCTGGAAGTCGACAACGCGGCGCAGCGCATGCAAGCCATCCATGTCAGCGCCGAAGACGTCATGTGCGAAGTACGCCTGGCTGTCGGGGCATTCGAAGCAATCACCCAAGGCATGGGCGAGACCGTCCAGCACAACGTGCAGATCGCTACTGCAGCCGCACAGCAGACTAGCGTGGTCGAGAGCGTCGAGCGCAACACCCGGCAGATTCGTAGCTTGAGTGCATCGACCGCCGAATCTGCCGGTCATATGGTCACCGCCAGCAACGAAGTGGCCGAGTCATCGCGTGAGCTGCACCGGTTGGTCGGAGCGTTCGGTATGTAACCCGGCCTCTTCAGCGCGACTCCCGAACCTGGCCTTTACTGTCTGCAAGCTGTCTGGCTGCGAGGCCGGGAGTAAACTCGTCTTGCTGGATGCGACGGATGAAATCATAATGCAAATCAATCTTATCTACCTTGCCGGTCGTTGCAGGTCGTTGATTTGTCAGGCGATCACCGTGCAAGCCGTCTTGGCCCTGTTGTCCGGAGGTGCTGTACATGCGAAAACGCGACACTCGATGGAGCCGCCTGTCAGCCCATTTAGCGGGCACGTTGCTGGCCTTAAGCTGCAGCGTTACGGCCTTTGCTCAAGATCCGGCGCAAGAAAAATTCAAGGTGGTCACCACCTTCACGGTGATCGCCGACATGGCGCGCAATGTCGCCGGTGATGCCGCTACGGTCGAGTCGATCACCAAGCCCGGTGCCGAGATCCACAACTATTCGCCAACCCCTGGCGACCTGCGTCGGGCTCAGGGCGCGCAGTTGATTCTGTGGAACGGCCTGAATCTTGAGTTGTGGTTCCAGAAGTTTTTCCAGAACCTCAAGGATGTGCCCAGTGTGACGGTTTCCGACGGCGTGCAGCCGATGAGCATCGGTGAAGGGCCTTACACCGGCAAGCCCAACCCCCATGCCTGGATGTCCTCGGCCAATGCGCAGATCTACGTCGATAACATCCGCGATGCGCTGGTCAAATACGACCCGGCCAATGCCGACACCTATCGTCGCAATGCCGAGACTTACAAGGCCAGCATTCAGGCCACGGTCGCGCCGCTGCACGCCCAGCTTGAGCAGATTGCCCCGCAGCAGCGCTGGCTGGTCACCAGCGAAGGCGCGTTCTCCTATCTGGCTCGCGATCTGGGCCTCAAAGAGCTGTACCTGTGGCCGATCAACGCCGATCAACAGGGCACGCCGCAACAAGTGCGCAAGGTCATCGATCAGGTCAAGGCGCAGCAGATTCCGGCGGTGTTCAGTGAGAGCACTGTGTCGGACAAACCGGCTCGCCAGGTTGCCCGCGAGACCGGGGCGCATTACGGTGGAGTGCTTTATGTTGATTCGCTCAGTGAGCCTGATGGCCCGGTGCCGACGTATCTCGATCTGCTGCGCGTGACCACCGACACCCTGACCAAAGGCCTGCAGGCCGGGCTGAGCCATGACTGAATCGACCGTCGTAGCGGACCCGGCCCCGCAGCACTGGGGTATTGAGGTGACCGATGTCACGGTCACCTATCGCAATGGACACACGGCATTACACGATGCCAGCTTTCGCATTCCAGCTGGCACCATCACCGCACTGGTCGGCGTCAATGGTGCTGGCAAGTCCACTTTGTTCAAGGCCTTGATGGGCTTTGTCAGGCTGGCCAAGGGCGAGATCCGGGTCATGGGGCTGCCGGTGGCCCAGGTGCTCAAGCGCAATATGGTGGCTTATGTGCCGCAGGCCGAGGAGGTCGACTGGACCTTTCCGGTGCTGGTCGAAGATGTGGTGATGATGGGCCGCTACGGTCACATGGGCATGCTGCGCATCCCGCGCAAGGCCGATCGGCTGGCCGTCGAAGCAGCACTGGCGCGGGTCGACATGACCCGCCTGGCCAAGCGTCAGATCGGCGAGTTGTCCGGTGGCCAGAAAAAACGCGTGTTCCTTGCCCGTGCGCTGGCTCAGGACAGCAAGGTGATCCTGCTCGACGAACCGTTCACCGGGGTGGACGTCAAGACCGAAGACCAGATCATCACGCTGTTGCGTGAGCTGCGTGACGAAGGCCGGGTGATGCTGGTTTCTACCCACAACCTGGGCTCGGTGCCTGAGTTCTGCGACCGCACCGTGCTGGTCAAGAACACGGTACTGGCCTACGGCCTGACCGAAGAGGTGTTTGTTCAGGACAATCTGGAACAGGCGTTCGGTGGTGTATTACGCCACTTCATGATCAATCCGGCGGTGGGCGATCCGGGGCATCGGGTCGGAATCTTCACCGACGACGAACGGCCGCTGGTGATTCGCGATGGCATCGCTACCCGCCGTGAACCGCGAGAGCCGCAGTCGTGATTGCCGGGCTGCTGGAACCCTTCGCCTATGAGTACATGCGCAACGCTATGTGGGTCGCGGCGCTGGTCGGCGGTGTCTGTGCGTTTCTGTCCTGTTACCTGATGCTGCGCGGCTGGTCGCTGATCGGCGATGCGCTGTCGCACTCGATCGTGCCCGGTGTGGCCGGTGCCTACATGATCGGTCTGCCGTTCTCGATCGGCGCGTTCTTCGCTGGCGGCCTGGCCGCAGCAGTGATGCTGTTTCTCAACCAGCGCAGCAAGCTCAAGGAAGATGTGATCATCGGCCTGATCTTCACCTCGTTCTTCGGCCTGGGGCTGTTCATGGTCTCGCTGTCGCCCACCTCCGTGAACATCCAGACCATCGTGCAGGGCAATATTCTGGCGATTACGCCGGGCGATACGGTGCAACTGGTGTTGATTGGCGTGATCTCGCTGGTGATTCTCACCGCCAAGTGGAAAGACCTGATGGTCACCTTTTTCGATGAAAACCACGCCCGCTCGATTGGCCTGAACCCGACCCTGCTCAAGGGCATCTTCTTCACCCTGTTGTCAGCCTGCACGGTGGCGGCATTGCAGACCGTGGGGGCGTTTCTGGTGATCTGCATGGTCATCACCCCCGGCGCCACGGCCTACCTGCTGACCGACCGCTTCGAGCGGCTGCTGATCATTGCGGTGAGCATCGGTGCGCTGACCAGCTTTGCCGGTGCCTATCTGAGCTACTTTGTCGACGGTGCCACCGGCGGGATCATCGTGGTGCTGCAGACCCTGATCTTCCTCTGCGCCTTTTTCCTCGCCCCCAAACACGGCATGCTGGCGGCGCGGCGACGCGGCAAGGCGGCTCTGGACGTGCAGCCATGAGCCTGCTGGAAACCTTGCTCAGCCCCTTTGAGTTCGACTTCATGGTCAACGCACTAATCGTTGCGGTGCTGGTCTCGCTGCCGATGGCGCTGCTGTCGTGCTTCATGGTCCTGCGCGGTTGGGCGTTGATGGGCGATGCGGTGTCCCACGCAGTGTTTCCGGGGGTGGTGATCGCCTACATCATCAATATTCCCTACGCCGTGGGCGCCTTCGTGGCAGGGATGTTCTGCGCCATCAGTTCGGGCTTTCTCAAGGACAACAGCCGGATCAAACAGGACACGGTGATGGGCGTGGTGTACTCCGGGATGTTCGGTCTGGGGCTGGTGCTGTATGTGAAGATCGAATCGGCTGTGCATCTGGACCACATCCTGTTCGGCGACATTCTCGGGGTAGGGTTGGACGACATCCTCGGCTCAGCGTTGATCGCCGCGTTGACCCTGCTGGTCATCGGCCTGAAATGGAAAGACCTGCTGCTGCATGCTTTTGACCCGGCACACGCCCAGGCGGTGGGCCTGCGGGTGCGCTGGTTGCATTATGGACTGCTGAGTCTGATTTCCCTGACCATCGTCGGCGCACTCAAGGCGGCAGGGATCATTCTGGCGATTGCCTTGTTGATCGCGCCGGGAGCGATTGCCTTGCTGTTGACCCGCACCTTCAGGGCCATGCTGCTGGTGGCCATGCTGATTTCAGTGCTGGCAGCGTTCTTCGGGGTGTACCTGGCGTTCTTCCTCGACAGCGCCCCGGCGCCGACCATCGTGATGTTCTATACCGTGCTGTTTATCGGCGCGTTTATCCGGGTCAGCGTGCAACAGCGTTTCGTTACGACTGAACACTCAAGCAACTGAAGTTTCTTCAGTTGCTGTTGCTGTTGCTGTTGCTGTTGCTGTTGCTGTTGCTGTTGCTGTTGCTGTTGCTGTTGCTGTTGCTGTTGCTGTTGCCGTTGCCTTTGCCTTTGCCTTTGCCTTTGCCTTTGATCTTTGAGTAGAGATGGCACAGACGACGCAAATCGCGACTTGGGCGCTGGCCGAGGGTAGGCGTCGATTCGGGGGAGAAACTGGCAGGGAAGCCAGTTTCAGGTGCGCTGGGCAGGACGCCCATCGCGCCGGCCCCCGAATCGATGCCGGACGGAGGGTAGTTCGCCCGCAGGGCGGACCCAAGCCAGGAGTAATGCCTTTGCCTACTTTGGGCATAACCAAAGTAGGTCGCCCGTCGGGGGCGAAACCGGCAGCCCAGACAACCGCGACAATGACCCATGCACAAAACGCAAGACCAATTCGCGGCTAAAGCCGCTCCTACGGCGGTGAGCCATCTTCTATTGACGTGACCGTTCATCGGTGGTCATATGCCGCCCAGTTTCAGGTGTCCCATGCCGCCGTGCATGGGGTGAAACGGGAAGCCGGTGCGTCACTCAGATGACCAGTCCGGCGCTGCCCCCGCAACGGTAGGCGAGCGAAACCTTCTATATACCACTGTGCTACAGCCTCACAGGCTGCATGGGAAGGTGAAGGTTTCATGATCCTCGCAAGCCCGGAGACCGGCCTGCAACTTCAGTTTGGCAACCCCGCGGTGGGCGGGCGCAGGCCGGTATTCGGGTGCGTCTGCGTGCCTGATTGCCTATGCGTTATTCCCCTCCGGGTTCATCTTTCCTCATCGAGTTGGAATAGCATGTCCCGTTTTTCTCCATTGCAGTTCAGCCTGCTGGCGCTCTCGCCGGTGGTCCTTTCTCCTGTCGCCCTGGCCGAGCAACCCGGCAGCCTGGCCTTGCCGGCAACCACAGTTCAAGAGCAGGCCGATCAGCCGCAAACCACCCTGAGCACCCCGTTGCCCAGCGCTTCGCGGCTCAATCTGACGTCGCTGCAAACCCCGGCCAGCGCCACCCGCATCGACAGCACTGCCATCGAGCAGCGCAACAATCAGAGCGTGCAGGACGCAGTGACCCGCGCACCGGGTATCACCAGCATTGCCGCACCGGGCAATGGCAATACCGCACTGTCGGCCCGCGGCTTCAGCGGGCACGAATCGGTAATGACCCTGTTTGACGGCTCACGCTTCTACACCGGCATGGGCACCCAGACCTTTCCGGTGGACACCTGGATGGTCGAGCACATCGATGTGCTGCGCGGCCCGGCGTCGGTGCTGTATGGCGAGGGCGCCACCGGTGCAACGGTGAACATCGTGCCGAAGAAACCGTTCGAAGGCGAAATTCGCAACCGCCTGCGCCTGGGTTATGGCTCGTACGATCGTCAGCAGGCGGCGCTGGACAGTGGCGGCTCGTTGAGCGACAGCCTGAGCTATCGCCTGACCCTCAACCAGCAGCAGAGCAACGGCTGGGTCGATCACGGCGACTCACGCAGCGATGCGTTAAGCCTGGCCGTGCGCTGGCAGGCCAGCGATGATCTGAGCTTTACCCTGGCCCATGATCGCGGCAACAGCGAGCCTTCGTCGTACTTTGGCACACCATTGATCGACGGCCACTACCGCGACAGCCTGCGCGACGAGAACTACAACCTGCGCAACGCCGTGCAGCGTTACGACGATCAATGGACCCGCCTGACCACTGACTGGACGCTCAGCGACTCGGTCAGTGCCAGCAACCAGCTGTACTACATCAAGAGCCGCCGCCACTGGCGCAATGCCGAGGTCTACAGCTGGGACAGCGCACGCGGCCAACTGCTGCGCGGCGACTACCTGGAAATCAAGCACGACCAGGAACAGATCGGCGACCGCCAGAGCTTTACTTTCAAGCACTCGCTGTTCGGCCTGGACAGCCAGACCGTGGTCGGCGCCGAGTACAACAAGATCCGCTTCGAGCTCGATAACAACTCGCCGTACAACGATGTTGGCGGTGACTACATCGACCCATGGCTAGCGGCTGACGGTTATTTCCAGAGCAACTCGCCGTTCCGGCCGCTGGCCAACACCGTCACCCACACCTTCGCTCTGTTTGCCGAGAATCGCCTGCAACTGTCCGAGCGCTGGTCGCTGGTTACCGGCATCCGCCGCGACCAGAACCATATCGATCGCGACGACATGCGCGCCGGCACCCGCAGCGACCGTAGCCTCGATGGCGGCAACTGGCGTGCCGGGCTGGTGTTTGCGGTCACCGACCAGCTGTCGTTATACGGCCAGTACTCCACCAGTGAAGACGGCATCAGCAACCTGATCAGCCTCAACCCGACCCAGCAGCAGATGGACCTGACCGAGGCGAAACAGACCGAGTTCGGCCTCAAGCAGCAGTTCTGGGACGGGCAGGGTGAATGGACCCTGGCGGCCTACCACATCGTCAAGAAGAAGCTGTTGTCGGTCGATCCGTTGACCCGCCTCAGCCAGCAGGTCGGCCAACAGACCTCCAATGGCCTGGAAGCCAGTCTTGACCTGAGCCTGGCGCAGGGCTGGCAGGTCTCGGCCAATGCCTCGGTGGTACGCGCCAGATACGATGATTTTGACGAAGTCTCCAACGGCCAGAGCGTTTCGCGGGCAGGCAACCGTCCCACCGACGTGCCACGGCGCAGCGCCAACCTGTGGCTGAACAAGGCGGTCAGTGACGATGTGGACGCCGGGATCGGTCTGCGCTACGTCGATGCCCGTTATGCCAATACCGCCAATACCACCCAGGTGCCGGGCTACACGGTAGTGGATGCCAACCTTGGCTGGCAGGCATTGCCGGACGTGCGTCTGGGGCTGCAACTGTATAACCTGCTGGATCGCCGCTACGTGGTGACCGGGCAGAACAGCGGTCAGCAATGGCTGATGGGCCAGCCTCGCTCGTTGTTTGTCAGTGCTGACTACCGTTTCTGACCGCCATTGGCGCTGGCGGCCCACCGCCAGCGCCCCGACTGGAATCCTTTATGGCGCATCTGAACATCCAGCAACTTGAATGGGCGCGCGCCGCTGGCTTCGCCTTGCACGGCATTGACCTGCAGGTCGGTGAGCACGAGTTCGTCGGCCTGATCGGTCCCAACGGCAGCGGCAAGACCAGCCTGTTGCGCTGCGCCTGGCGCTTCAGCCAGCCGGATGCCGGCCAGGTGCTGCTTGACGGCCAGAATCTCTGGCAGCAGACCCAGCGCTGGAGCGCCCGGCGCATCGCGGTGATGCAGCAGGAATTCCCAGAGGATTTCGGCCTCAGCGTGCTGGATGTGGTGGCCATGGGGCGTGCGCCGCACAAAGGCTTGTTACAAGGTGACAACGTCGAGGACCTGGCGCTGATCGACCAGGCCCTGCAACGCAGCGGCATGCAGCTGCATGCAACGCGCACCTTTGCCAGCCTGTCCGGTGGTGAAAAACAGCGGGTGCTGCTGGCCCGCGCGCTGGTGCAACAGCCACAACTGCTGATTCTCGACGAGCCGACCAACCACCTCGACCCACGCTATCAACTGGAACTGCTGCAGTTGCTGCGCCGCCTGCGGCTCAGCACCCTGGCCAGCTTTCATGACCTGAACCTGGCCGCAGCCTTCTGTGATCGCCTCTACGTGCTGCATGACGGCCAACTGGCGGCCAGCGGCACGCCTGCGCAAGTGCTGACCCCGCAATTGCTGCGCGAAGTGTTCGGTGTCCAAGCCCTGGTCGACAGTCACCCGCTGGCCGACCACCCGCGTATTACCTGGATAACCCAAGCATGATCCGTATCCTGTTGTTACTTACCCTGGCCGTCAGCCATGCGGCTCAGGCCAGTGAATACCCGTTGACCGTGCGCAGTTGCGAGCGCGAGGTCACCTTCGAGCGCGCGCCGCAGCGTGCCGTCAGTCATGACGTGAACATGACCGACATGCTGCTGGCGCTGGGCCTGCGCGAGCGGATGGTCGGCTACACCGGCATCAGCGGCTGGAAAACCCTCGACCCGTCGCTGCGCGAGCAGCTCGCTGGGCTGCCCGAACTGGCCGCCCGTTACCCGTCGCCGGAGAACCTGCTCGAAGCGGGTGCCGACCTGTTCTTTGCTGGCTGGAATTACGGCATGCGCATCAACGGCCCGGTCACCCCGCAAAGCCTGGCGCCGTTTGGTATCCCGGTTTATGAACTCAGCGAATCCTGCTCGTTTGTCATGCAGCAGCGCGAGGCTCGCTTCGAAGACCTGTACCGCGACCTGAGCAACCTGGGGAAAATCTTTTCCGTCCAAGACCGCGCGCAACAATTGATCGGGCAGATGCAACAGCGCCTGCAACAGGTCCATCAGCGTGTGGCCGCGCAAGCACAGCGGCCACGGGTGTTTCTCTACGACAGCGGTGAAGACCGGCCACTGACCTCCGGACGACTGGGCATGCCGCAAGCGCTGATCGACAGCGCCGGTGGCCACAATGTCATGGATGAGCTGGCCGCCAGCTGGACCAGCGTCAACTGGGAAAGCGTGGTGGAGCGCGATCCACAACTGATCGTCATCGTTGATTACGGCCCCATCGGTTGGCAGGCCAAACGCGACTTCCTGCTGCGTCACCCGGCGCTGCAAAGTGTCGAGGCGATTCGCAAGCAGCGTTTTGTCGTGCTCAGCTACCTGCAAGCCACGCCTTCACTGCACAACGCCGAAGCGGTAGAGAAACTCGCCGCCGCGCTGTATCCGCAGCTGTTCAGCCAGAGCACGCAGTGAAGCCGGTAATCGGACGAATTGCCTATCGTGCCCTGATTCTCGGGCTGCTGGCGCTGCTCACGCTGTCTTGCGTACTGGCGCTTGGTTTCGGTTCGGCCAGCCTGTCGCCGACCCAGGTCGGCGGCATCATCCTGGATCAACTGGGGTTTTCGGTAAACGGCAACTGGAGCCAGGGACAACAGCAGATCGTCTGGCTGATTCGCGCTCCACGGGTATTGCTCGGCGCGCTGGTCGGCGCCGGGCTGGCGATGGTCGGCAGTGCCCTGCAAGCGGTCACCCGCAACCCGCTGGCCGACCCGCATCTGTTGGGCGTCAGCTCCGGCGCGGCGCTGGGGGCGGTGTTGGTGGTGATGTACCTGGGACGCTTTGCCGGTGACCTGAGCCTGCCACTGGCCGCTTTTATCGGCGCGCTGGGCAGCATGCTGCTGGTGCTGAACCTGGCCAACCGCCAAGGCCGGCTGGCCAGCGACCGGTTGCTGCTGGCCGGGGTGGCGGTGTCGTTTGTCTTGATGGCGTTGGTCAATCTGTTGCTGTACATCGGCGACCCGCACGCGGCCGGTTCGGTGATGTTCTGGATGCTCGGCGGCCTGGGCCTGGCACGTTGGGAGCTGCTGGCGGTACCGGCGATATGCGTCCTGGCGGGGTTTGTGCTTCTGTTGACCCTCGCCCGGCCGCTCAATGCCCTGATGAGCGGTGAACAAACCGCAGTCAGTCTCGGCTACGACACACGCAAAGTGCGCTGGCAGGTATTTGTCTGCTGCTCGTTACTGACCGGTGTGCTGGTCTCGCAAGCCGGCGCGATCGGCTTCGTCGGTCTGATGCTGCCGCACCTGGCGCGCTACCTGGTCGGTGCCGAACACCGCCGGCTGATTCCCGTCAGTGCCTTGCTGGGCGCCTTGTTTTTGGTCTGGGTCGACGTCGCCGCACGCACATTGATCGCCCCCCAAGACCTGCCGATCGGCATCGCCACCGCAGCGTTGGGCGGCATATTTTTCGTGGTGTTATTGCGCAGGGGCTAAAGCCTGCCGGTGTTCCGGTTGCCAACGAAGACGGCGGCGCGTTCACGGCAGATGTAGTGTTGTTACTGGCCTTCTCGTCGGAGTGCCGTCCAGACCAAGGTCACTCCCATCGGGGGTATACAGTACCTAAGTGACCAGTGTTGCGGTTAAAACCGCTCCTGCGACGCCGCAGCCAATTGCGGCACCATCAGCAACTGAATCTCCACCCGCCGATTGAGCGGGCTGGCCGGATCGATCCCCGGCCTGGGCCGCGAATCACCATAACCGGCCACCACTACCCGCAACGCCTGGCCGGCATCAAGTGCGGCCACCAGACGCTTGCGCGCCTCCCTGGCACGCGCCGCCGAAAGCGTGAAGTTATCGTCATACACCGTACAAAACCGCCGGATATCCGTCACCGCCCGACTCACCGGCACGTTATCGGTATGTCCCTCAACCTGCACCTGCGCCTGGGCATTGTCCTGCATAAAGCGTGCGATCCGCGTGCCCAGCCGGACCAGCACCGCCTCAGTGGCCGGTGTCACACAGGCACTGCCACGGGCAAACGCATCATCGGGCAGCGTCAGACGTCGGCTGGCCAGATCAATATCCACCAACGCAGACTGACCGTGCTGGGCCAGATCGGCTTGCAATTGAGTCAGCAGATTATCCAGCCCCTTGCTGCGCGCAGCTTCCTGCAACTGCCGTTCAGCCCGGCTGGCGGCCTCGGCGGCCTTGTTCTGCAGCACCGAGACCACCAGCATCAGCATGATCACCGCCATCACCCCGGCCATCAGGTCGGAGATGGACACCCACTCGTTGGGTTTGTCTTTCATGCTGTTATGCAAACTCAGTGGATTCAGGATGTTTGGGGGTGCGCCGGGCCACAGGCTTGTTCAGTTCGGCAAGCATCTGCCCGGCTGACTCGGTCGCCGCATGCAGGGTCGTGTGCACGCTGGCGATGCCTTCCAGTGTGGATTCCAGATGGGTTTCCTGGGCGACGCTGGAGGTGTTGAGGGCATCGAGCCGCTGAGTGATTTCCCGGGTGCCGTGCAGCAGCGCATCGAGTTGCCGGGCGACCGACTCACCGCGCTGATCGAGGCTGGCCAACGACAGGTTACTCTCGCGTACTTGGTTGATGAATTCGGTCACCTGCGTGAGCAGGTGATCGTCGCGCTCCTGAGCCAGGTCAATCAATCGGGCATTGAAGATCTTCAGCTCGCTCAGTTGTCCGGCACTGGACTCGGCACGTTGATCGAGGCTGTCCAGCCACAGGTTGCCTTTCTCGTTCAGCGCAGCGAGGTTCGCCAGTTGCCTGGCTTGCTCGGCATAGTGCTGCCGGGTTTGTTCAGTGTGGCGCAGTTGTTCGAGCTTGAGCCCGTCAAGTTGTCCGAAACCGGTCTCGATGCGTTGATCGAGGCTGGTCAGCAGACGATTGCTGACACTGGCGAGGGTAATCAGTCGTTTATTCAGCGACTCGGACTGCTCGCGGGTTTCGCTGGCCAGGGTCGCTTGCAAATTCATCAGCTTGACGAAGGCGTCGGTCAGCAACGCCGATTGCTGGTTCATGGTCTGCACCAGGCGCTCGCCAACCCGCTCTTGTGTGTCGCGGCTTTGCAGGTCGCGGCGTTCGTTGTCGGCGCGCTGGTCGCGGCGGCTCAGCTCCATTTCCAGCTTCATCTGCCGCACGCACCAATCAACCCGGCGGCTATCGGCCGACCAGCGCGATGCTTCCCAGAGTTTCAAAACGATGAACGCAATGATGCCCCAGGTGGAGGTTTTGAACTTCGAACCGAGGTCTTTCATCATGCCGGTCAGTTGCGCCAGCGAATCACTCATGGCATTGAGCGAATCACCGCTGCCTTGCAACACGCCGGAAGCCTTGTCCAGCGCCATGCCCAGGCCGAGAAAGGTGCCCAGCAAGCCAAAAATCAGCAGCAGGCCTGGCATGTTGGCGACGATGCGTTCGGGCAATGACGCCAGGGCGTGGCTAAGTTCGCTGATCGAGCCGTGCTCAAGATCCAGTGCGCCTTGCTGTGCTCCGCCGGTCCAGTTGTGTTGCCAGGTCTGCTCGCGGCCGAAAAACTCCGCGGCCACCAGTGAAACCAGCATGCTGCCGATGATCAGGGTAAAGAAGGTCAGTTCCAACCCGCTGTCAGCAGACGGTAGCAAAAAATGCAGAAAATCCCCGCTCATACGCCCACCTCAGCGGTGCGCAGATCAACGGGTGGGGTGTGTTCGGGATGAAACGGGAGAGTGTGCAACTGCACTGCAGAGGTCCTTGTCCGCGTGAACAAACCCGGCCTGGGTAGCCGGGAGTCAGTCATGACTGATAAGGCGCTATCGGCTGGCGGACGCCAATCTTTAGCCGCTGCGTGGCAAGTGGCGGCGCGGTGGTAACCGGCCGCCTTTAGCCAGTGTCAGCCAAACACCTCGCCACCCAGCTGGAAGGCAACCCAGATTGCCAGCCCGGTGGCAAAGCCCAGCGCGATGTTCTCGAACCAGTTGTTACGGTATTGCTTGTCGAGCAGCGACTTCTGGTTGGACATGATCAACAGGCCCAGCGAGATGATCGGCAGGCCGACGATGTTCAGCGCGTTGACGCCCAGGGTCAGGGTCACGAAGTCCGGCATGCCGGGCAGCGACCAGACGATCGGGGTCACCAGGATGAACAGCATGAACCACTTGTGCATCGGGTCCTGATGAAACTCCTTGCCGTACTTTTCACGGCGCTCAGGACGGATGTGCTGGAATGCGTCGGTGATCAGCATCGGAAAGGCCGTGGTCTTGCCCGCAATGCTGGCAAACAAGGTGGCGAACACCCCGACGAAGAACACATACCAGCCCGCCGGGCCGAAGAACATTTCCAGTGCTTTGCCCAGATCGCCCAGCGTGCTGACCTGCAGGCCATTAGGACGCAGGATCTCCACGCCAACCACCCAGATCGCCAGGTTAATCACAATACCGACGATGACCGCGAACAACAGGTCGTTGCGCTGCATGCGCTTGTGCTCCGGCCCCGTCCAGCCTTTTTCGCGCATTACGTACGGATGCACGAAGTTGGCGATGGAGCCGGCCACCGCACCAATTACCGAAACCGCCACCAGCACGGCGCCATGCACGCCCTGGTCTGGTGGAATGCTGAAGCCGATGGTGCCCTTGAGAATGCCGCCCAGATCGGGGCCGGACATCACGGCCAGCGCCAGGAAGGCCAGGGTCATGATTGCCAGCAGGACTTTCATCACGCCTTCAATCAGGCTGTAGACGTTGCGCCCGACCAGCAACCAGACCGCGATAATTACGGCCACCGAGCACAGCAATGGCTGGTTGATATTGAGCAACATCGCCAATGCCTCACCGGCCCCTTTGATCATGTAGGCATTGATCAGATGGCCCATGAGCAAGGCATAACCCAGCATGAACCAGGCAAACAGGGGATGCAGTTGGGCGTAGCCCTCAAGGATGGTCATGCCCTGGTTATTGCAGAGCTGGAAGCGCGCAATAATGTTGACGATCAGAAAACGCAACAGCAGCGACACCGCGAGTACCCACATCATGGCGTAGCCGTAGTTGGCGCCCGCGACCGATGAAGTGATCAGATCGCCAGCACCCAGCCAGGACAACACGGCGATGATGCCTGGCCCCAGTAGTTTGGTCATGCGTTTGAGTAGCGGTTGTGCAGCGTCGGCGGATTTGGCTGTGACAGATCGACTGTTCGCCATGGTGAAAGTCTCCGATTGTTATTGTAGTGGGACGAGATGCAGTCAAGCATAACATAGGATGTCGTACAACTTGGCAAGTTCCCATGGTGCCTTGAAGCGGTGCTTTTTAGGGGGTGATGAACACGCAGAGGCTTGTGCTTCAAGGGCTTCTACAGAACCTGCGGCCCTGTACCGTTGGTCGGTTATACGATCAGCGAAGAAAGAGATGGGCTTTTGCCATCTCGCTCTGACCACGACTTTAGTGATGATTTGAAAAGCAATTTATTTATTGTTTCAACTTGTTTTGCCGTGCTGTTTTCGGTCTTTTAATGCCGTATATGCGGTGTCTTAGAGTGGGCTAGATAAGTGTTTCCAGTGTTTATTGATGCGAGTTGTGTGCAGTTTGAGCCATGGTTTAAATATTTAACAACATCCTAAAATACTCGCTAACCCTTGTTTTGGCTGGTTTTTTATTCACGGGTATATTCTCGGCTGCATTGTGCTTAACCGCACTTTTGCTGCCGGAATGCCAATGCCTTATCGCGCAAAGTTGTGCCTTGTTTATCTGGAAATTGCCGAGCTCGCCATCAGCGAACGTAGTTTCGTGGGCGAAGACGTGCGTTTCTGCGCCGAGTTCGAAGCGCTGGAGCAGGAAATTGCCAAGGCGCAGTCGCTGCACGCCGGGCAACGAGTCGACTGGCTGCTGGTCCTGGAGCGCAGCGAAGCATTGTTGCGCAACCAGTCCAAAGACTTGCGGGTGGCGGTCTGGTTGACCTGGGCCTTGTACCAGCGCGAATCCTTTGTCGGCCTGCTGGCCGGGATAGGCCTGCTTGAGCAGCTCTGTAGCCGCCACTGGGCGAGCGTGCATCCCCTCAAACCGCGGACCCGCTGTGCAGCCATCAACTGGCTGTTGAACCGCCTCGACCCGTTGCTGGGAGACAAGATCGCGGTGGGCGAACAGCTTGAGCTGTTCCGCCGTTTACTGACCTTGCTCGAAGCACTTGATCGGCTGTTCAGCGAGCAACTCGGTACTGCCGCGCCGCTGCTGTTACCGCTGTGTCGGCGTCTGGCGGCAATGATTCAGCGTGCGCAAGACAACCGCCCGGCCGTCGGTGTGGTCGAGGCGGTGACCACCCAGGTCCGTCAGGCCGCCAGCCAGTGGCTGGCACCAAGCGCCGAGGTCAGCAGCCACAAGCAGGCGCAGCAGTCCCTGCGCAACCTGCAAGAGCAGGCCGGGCCACTGTGCCGCTGGTGGTTGCAGAGCAAGGCTTGCGATTTTCGCGCCGTACATCTGAGCCGCAGCCTGTTGTGGCTGCCGGTGCAGACACTGCCAGAGCGTAACGGCGAGGTCACCGCAGTGCGCGGTCTGGCCGCTGAACAGCTCGCCGATTATCACAAGCGCTTCGCCGACGGAGGCTACGCCGATCTGTTGATTGACCTGGAGCACAGCCTGAGTCAGGCGCCGTTCTGGATCGACGGGCAGCGCATGGTCTGGCAGTGCCTTGAGCAACTGAACGCCGATCTTGCGATGCGCGCCGTCGAATTGCATCTGGCTTTGCTGTTGCAGCGCTTACCCGCATTGGCGCAGTTGCGCTTTCAAGACGGCAGGCCATTTGTCGACCCGGCCACCAGCCTCTGGATCACCCAATACGTCGCTGTCCATCTGCAACAGGCGCCCCTTGCGACAGTCGTCGAACCCGCCGAAGCAGACCTGCGACCGGCCTGGGAGCCGGCCCTGGAAACGGCCGTGGCACGACTGGCCAAGGACGGCCTGAAGGTCGCCGGGCAGCCGCTCAAGGCCGGGCTGACCGGCGCGACCTGTGGTCGCGAGCGATTTTTCTGGCAGTTGAGCCTGGCCCGGCTGTGTTTCGCCGCGCAGCAGTATGAACTGGCGCGCATTCAGCTCGAGGGCCTCGACCAGCTTTTGCTACAGGGTCAGCAGGCCGGTTGGGAGCCACAACTGCAACTTCAGGTCCTGCACCTGCTGCACAACTGCTGCGAGCGCTTGCCGCAGAACAACGCCGTGCGCGAGCGCAAGGAAGAGATTTTTCGCAGGCTGTGCCACCTCGATCCCGAGGTGGTGCTCGAACAGGCCCAAGGGCCGCAAACCCCAGGAGAAACAGCATGGCCAAAGACGCCTCGGTAGCCCCCAAGGAACGCATCAACATCACCTTCAAACCTGCCACCGGAGGTGCTCAGGAAGAGCTCGAACTGCCGCTCAAACTGCTGGCCCTGGGCGATTACACCTGTCGCCCTGACCCACGCAAGCTTGAAGAGCGCAAACCCATCTCCATCGACAAGCACAACTTTGACGAGGTGCTGGCCAAGCAGGAGCTGTGTCTGAACCTCAGCGTGGCCAACCGCCTGCAGGATGACGAGGCCACCGATGAACTGGCACTGAGCCTGAGCGTGCGCTCGATGAACGACTTCAACCCCGCCAGCCTGGTCGACCAGGTGCCGCAGTTGCGCAAGCTGATGGACCTGCGCGATGCGCTGGTCGCGCTCAAGGGGCCGCTGGGCAATGCACCGGCGTTCCGCAAGGCCATTGAAGATGTGCTGAGCGACGAACCTTCGCGCAACCGCGTGTTGCAAGAACTGGGTATCAGCCCTGAAACCTCGCCCGCCCAGTAAGCCAATTGCCAAGGAAAGCCCTAGATGAATACCCAGACCGCAACCCGTAACCCGTCCGGTGACCAGCACGACAGCCTGTTGGACAGCATCATCGCCCAGACCCGCCTGAATCCCGAAGACGAAGCCTGGGGTATTGCCCGGCGCGGCGTGTCAGCGTTCATCGCCGAACTGCTTAAACCGCACAACAGCGCCGAGCCGGTGAAGAAAGCCCTGGCCGACCGGATGATCGCCGAGATCGATGCGCGGCTCAGCCAGCAAGTCGACCAGATTCTCCACCACCCCGATTTTCAGGCACTGGAGTCAGCCTGGCGCGGCCTCAAGCTGCTGGTCGAGCGCACTGACTTTCGCGAGAACATCAAGATCGAAATCCTCAATGTCTCGCGCCAGGACCTGCTGGAAGACTTCGAAGACTCTGCCGAGGTGATGCAGTCGGGCTTGTACAAGCACGTGTACACCGCCGAATACGGGCAGTTCGGTGGCCAGCCGGTGGCGGCAATGATCGCCAACTACTACCTGTCGCCCAGCGCTCCGGATATCAAACTGATGCAGTACGTGGCCAGTGTGGCCTGCATGGCCCATGCGCCGTTCATTGCGGCCACCGGCCCCGGGTTTTTCGGCCTGGAAAGCTTTACCGGCCTGCCCGACCTCAAGGACCTGCGTGATCACTTTGAAGGGCCGCAGTTCGCCAAATGGCAGAGCTTGCGCCAGTCCGAAGATGCCCGTTACCTTGGCCTTACCCTGCCGCGCTTTCTGCTGCGTAACCCTTACGACCCGGAAGAAAACCCGGTCAAGTCGTTTGTCTACCGCGAAACCGTCGCCGCGAGCCACGAGCACTATCTGTGGGGCAACACGGCGTACGCCTTCGCGACCCGGCTGACCGACAGCTTCGCGCGGTTTCGCTGGTGCCCGAACATCATCGGCCCACAGAGCGGCGGCGCCGTAGAAGACTTGCCGCTGCACCATTTCCAGAGCATGGGAGAAATCGAGACCAAGATCCCCACCGAAGTGCTGGTCTCCGACCGTCGTGAATTCGAGCTGGCCGAGGAGGGCTTCATCGCCCTGACCATGCGCAAGGGCAGCGATAACGCGGCGTTCTTTTCTGCCAGTTCGGTGCAGAAGCCCAAGTTCTTCGGCAACAGCGCCGAGGGCAAGAACGCTGAGCTGAACTACAAGCTGGGCACGCAACTGCCGTACATGATGATCGTCAACCGGCTGGCGCATTACCTCAAGGTGCTACAGCGCGAGCAGCTTGGTTCATGGAAAGAGCGTTCCGATCTCGAGCTGGAGCTCAACAAGTGGATTCGCCAGTACATCGCCGATCAGGAAAACCCCGGTGCCGAAGTCCGTGGCCGGCGCCCGCTGCGTGCCGCGCAGATCAGCGTCAGTGACGTCGAGGGCGAGCCGGGCTGGTATCGGGTGAGCCTCAACGTGCGCCCGCATTTCAAATACATGGGCGCTGATTTCACCTTGTCGCTGGTCGGCAAACTGGACAAGGACGTCAGCCAGTGACCGGCTACGGCAGCCTGTTCGAACGCCTGGGGGGCGAGGCCGCCCGGCGCTGCGGCATGAGTCATGAGGCGGCGGTAGCAGACTCGGTGGCCAGCCATCTGCAACGCATGCTCGGCACCCGTGCCGGCAGCGTGCAGATTCGCGCTGACTACGGGCTGCCGGACCTCAATAACCTGCACTTGAGCCTGTACGACGCGCTGAGCCAGGCGCGCGCAGCCATCGAAGCGTTTATCACGGCCCATGAGCCACGGCTGGCAGAGGTCAGGGTCATCCCGCTGCCAGCCCAGGGTGACCCGCTGCGCCTGGCCTTTGCGCTCGAGGCGCTGCTGGTCACGGCCGGTGTAAGGCGGCCGCTGCGGTGGCAGGTGCGGCTCCAGGCTGGCGGTCAGGTGTGCGTCGAATCATGAACTGCCCAGGTGACTGACCTTGTCTTTCGATCATTTCTATCAGAGTGAGCTCAGTGCCTTGCGCCAGCTGGGCCGGCGCTTTGCCGAGCGCAGCCCGGCGCTGGCGCCCTGGCTGGGGCAACCGGGCAGTGACCCGGACGTTGAGCGGCTGCTTGAAGGCTTTGCCTTTCTCACCGGGCGGCTGCGGCACAAGCTTGACGACGAACTGCCAGAGCTTACCCATTCGCTGATCCACCTGTTGTGGCCCAACTACATGCGGCCGTTGCCGGCGTTCAGCATCGTGCAGTTCGAAGCGCTGGCGCAGGCCGGCCCCGGTCAACCGGTGGCCCGCGATACGGAGCTGGAAAGCCGTGAGGTGGACGGCGTGCGTTGCCGTTTTCGCACCTGCTACGCCACCCGCTTGCATGCTCTGCAAACCAGCGGCCTGGAGTTTTCGGTAAAGGGGGAGGGCGCGTTGCTCAGCTTGCACCTGAGCATGACCGCTGACGGTCACCTTGGCCAATTGCAACTGGCCAACCTGCGTCTGCACCTGGCGGGCGAGCGCTACATCAGCCAGATGTTGTACCTGAGTCTGCTGCGTCATCTGGATCAGCTGTGTCTGGTGCCGCTGGATCTGCACGGCAAACCGGCTTGTGACGTCAATGGCAGCCCGCTGAGTTTCAAGCTGTCTGCCGACTGCGTCCAGCCGGTCGGCTTTGCAGAGGACCAGGCGTTGATTCCCTACCCTCTGAACACCTTTCGCGGTTACCGCTTCTTGCAGGAGTACTTTGCCTTTGAGGACAAGTTTCTGTTTGTCGATATCAATGGCCTCGACGTGCTGGGCAGCCTGCCGGAACAGACCCTGAAAAACCTGCGCGGTCTGGAACTGCGCATGGATATCCGCAGCAAGGCGATTGAGCACCTGCGTCCGACCCTGGATAACGTCAAGCTGTATTGCACCCCCATCGTCAACCTGTTTCGCCAGGACGCGTTGCCGATCCGCTTCGACCAGCGCCAGGACGAATACCTGTTGTTGCCCGGCAGCCGGGGCTCGGCAACGTGCGGTGTGTATTCGGTCGACTCGGTGACGGGCTGGAACAGTGGCGGGCTGGATTACCGGACCTACGTGCCGTTCGAATCCTTCGAACATGACCCGAGTTTTGATGTTGCCCAGGGCCGGCCACATTACAGCCTGCGCCAGCGGCCATCGGCGCTGCACGACGGGCTGGAGACCTGGCTGAGTTTTGCGGTGGCTGGCCGGGGCGGCGATGAAACCGTATCCGTGGAGCTGACCTGCACCAACCAGAACCTGCCACGCCAGCTCAAGGTCGGTGAAATTGACCAGCCTTGCGAGAACAGCCCGGGGTTCATCCGCTTTCGCAACATCGTCCCGGCCACCGCCAGTCATGCGCCGCCGTTGAGCCGGGGATTTCTCTGGAAGCTGATCAGCAACATGTCGCTCAACTACCTGTCGCTGGCCAACGTCGAGGCGCTCAAAGTCATCCTGCAAACCTATGACTGGCCGCGTTACCACGACCCGCATGCCGAGAAAGTCAGCCGTCGGCGGCTCGATGGCTTGCAGGCGGTGCGTCATGAAGCGGTCGACCGGATGCACGGCGCTCTGCCGCTGCGTGGCCTGCGCACCGAACTGAGCATCGACGCGCGTCACTACATCGCAGATGGCGACCTGTATCTGTTCGGCTCGGTACTCAACGAGTTTTTCGCGCTCTACGCCAGCCTCAATTCCTTTCACGAGCTGCAAGTCAGCACCACACAGGGAGACGTGTATCAATGGACGCCACGCATGGGTCAGCAGCCCCTGCTCTGAGCGGGCTGTGCAGCGCAATCCGCGAGTATTCGCTGTTTCAGGCGGTACGCCAGATCATCACCCGGCTGGCTGAGCAACATCCTGAGCTGGACGACGATGCGCTTTACGAGCTGCTGGAGTTCCAGGCCAACCCGAGCCTGGGGTTTCCGGTCAGTGATGTGGAGCGGGTCGAGTTCTTTACCGAGCATGGCCGGTTGCGTGCCCGCCTGCGCCTGAACCTGCTCGGCCTGTGTGGTTCGGCCTCGCCGTTACCGGCCTTCTATGCCGAGCAGGCACTGCGCGACGGCTGCGAGGGTGAGCGAACCCGGCTGTTTCTCGATCTTTTCCACCATCGTTTGCAGCGGCTGCTGCTGCCGGTATGGACCAAATACCGATACCACGCAAGCTTCAGGAGTGGGGCCGATGACCGCTTTTCGCAGCGGCTGTTTGCGCTGATCGGCCTGGGCGGCGAGACGATTCGCCAGTCTCGGCACCTGAACTGGAAGCGCCTGTTGCCCTATCTGGGGCTGCTCAGCCTGCGCGCCCATTCGGCGGCATTGATCGAGGCGGTGTTGCGCTACTACTTCAAGCATCCGCTTCTGCACATCGAGCAGTGTGTCGAGCGCCGGGTCACGGTGCACCAGCAGCAACGCAACCGTTTGGGGACAGGCAATAGCCGCCTGGGCAACGACCTGATTGTCGGCCATCGGGTACGCGATGGCGGCGGCAAATTCCGCATTCATGTCTGCCAGCTCGACTGGCAAGGCTTCCACGACTTTCTACCGATCGGCAGTGGCTTTGCGCCGCTGTGCGCGCTGGTGCGTTTCACGCTGCGTGACCCGCTCGACTACGACATCCGCCTGCAACTGCGCCACGAGCAGATTCGTGAATTGCGCATTGGCGAGCAGAACCCCTGCCGGCTGGGCTGGACCAGCTGGCTGGGCGCTGACCAGGCGGATGGTCTGGTCACGCTGGGCAACCGGATTCACTAAAGGACCTCTTGAAGCATGATCAATCTGGACCTGCAAAAACTCATTCAGGCAGTCGACGCCCCAACCCGTGCCGACCTGCAAACCTGCGCCGAGCGCTGTGTCAGCCGCGGTGCCAGTCAGTTGTTGGTCGACGACCTGCTGTTGTGTCTGCTTGAGCGCCCACAGGGCCTGCTCGAGCGCGGTTTACGCGATGCCGGTGTCGACGCTGGCCGGTTGCAGGCTGTGCTGCAACCGCGCCCAGGCCAGAGCACCTCGCGCCATCCGACGTTTGCCCCGGAGCTGGTGCAATGGCTGCAGCAAGCGCTGTTGGTGGCCAATCTGGAGCTGGGCCGGGCCTGCATCGACCAGGCGGCGCTGTTACTGGCGCTGCTGGGCAACCCGCTGGCGCACGCCGGTCAGGGCTATCAGCCATTGTTGGCGTCACTCAATCTCGAACGACTCAAGGCGGCCGCGCAAGCCGACAGCCAGCACGCCGTGCTGGCGGCCAGTAGCGAAGCACTGTTACCGCGCTTTACCCATGATCTGACCGGTCAGGCACTGGCGGGCCGACTTGACCCGGTGCTGTGCCGGGATGCCGAAATCAGTCAGTTGATCGACATTCTGCTGCGGCGGCGCAAGAACAATCCGATTGTGGTCGGTGAGGCTGGCGTCGGTAAAAGCGCCTTGATCGAAGGCCTGGCGCTACGCATCAGCGCCGGTGAAGTGCCGCCGGCGCTGCAAGGCGTTCGCGTGCTGGCGCTGGATCTGGGGCTGTTGCAGGCCGGGGCGAGCATCAAGGGCGAGTTCGAGCGGCGCTTGCAGGGCGTGATCGAGGAGGCCCGCGCAGCCACTCCAGCGGTGATCATATTCATTGACGAAGCCCACACCCTGATCGGTGCCGGTAACCAGGCCGGAAGCAGCGATGCCGCCAACCTGCTCAAACCGGCCCTGGCCCGCGGTGAGCTGCGTACCATTGCGGCCACCACCTGGTCGGAATACAAAAAATACTTCGAGAAAGACCCGGCCCTGGCCAGACGCTTTCAGCCTGTGCAGGTGCACGAACCCAGCGTGGCTGAGGCGTTGACGATCCTGCGTGGGCTGGCGCCTGCCTATGAACACAGCCACGGTGTTTACATCCGCGACGATGCGCTGGTGGCCGCTGCCGAACTTTCAGCACGTTACCTGGCAGGCCGACAACTGCCGGACAAAGCCGTGGATGTGCTGGACACCGCCTGTGCCAGAGCTCGCATCAGTCTGGTCGCGGCGCCAGCGGAGCTGGAGCGGCTACGTGATGAGCATGCCCAACAACTGCGCCAACTTCAGGCGCTGCGCCGCGATCAGGACGCCGGACTCACCGTGGCGGCGCAGGCCATGGCCCGGCTGCAAGACCGGTTGGTGCATACCGAACAACAGCTCCCGGCGCTGGAAGCCGACTGGCATCGGCAGCGCGAGTTGGCCGAGCGCTTGCCTGAGCTGCGTCAGCAACTCAGTGAGGTCCGAGCGGCCGGCCAGGATGACGGCGTGGCACTGAGTGAGCTGCTGCAAACCCGCGCAGCCCTGGCCGACGCCCATGCGCAGCAGCGCCTGGCCAGTTGTGAAGTTTGCCCACGGTTGGTCGCGCAAGTGATCAGTGCCTGGACCGGTGTGCCGGTAGAACAACTGGCTCGCGAACACAATGCGCGGGTCGCAGGCTTTGCCCAAGACTTGCAGGCGCGGATCAGAGGCCAGGACCAGGCGGTACAGATGCTTGATCAAGCAGTGCGTACGGTTGCTGCCGGGCTCAATCGCCCCGATGCGCCGGTAGGGGTATTTCTGTTGGTCGGCCCCAGCGGCGTGGGCAAGACCGAGACGGCGCGAGTGCTGGCCCAATTGCTGTATGGCGGTGAGGGTTTTCTGACCACTCTGAACATGTCGGAGTTTCAGGAAAAGCACAGCGTGGCGCGTCTGATCGGTGCTCCGCCGGGCTACATCGGTTATGGCGAGGGCGGCATGCTCACCGAGGCGGTACGCCGGCGGCCCTATTCGGTGGTGCTGCTCGACGAAGTCGAAAAGGCCGATCCGGATGTGCTCAACCTGTTTTACCAGATCTTCGATAAAGGCATTGCCAACGATGGCGAGGGCCGCGAGATCGACTTTCGCAATACCTTGATCCTGCTGACCTCCAACCTTGCCAGCGAGCAGATCGAAGCGTTGTGTGCCGAGGGTGCGCGTCCCGAGCCAGGGTTATTGGTCGAGCAGATTCGCCCCGCGCTTAGTCGCCATTTCAAGCCGGCGTTGCTGGCGCGGATGCGTGTGGTGCCTTACTACCCGGTGGGTGCTGCCGTGCTGGGCGAACTGGTCGGCCTGAAACTGCAACAGCTGGGGCAACGCCTGCGCCAGCGTCAGCTGGAGTTCAGCTACAGCCCTGAATTGGTGGTGCAACTGGCGCAGCGCTGCCAGCAGGATCCCAGTGGGGCGCGGCTGATCGACCCTCTGTTCGACCAGCAACTGATGCCGGTTCTGGTCGATCGCCTGCTGGCCGCCATGGCCAGTGGCGAAACCCTTGAGCGGGCCCATGCCGGTCTCGCCAGCGATGGTCATGTGGCTTGGGAGTTCTCCTGAAATGCCGCTTCTGAGCTTCGATGAACAAACCACTGAGCTGTTGCGCCAGTGCGTGACCCTGGCCAGCGCCGGGCATGAAACTTTACTGCACGACTTTGTGAGCATTCTCAGTGACATCACCGGCTGCGAACTGGCTCAGGTCTACCTGCTCGACAGCACAGGTGTGAGGCTGCATCTGGATGCAGAACATCACGTTGCCGCGTCTGTGGCTGACGACGCTGTGGTGCACCGCAGCGCGCAGCCGGCGCTGGACTACCGCGACTGTCCGCTGTTGCATTTCACTTTGCGTCAGGGTGAGCCGCTGTACCTGAACCCGATCATTGCGGTGTTGCATGACATCAGCTTCCTGCCGGAGTGCCGCTGGCAGACCTTGTTGTGTGTGCCGCTGGCCGATGTTGCCGGGCAGGTCAAAGGGCTGATGCTGTGCGCCAGTAGCCGCCAGCGACCACTGCATGGCGCGGCCGGGGTGCTGGCGCAGTTGGGCACGCTGATGCTTGCACGCAAGGCCGACCACGCAGCGCTTGAGCCGTCTGGCGTGGCGGGGCCGACTCACTCGCCAGCGGCGCCGGCTGACGGCTATGGCCTGATCGGCGATAGCCTGGCGATCAGCCAGACCCGGCAGATGATCGGCAAGGTTCTGCGTAGCGACTGCACCGTATTACTCAATGGCGAGACTGGCACCGGCAAGGAAGTCGTGGCGCGGGCGATCCATCATTACGGAGAGCGTCGGGCCGGTGCGTTCGTGGTGCAGAACTGTGCGGCCTGCCCGGAAGGTCTGCTGGAAAGCGAGTTGTTCGGCTATCGCAAAGGCGCGTTTACCGGTGCGTTGCGCGACCGCCCCGGCCTGTTCGATACCGCGTGCGGCGGTACGCTGTTGCTCGATGAGATTGGTGACATGCCATTGAGCTTGCAGGCCAAGCTGCTCAGGGTCTTGCAGGAAGGCGAGATTCGCCCGCTGGGTTGTAACCAGCCGCACCGGATCGACGTGCGGGTGATCGCTGCGACCCATCGCGACCTGCGGGCGCTGGTCAAGGCCGGAGCCTTTCGTGAGGACCTGTATTACCGGCTTGCACAATTTCCTATCGAGTTGCCGGCCCTGCGTCATCGCCAGGGTGATGTGGCGACCCTGGCTCGCCATTTTGCCGCGCTGGCGGTTGCCAAGCGCCAGGGCACGGTGCGCTGGTCAGAAGCGGCCCTGGATTACCTCAATGGTTACGGCTTTCCCGGCAATGTCCGCGAGCTCAAAGGCCTGGTCGAGCGCGCTGTACTGCTCAGTGAGGGTCGCCAGTTGCGCCTTGAGCATTTCATCGGCCCGCCCGGCGTCTTGCCGGCGTCAGGCAGCGGCGATCTTCGCCAGCGTCTGGAGCGGGTCGAGCGTGCCCTGGTGATCGAAAGCCTGCACAACAACGGTGGCAATCGCACCCAGACGGCCCGCGAGCTTGGCATGGCCCGGCGCACGCTGCTGTACCGCCTGCAACGACTCAACATCCGCTGCGAACTTCCCGCTGATTGCTGAGCTGAACCTCGATTCATAAATGGAGAAACCTATGTTCCTGCGCCTTCGGCATGCCTTGTTGCTGGTTCTGGTGATGCTTGGTCTTAGCGCTTGTGGCCTGTTTCAGGCCAATGATGACAGTGATTACCGCCCGTTGGGTGACCCTCGGGCGGCCGAACGTGGGCCTGGAGTGTGAGTGTAGAAATGCAATTGATTCTGGAAATACTCGACCCCGCTCAGCGCCAGCAGGTGAGCACCCCGCACATGTGTTTCGGCCAGGCTGGTGGCCTGATTGGCCGAAGTCCGGAGGCTGACTGGGTACTGGTGGACACGCTGCGCCACGTATCCAGCCGGCATGCGCGCATCAGTTGGCAGGACGGCCGGTTCTGGCTGACCGATGTCAGCCGCAACGGCTCCTTCGATTTGCGCACCGGCAGCCGGCTGCCCAGAGGCGTGGCGCAACCGGTCGCGGCGGACGCCTGCTATCGCCTTGGCTCGCTGACACTGCATGCGCGCCTGCTGCCGGTAGCAGATGACAGCGAAACACGGGTCGGGCGACCGATACCGGCAGGCAGCCTGATTCCGGACGACGCCTTTCTACTCAGTGAGTCCCTGGCTCATCGGCTGCCACTGGGCCGGCTCCTGAGCGACCTGGATGACCAGCACACCGAGCAACAACAGTTGCCGCCTGCCGGCATCGACAGGGAGCAACTGCAAGTGCCCCGACTGCTGGCTGACTCGATCGCGCGCCAACCACCGACCGCAGCCTTCTGGCAGGCCTACGCAACAGCGCTTGGGGTTTGCCTGGACGGTATTGACCAGGCCGCGTGCGAACAACTGGCACTCGATGGCGCTGCTTTATTGCGCCAGAACCTGCTGGTCCAGGACCTGACCCGTGCCTATGGCGAACAACTGCGCCTGATCAGGCCCCTTCATACCGACCTGCGGAAGTGATGTCGATGCCATTTTTCAAATGCCCGCCACAGCGCTGGCTGACCTTGATTGCACTGCTGTCATTGAGCGGTTGCAGCCTTTTGTCGTCCGCCCCTGAACCGACCCGTCTGGACCTGACCCTGGCGGCCAGTGACCGGCTTAACCCGGACCAGCATGACCGTCCCTCACCGGTTGTGTTGCGCCTGTTCGAACTGCGCCACCCGGTGGCCTTCGAGACGGCGGATTTTTTCAGTCTGTATGAACGACCTCGCGACACCCTGGCGGCTGATCTGCTGGTCAGTGAAGAGCTTGAACTGCGTCCTGGGGAAACCCGGCGGCTCAAGTTGCTGGTGGAAAGCGGCCGGCACCTCGGCGTGCTGGCGGCCTACCGTGAGCTTAACGAGACTCGCTGGCGCCAGGTGCTGACCCTCGGCCCCGGTCAGCGCAACCAGGCGGTACTGCTGCTTGATCACAATGGTATCGAACAGCGTCGCGGGCCGACTGCGCCAGACGGAGAGTGGTGATGAACGCGCATAAAGTCATCTGGCAGGAAGGGATGCTGCTGCGCCCCCAGCACCTGCAACACAACGATCGTTACCACGACCATCAGCTCAAGACCCGCACCTGCCTGCTGGGGGCCTACAACTGGGGTTTTTTCAGTCTGGTGATCGACCTGCAATTTCTCAATATGGGCAAGCTGGTGGTCAGCGAGGCCAGCGGTGTGCTGCCCGACGGCAGCCTGTTCGAACTGGGCAACACGCCCGAGCCGCTGGCGCTCGACGTGCCGGCCAATACTGTCGATACCGCAGTTTATCTGGGCTTGCCACTGGTGACCGGCAACCACATCGAAGCCCGGCACCCCGAGCAGTCCGACGTGCTGGCGCGCTACACGGTCTACCAGACCCAGGTCAGTGACTCCAACGCCGGGGAGCAGGGCAGCACCGCCATTCACTGTGCGCGGCCCGACCTGCGGCTGTTGCTGGGCGAGCCGTCCGGCGAACAGGCCTGGGTGCGCTTGAAAATCTGCCAGATCCGCGAAGCAGCGGCCACTGGCGCGATCACTCTGGCGGCTGACTTCATCCCCAGTTTTGTGCATCTGCAGGCTTCGCCATGGATGCTGTCATGCCTCAAGGAAGTCATCAGCCTGTTGGCCCATCGAGGCGATACCATTGCCGAGCGGATTCGCGGCAGCGGCACGCAGGGCAGCGCCCAGGTTGGTGACTTGCTGATGCTGCAACTGATCAATCGTAACGAACTGCTGCTGCGGCACTGCCTGGCACAACCGCGGGTCGCGCCCGAAGCCTTGTACCGCCTGCTATTGGGGTTGCTGGGAGAACTGGCAACTTTTGCCAGCGACAGCAAACGCCCCGTGCTTGACAGCCATTATCGGCACAACGATCAAGGGGCCAGCCTGCGGCCGCTACTGGAGGCGATCCGCCAGGTGCTGTCGATGGTGCTTGAGCAGCACGCCATCGAGCTACCGTTGCAACAGCGCCAGTACGGCGTGCAGGTGGCGATCCTTCATGACCACAGCCTGCTGGCGTCGTCGAGCTTCGTGCTCGCTGCCAGTGCACTGTGCGACAGCGAAGAGCTGCGTCAGCGCTTGCCGGCACACCTGAAGGCCGGTGCAGTGGAGCACATCCGCCAACTGGTCAACCTGCATCTGCCGGGCATCCGTCTCAAACCGCTGCCGGTAGCACCCCGGCAGATTCCTTTCCATGCCAACAAGACCTACTTCGTCCTGGAGCCTGACCGCGAGGCACTGGAACTGCTGGGGCGCTCCGGAGGCTTTGCCTTTCATGTCGCCGGCGAGTTTGCCGGATTGGAACTGACCTTCTGGGCCATCAGGAACTGAACCTCATGAATCAACATAATCCGCAGCCAGACGATGAAATGACGGTGTTGCTCGACCATCAGGGCCAGGGGCCGACCCAGGCACCGCTGACCACCGCCAGTGACGCCCCGCGCTTTGCCCAGCTTCAGGAACGCATGGTCTACAGCGCTGAGGCGCGGCCAGCGGCCGGCTTCAGTCTGGGCCTGAACGCTCTGGTGGCGGCGGCTTCGGCACTGCTGTCGAGCATCGTGCGCATCAGGCTTGATCTGCCACCTCCCGATATCAGCCAGCTCAACAACCGTTTGCGTGAACAGGTGCGTCAGTTTGAGTGGCAGGCGTTGCGCGACGGTATCGACAGCGAGCAGTTGAACACTGCTCGCTACGTGTTGTGCACGGTGCTCGATGAACAGGTGGTGACCACCGAGTGGGGGCGCCAGAGCGACTGGGCACAGAACAGTCTGCTCAGCCACTTTCATAACGAAACCTTCGGTGGCGACAAGTTCTTTCGCCTGCTTGAGCAACTGAGCCGCAACCCGGTTCGGCATCTGCCGTTGCTGGAACTGATGTACCTGTGCCTGGCGCTGGGCTTCGAGGGCCGCTATCGGGTGCGTAACGCCGGCCATGTGGAACTGGAGGAGGTTCGCGATGCGTTGTACCGGCAGATCCGCCAGTTACGCGGCGAGGCGTCCGGCGGGTTGACCCCGGCCTGGCCTGGGGTGCCGGACAGTCACCAGGCCACCTTGCGGATTGTGCCGTGGTGGATGGTTTTGCTGTTTACCCTCGCTGGCCTGGCGATGCTGTATGGCGGATTTGCCTGGGTGCTCGATGAGCAGCGTCAGAGCGTGCTGCAGCCTTGGCAAGTCGCCGTCCCGAGCCTGATCCAGAACCTGCCGTGAGAGCATGATGAGAGATTTCCTGAAGAAAGTTCCGGGGGCTATGTGCCAGACCTGGGTGTGGAGCCTGGCGCTGGTAGTGGCGTGCGGCGCACTGGTGTGGTGGGGCGGCCCGACACTGGCGATCAATGATGTGCGGGTATTGGCCAGCGCGCTTGCCCGATTGCTGGCCGTCTGCGCACTTTTGCTGCTCTGGGGAGCGGTCATGCTGTTGAGTCGTTGGTGGCGCGGCCGGCCATCGGTCATTGACCCGCAATGGGCAGCACAGCAGGCCGACCAGCAGCGCCTCGACAATGAGCGCCGCAGCCTGCACAAACGCTTTGCCGAAGCGCTGCGCAGCCTCAGGCACGCCAGCCTGTTCAGCGAGGATCGGCAGCCATTGCCCTGGTATCTGCTGATCGGTCCGCAGGGCAGTGGCAAGAGCCGTCTGCTGGCGTGCTCAGGATTGGAGTTCGCCCTCGACCGAGACGAACCTCTGACGCTCAGCCAGGACCACGATGGTGAGCAGTGCCAGTGGTATTTCACTGACCAGGCGGTGCTGATCGACACGCCTGGGCGCTACCTGGCCCAGGCCGATGCCAGCGTGGATGGCGGTGGCTGGCGCACGCTGCTGGAACTGCTGCGCAAACGTCGCCGGGCGCGACCGCTCGACGGCGTGCTAATCACCGTTGCGGTGCCGATGCTACTGGAGGCGCGCAATCCTGAGCTGGGCAAGACGCCAGCGCTACTGGAACTGATCAGCCAGATTCGTCAGCGCTTGCAGGAGGTACGTCGGCACCTGCAAGTGCAGGTGCCGGTGTATCTGGTGCTGAGCAAAGCGGATCAACTGCCGGGTTTCAACGCGTTCTTCGATTCACTGAGCCGCGAGCAAAACAGTCAGGCGCTGGGGGTCAGCTTCAGCGCTGAACAACCCGCGACCGACCGGCAGGCGGTACATCAGCAGATCGACGCGTTGCTGCGCCATCTCGACAGCCAGCTCATTGGCCGGCTGCACCAGCAGCGCGACAAGCAACTGCGCAGTCGTATGCTCGACTTCCCGCCAGGCATGGCTGCTCTTGGCGAGCAACTGGAGATGCTCATCGATCAGCTGTTTTTCTCCGGCCGCTATGTCAGTGGTCATCGGCTGAGCGGCGTTTACCTGACTTGCGCCAGCGCGGCGGAGCCTGAGTCGCAGGCGCAGCCTCTCGGCGGGGCAGGTGGTGCGCAAGGTCGTTTCGTCCATGAACTGTTCGCCCGGGTGATCCTGCGTGAGGCGCATCAGCAAAGCCTTGCACCAAGTGAACGGCAGCGTATCCATTGGGGGCAGCGGCTGTTGTTGGGGGGCGGGCTGGCCACCTTGATGGTCGGCGGCGCGCTATGGACCAGCGGGTTTTCTGCCAATCATCAGCGTCTGGAAACTCTGCGGCGACTGGCCGGCGACTGGCAACAGCAGCGGCAGGCGCTGGACCCGGCCGCCGACGCCATGACCGCGCTGAAAACCCTTGATATCAGTTGGCAGGCGACCCAGGTGTTTCCTGATGGTCTGGCCATGAGTTGGCACGAGCGCAACGGTTTGTATCAGGGCTGGGCCAGCAATCCGTTGTTGCAGGCGCGCTACGAGGACGAATTGCGCAGCCATTTGCTGCCGCGGCTGACCCGCCTGCTCGAAGCCCGCGTACGCTCCAGCCTGCACGACCGTGAGGCGTTGCTGGATAATCTGCGTGCCTACCTGATGCTGCACTTGCCGACGCGCCGTGATCCAGCCTGGCTGGAAGAACAGTTGGGCAGCGAGTGGGCGCGGTTGTATCCAGGTCATGCAGCGGTGCAGCAAGGGCTGGGGCAGCACGTTGCCAAGCTGTTGAAATTGTCCTTCAGCCAGCCGCTGGATGAGCCGCTGGTGGCCCAGGCCCGTCAGGCATTGCGCAACGAGTCGCAAGCCAGCCTGGCCTATAAGGTCTTGCGGGAACGCGCGGGCAGCCTGCCGGATTACCGCCTCGGCCAGCATCTGGGGCCGCAGCGTGAATTGTTCGTCGGTGCCGAGCAGGCGATTCCCGGATTCTTCACCCGGCAAGGCTATCGGCAGTTCTTTTCGGTACAAAGTGCCGCGCAGATCAGCGAGCTGTTGCGCGATAACTGGGTGCTGGGCGAGGGCAGTGAGCTGAGCGGGACGGACATGCGTCGCCTGCTGGTCGAACTGGAGCAACTGTATTTTCGTGACTACGCCAGCCACTGGAGTGATGCCGTGGGCCGCCTGGGCCTGCTGCCGTTCAGCGAGGCCGGGGAGGGCGCCGATCTGGTCAGCGGTCTGTTGTCGGCCAACTCGCCGGTGGTGCAGTTGTTGGCCCAGATCCGCGACAACACGCGTTTCCCGTTGGCTCTGCCGGATCCTGAACAAGCGCTGCCGGCGCCAGTCGCGGGGGCTGCGTTGCAGGCCGCTGCGGGGGCCGCGAGCAAGGCCCTGGTGCTGCCGGAGAATGCTCGCAAAGCCATGCAGTTGCGCTTCGAACCGCTGCATCGGCTCCTGGATGACAATGACGCACCCACCGCTGAACTGGTGGCGGTCCTGCAAGGACTGGATGCGGTCCAGCAGCAACTGGCGAGCCTGGCCCGTGCCAGTCAACCCGAGCCATTCGCCTACGAAATGGCCCGGGCGCGGATGGCCGGGCAGCGCGATGCCCTGAGCCAGTTGCGCAACACCGCAGCGCGCCTGCCAAGGCCGGTGGGCGGCTGGTTCAACCTGCTGGCTGATGATGCCTGGCGCCTGATCCTGGCCGATGCCTACCGGCATCTCGATCAGCGCTATCAGAGTGAGCTGTACGCTTTTTACAGCCGTGCCATTGACCAGCGTTATCCGTTTCACGCCCACAGCAGCAGCGATGTGGCGCTCAATGACTTTCGTGAGTTCTTCAAGGCTCAGGGGGTCCTGGAACGCTTTTTCGAGCAGCATCTGAAGGCGTTTGTCAGCGGTTCTGCCGATAATTACCGGCTGCGCAGCATCGACGGCCATAGCCTACCGATGTCTCGCGCCGTGCTGGAACAGATTGCCCGTGGCCAGCGCATCCGACAGGGTTTTTTCGCTGAAGACCCGAGCCAGCCGCAAGTGCGTTTTCGGCTGGAACCCTACAGCCTTGACAGCGGCGCCAGCCGCGCTGAATTCCGCTTTGGCGAGCGGCGTCATGAGTACCGTCACGGGCCCATCGTGCCCATGACCTTTAGCTGGCCCGACGAGGCCGGGCAGGGCAGTGCGAGCCTGCTGGTCGAGCGGATGGCCGGGCGCACTGTAGGTATCGAGAAAAACCTCGGCCCCTGGTCGCTGTTTCGGCTGCTCGACCTGATGCCCAGTGAGCCGCTCAGTGGCCGGGATGTCTTGCTGTTCAAGGCCGATGTCGGCGGCCTGCGCGCCAATTATCTGCTGACCAGCCAACGCATGCCCAACCCATTGGACCTGAGTGTGCTGCGTGGTTTCCGTCTGCCGGCGCAACTGTGATGTATCGCAGCGCGGCGGGCAGCCACTCGGGCAAGGTGCGCGTGTGTAATCAGGATGCCTTTTTCGACTGTCCGGAGCAGGCCGTGTGGGCGGTGGCCGACGGGATGGGCGGGCATCAGGCTGGCGAGCTTGCCAGCCGTTTGATCGTCGATACGCTGGCAGGCCTGTGCTGGCCCGGCGAGCTGGAGCAGCGCCTGGAGCTGCTGCGCTGCCGCCTGCATGGGCTCAACCGCCATCTGGCGTTGCAGCTCACCCAAAGCCAGGGGCAAGCGCCGCGGGTCATGGGCAGCACCCTGGTGACGCTGTTGTTGCAGGGGCAGCAGGGCGCTTGTGTCTGGGTTGGCGACAGCCGCTGCTACCTGTGGCGTGGTCAGCAGCTTTACCAACTGACCCGCGATCATGCCGCAGAGCGAGGCCGGGCCGCATTGACCCGCGCACTCGGCGGGCGCGAGCATCTGCAACTGGAGGTGCTGCGCTGGCACGCTCAGCCCGGTGACCGCTATCTGTTATGCAGTGACGGTCTGTACCGCATGCTGGATCAAGCGCTGCTGGGCCAGGCGCTCGGTCTGGCGACCCCGCAGGCTGCGTTGCACGGGTTGTTCGCGCAGGTTCTGCAGGGGCCGGCACCGGACAATCTGACCGCTGTGGTGGTTGACCGATGAAGCCGCCACGGGTGTTGGCCGGGCGCTATCGTCTCGACCGCTTGCTGGGCGTTGGCGGCATGGGGGTGGTGTGGCAGGCCCGCGACCTGTTGCACGAGCAGTACGGTGATCCGGCTGCCGATATCGCTGTCAAACTGCTGGGTGAGTCGTTCCAGCACGTGCCGGATGCCGGGTCATTGTTGTTTGCCGAATTTGCGCTGACCCGGCATCTGCATCACCCCAACGTGGTGCGCTGCCACAGTTTTGAAGTTGATATCCCGCAAGGCTGTGCATTCATGACCCTGGAGCTGTTGCGTGGCCTGACTCTGGATCATTGGCTCTGTGACGAACTGACCGGCTTGCCGTTTAGCGAGTTGCTGGAGGTGGCGAGTGCGCTGCTTGAGGCTCTTGAGCACAGTCATGCAAGGGGGGTCGTGCATGGCGACCTGAAACCGGGCAACGTGATGCTCAGCGAGCAGGGGCTGAAGCTGTTCGATTTCGGTCTCGGTCAGAGCCAGCCCGGCATTCTGCCCGGCGTACCGCAGTTGAGTCGCGAGCGCTACAACGCCTGGACCCCGGCCTACGCCGCTCCTGAACTCTGCGCCGGTGGTGGGTTGTCTGAAGCCACCGATCTCTATGCCTGCGCTTGTCTGATCTTCGAACTGGCCTGCGGCAGGCACCCTTACCAGCGCCTGCCCGGCGACCAGGCCCAGGCGGCGCGGCTGGATCGCTCGCTAAGCAAACCGGCCCGCCTGCCCAGCCATTGCTGGCCTGCGCTGCGCCAGGCGCTGGCGCTGGTGCCGGCGTGCAGAACCATCAGTGCCCAAGAGTTGCACCAGGCACTGAGCGCCAGGCCAGGCAGGTTGAGAAGACTATTGGGTGGCTGAACACAAAAGGCTGACCCGGCACTCAGGCCGGGTCAGCTGTTTTTGCGGGCTGTCGCCGCTCAGCTCAATCGGTCAGTCAGGCAGTTGCCCGGTAGGGCCGAAGAACTCGTGATGGCTCTGCGCCTCAGGCACGCCCAGTGCTTTGAGATCGCGGCGCACGCTGCTCATAAAACCGACCGGCCCCAGGAAGTAGGCATCCACATTGCGATCGGCAGGCAGCCAGCTGGCCAGCACTTCCTGGCAAAGACGCCCTTGGGCATCAAAACGGTCACCGGCCTCAGGCTGGCTGTAGCAGACGTACAGGCTCAGCTGTGGGTGCTTGCGCTGCTGCTCTTGCAGCCATGGGCGGAACGCCTGCAGGCTGGCATTGCGGGCACTGTGAATGAAGGTGATCGGCCGGCCGCTGGCCAGCGCGCTTTCCAGCATCGGCAGGGTCGGGGTGATGCCGACACCGGCGCTGATCAATACCAGCGGACGCGACGAGTCTTGCAGGGTGAAATGCCCGGCTGGCGGGAACAGCTCGACCCGGTCACCGACCTGCAAGTGATCGTGTAAATACCTCGAAGCGATACCCTGCTCATCGCGCTTGACGCTGATCCGGTAGCCACGGCCGTTGGCCAGTGCCGACAGCGAGTAATTACGGCGCAGTTCCTGGCCATCAATGTTCAGCTTCAGACCAAGGTACTGGCCAGGGGTGAAGTCCAGCACCGCACCACCGTCCAGCGGTTCGAAGTAGAACGAGGTGATCTGCGCGCTCTCTTTTTCCTTGCCCACCAGCTTGAAAGGACGCGCCCCACGCCAGCCGCCCCGGGCCTGTTCGTTGTGCTGGTAAGCGGCTTCTTCGGCGCCGATCAGGATATCGGCCAGTTGACCGTAAGCGGCGCCCCAGGCATCGATCACCTCGTCGGTCGCAATGTCTTCACCCAGCACTTCACGAATGGCGCGCAACAGGCAAGTGCCGACAATCGGGTAGTGCTCCGGCAGAATCTGCAAGGCCACGTGCTTGTTGACGATCTGGCCCACTAACGGGCCAAGGGCTTCGAGACGGTCGATATGCCGGGCGTACATCAGCACCGCGTTAGCCAGCGCCCGTGGCTGAGCACCGCTGGCCTGGTTGGCCTGGTTGAACAGCGGACGCACCTCGGGGTATTCACTGAGCATCATGTTGTAGAAGTGAGTGGTCAGCGCTTCGCCACCGGACTCCAGAAGAGGAACAGTGGCCTTGATGATCGCGCGTTGCGGGTCGGTGAACATGGAATGACTCCCTGGCGGTTAACGGTTGCCATAGCAGAGTCAACTTCCGTGCCAGGCCTTCAGGCCTTTTAATTCAAGGGTTTAAGCGCTCTTGTGTCATTTCGACTCTTGTATTTTTGTAGTCAGGATGACTCTTTTGGTCAAAATGACTAATGGCATTATTCAGCAACACCTTTATGCAACCGGCGATAAATCTCACGCTACTATGCGTGCCTTTATCGCTTCGACCCTTCCTTCATGTTCGAACTCTCCAGCTACCTCGGGCTGTTCTTCGCCGCCTTCGGCGCCGCCACGCTGTTGCCCATGCAGTCCGAAGCCGTGCTGGTCGCGATGCTGATCTCCGGCCACTACCTGACCTGGTTGCTATTGCTGGCCGCCACCACCGGCAATGTGCTGGGTTCGATCAGCAATTGGCTGATCGGCCGCTCGGTCGAACGGTTGCGCCACAAACGCTGGTTCCCGGTCAGCGAAAAACGCCTGCAACAGGCTCGTGGTCATTACCAGCGCTACGGTTACTGGTCGCTGCTGCTCAGTTGGGTGCCGGTGATCGGCGACGCCCTGACCGTGGTCGCCGGGGTCATGGGCGAGCCGCTGTGGCGTTTTAGCTTGATCGTCAGCCTGGCCAAGGGCTTGCGCTATCTGGTGGTGGTGTGGCTGACCCTGGGCTTTATCTGACGCGATTGGCCGCCAACGCCAGCCCATCTGGCGGCAAGGGCAGGGCGGTCTTGTACAACACCTGCTTGAGGGCAAAACTGGAGCGAATATTGGCCACCCCCGGCACTTTGGTCAGGTGCTCAAGAATGAAGCGCTCCAGCTCATGGATATTGGGCACCAGAATGCGCAGCAGATAATCGGCGTCACCGGTCATCAGATAGCACTCCATCACTTCAGGTCGCCCGGCCACCGCCGCCTCGAAGCGCTGCAACGCGCCTTCGTCCTGCTTCTCCAGGCTCACATGAATGAATACGTTCAGGTCCAGGCCCAGCACCTTGGGGTCGAGCAGGGTGACCTGACCCTTGATCAGCCCGGCCTCCTGCATGGCTCTGACCCGATTGAAGCAGGGCGTCGGCGACAGATTGACTGCGCGGCCCAGGTCCGCATTGGTGATGCTGGCGTCGCGCTGCAGGCTGTCGAGAATGCTGATATCGGTACGGTCGAGCTTCTTCAAGAGAATAAACCTCTTTAAAAGGATTGATTAGCAGAGTTTAGTTCTGCAAACGGCTTGCTGGGTAGATAAAAGCGCAAAGAATCTCTCTTGCACCTTTATTAAGATTTCTCCTGCACAGCCACTGCCGCCGGAGCCATCATGATCAATACCAGCAAACCCGCCACCCACTTGCCCGCAAGCCATGGTCTGTTGGCTTCGCCCCAGGCCAAGGGCGTGTTGTTACTGGTACTGGCGATCCTGATCTGGGGCGCCAACTGGCCAGTGATGAAGGCCGGTTTGCAGCACATCACCCCGGTGTGGTTCTCCGCCGTGCGCTTCGCCGCCGGTGCCGCCTGCCTGTTTGCCCTGCAACTGGCCACGGGTAGCCTGCGCGTGCCGGGCCGTCGCGACCTGCCACTGATTCTCAGTGTCGGCCTGCTGCAGATGCTGACCTTTACCGTGCTTGGTGCCATGGCCATGACCGAAGTGCCGGCCGGCCGCTCGGCGGTGCTGGCCTACACCACCCCGCTGTGGGTGACGCCGATTGCGGTGACCTTCCTCGGCGAGCGGCTGTCGCGTCGGCAATTGATCGGCACGCTGTTCGGCGGCATTGGCGTGGCTGTGCTGTTCAACCCGCTGACCCTCGACTGGGGTAATACCACCCTGCTCAAAGCCAACCTGATGCTGATCGCGGCATCGATCTGTTGGGCGCTTTGCATATTGCATCTGCGTCATGCGTCCACAGGCACCAGCGCCTATCAACTGGCGCCCTGGCAGATGCTCACCGCCACCGTACCGTTGCTGGTGCTGGCGCACGTGGTGGAAGGGCCGTTCACCGGTGATGGCTCCATGGCGCTGTGGCAGATCCTGTTGTTCATGGGGCCATTGGCGACCGCGTTCTGCTTCTGCGCGGTCAATGCGGCGAGCATGTGGCTGTCGAGCACCAGCATGTCGACCGCGATGCTCGGCGTGCCGGTGGTGGGGCTATTGATGTCGGTGCTGTTCATGGGCGAGCAACTGACCCTGCCGCTGATTGGGGGGGTAATGGCGATTCTCGGCGGCATCGTGATCGTGACCTGCAAGCGCAGCGGCGACTGAGCTCAGGCGCCAGCCACAGCCACAGCAAGACGACAGATCAATCGCTTAATACCACCCCTGGCGTTGGGGGGTGTAAGGTTTATCCCACCGCCTGTGCTGCCCGGTAATCAGGGGCAAGGCGGGGGCGCGGCGTGCAACTGATCCGCTCAACGCATCATCAAGCTGAATCTATTCATCCGGGCAGGGTCACCTGATTGGACCGGTCGGAACCGAGGCGTGTGGCAATGAACCACCGCCCGACCTGACTGCTAGCGCCTTCGTGAGCGCACCACTCAATGGTGAACCTGATGAAAAAATCCAACACGCCAGGCACGGCCGTGGCCGGGCAGGACAGCCCCGCATTACATGCCTCACGGCGCAATTTTCTCAAGGCTGGCGCTTCCGGCATCGCCGCCGCCACCGTTGCAACCTGGGTTCCTGACGGTATGGCTCAATCAGCACCGGTCGTCAGCCAGCCACCTGCCGCCGGGCCGGCCGCCGGTGAGCAAAGCATCGAACTCAAGGTCAACGGCCAGAGCCACCGGCTCAACGTGCCGGCCAACGCGATCCTGCTCGATGTGCTGCGTGACCGCCTGCAACTGACCGGCACCAAGAAAGGCTGTGATCACGGTCAGTGCGGGGCCTGCACCTTGCTGGTCAATGGCGTGGCGATCAACTCGTGCCTGTCCATTGCCGTGCAGCATGACGGTGATGAAATCACCACCATCGAAGGCCTGGCTCAGGACGGCAAACTGCACCCGGTGCAGCAAGCATTCTGGGAGCACGACGCCTATCAATGCGGTTACTGCACCTCGGGGCAGATCATGAGCGCCGTCGCCATCCTCAATGACCCGAATATCGGCAGCGATGACGCCAGCGTGCGTGAGGCCATGAGCGGCAATATCTGCCGCTGCGGGGCCTACAAGAACATCCTTGCGGCCGTGCAGTCGGCGCGGGGCAAGATGGGGAGGCCGGCCTGATGCGTACCTTCGACTATCTGCGTGCTTCATCGCCGGCCCAGGCGGTCGGCCAGGCCAGCGGCGACGGTCAGCGGTTCTACCTGGCTGGCGGCACCACCTTGCTGGATCTGGTCAAGCTTGATGTGATGCAGGCCGAGCATCTGGTGGACATCAATCGGCTTGACCTGCGCAAGGTCGAGCCGCTGTCCGACGGCCGTCTGCGGGTCGGCGCGCTGGTCAGCAATACCGAGCTGGCCAATCACCCCTTGGTCCGCGAGCGCTATCCGGTACTGGCCCAGGCGATTCTGCAGGGCGCCAGTACTGCGCTGCGCAACAAGGCGACCACCGCCGGCAACCTGATGCAGCGGGTGCGTTGCAATTACTTTCGTGACGGCCTGTCACCGTGCAACAAGCGTGAGCCGGGCTCCGGTTGCGCAGCCGTTGACGGCCTGAACCGCAGTGTTCACGCGGTACTGGGCACCAGTGACCAGTGTATTGCCGCGCACCCCTCGGACATGTGCGTAGCCATCGCCGCACTGGGTGCTCAGGTGACGGTGCAAAGCGCGCAAGGCAGCCGCGACATTGCGTTTGCCGACTTTCATCTGCTGCCAGGCAGCACGCCATGGAAGGAGCATGCTCTGCAAGCTCACGAGTTGATCACTCACCTGACCCTTGATGCGCCGTTGCCGGGTAGTCGTTCGGCCTACCTGAAGCTGCGTGATCGAACCTCTTACCAGTTCGCTCTGGCCTCCAGCGCTGTGGTGCTGGTGCTCGATGGCGAGCGCATCACCGACGCGCGCATTGCCCTGGGCGGCGTGGCCAGCAAGCCATGGCGCGCCAGCGAAGCCGAGCGGGCACTGATTGGCCAGCCGGTATCGCTGGCGCTGTATGGCCAGGTCGCGCAGTTGGCGATGAAGGACGCCCGTGGCTATTCCCACAACGCGTTCAAGATTCCTCTCGGCCAACAGGTCATCACCCGTAACCTCCGTGATCTCACGGCCCAGGAGCTGGCATGAACCAGAACGTGATTGGCAAGGCCCACAAGCGTGTTGATGGCCGCCTCAAGGTCAGCGGTGAGGCGCGCTATGCGGCCGATTATCCGCAGCAAGGCCTGCTTTACGCCTACGGGGTATTCAGCACCATCGCCAGTGGCAAGATTCTGGCAATCGATGATGCCAGCGCCCGCGCCATGCCGGGTGTGGTGGATATCCTGCATCACGGCCATCGCCCGGACATGCACCGTACACCTGATGAGGCCATGAGCTTTGACAAGTTGCTGCAGGCCAGCAAGACCGACGAACACCGGCTGCCGTTCGAAGATGACCAGGTTTACTACCCCGGCCAATTCGTCGCGCTGGTGGTCGCGCAGACGTTCGCGCAGGCGCGGGCAGCGGCCCAGCGCGTCACGGTTCGCTACGCGGCCCAGGACCCGGTGCGGAGCCTGGAAGAGGGGCTGCGCATCAACGGCTTCAAACCCGCCAGCGGCAGTCACGAGCGGGGTACGCCAGAGCCGGCCTATCAGTCGGCCGCGCAGCGCATCGACGCGACCTATACCACGCCGGTGGAAACCCACAACCCGATGGAAATGCACGCCACCACCGCCCACTGGCAGGACGGTCGGCTGTACGTGGAAGAGAGCACTCAGGGGGTCGTGAACCATCGCAACCTGCTGGCCAATGTGTTTGATCTGGCGCCGGAACAGGTCGAAGTCCGGGCGCCGTTCATTGGCTCCGGGTTTGGCGGCAAGCTCTGGCCCTGGCCGCACTCCATTGCTGCCTGTGCAGCGGCCAGGCTGACCGGCCGCCCGGTGCAACTGATGCTGCCCCGTGCGCAGATGTTCAGCACCGTGGGCCATCGTCCCGAGACCCGCCAGCGCCTGCGCCTGGCGACTGACGACAAGGGCCGGCTGGTATCGCTGCGTCACGAGTCGTTCAATAGCACCTCGACCCTGGACACCTACATCGAAACCTGCGGCAGCGTGACCAAGAGCCTGTACAGCTGCGCCAACGTGCTGGTCACTCACCACACCAGTGCGGTCAATCGCGGCACCCCGACGTCCATGCGCGCGCCCGGCGCCGCGCCAGGATTGTTCGCCCTGGAGTCGGCTATCGATGAAATGGCCCTGGCTGCCGGCCTTGACCCATTGGCATTTCGCCAGCTCAACCTGGCCAGCAAGGATGAGAGCACTGATTTGCCGTGGTCAAGTAATCACCTGCCCGAAGCCATCGACAAGGCCGCCGAGCGTTTCGGCTGGAAGCAGCGCAATGCTCAGGTCGGCTCGATGCGTGATGGCGACGAGATCATTGGCTACGGCATGGGCGCCTGCAACTGGGAGGCGTTTCAGGTCCCGACCGAAGCCCGGGTCAGCCTGCGCGCCAACGGTACCGCGCTGGTGCAATGCGGGGTGCAGGACATCGGCACTGGCACCTACACCATCGTCGCCCAGACGGTCAGCGAACTCACCGGGCTGCCGGTCGAGCGCATTGAGGTGCAATTGGGCAATTCGTCGTTCAGTCCAGGCCCGGTGTCTGGCGGCAGTTGGGTCACCGCCAGCATCATGCCGGCGCTGGCCGGTGCAACCCGCGAGGCGCTTGATAAACTGCGCAGCTACGCCACTGCCGAGAGCGGTTTTTTTGCCGGTGAAAAGCCCGACACCCTGCAGGTCCGTGACGGTCGGTTGGTCAAGGGCGAGCGGCAGGTCAGCTTTGCCGACGTACTGGCTCAGCAACGTCTGGCCCGCGCCGAAGGCACGTATCACAGCGAGCAGGGCAAAGAACAGAAATACTCGTTTCGCTCGTTCGGTGCGCATTTTGTCGAGGTGCGCTGGGACCCGGGTATCTCGCGGCTGCGAGTGGCCAGGGTGGTCAGTGCCATCGATGTCGGCAAGGTAGTCAACCCGCTGGCAGCGCGCAACCAGGTCGAAGGCGCCATCGTGATGGCGGTCGGCATGGCCCTGTTCGAGGCCACCGAGCACGACCCGCGCACAGGCTTGCCGGTCAATGACAACTACGCTGAATACCTGGTGCCGGTGCACGCCGATCAGCCCGAAATCGAGGTGATTCTGCTCGATTATCCGGATCTGAACCTTAACGAATTCGGCGCCAGGGGCATCGGCGAGATTGGCATCACCGGTCTGGCCGCAGCAGTCGCCAATGCCGTGTACCACGCCACCGGGCAGCGTATCCGCAGCCTGCCGATCACCAAGGAAAAGCTGATGGCCGGGGTCTGAGCCCAGGGGAGTGTCATGCAACAGCTTGATTTGCAGGTCATACAGCAGGCCCGCGACTGGCTGGCCCAAGGCCGGCCGGTGTGGTTGTGTACGGTGCTGTCCACTTATGGCTCGGCACCGCGCGGGCCAGGGGCGATGCTGGTTGCGCTGGCTGGCGGTGAGCATCGCGGTTCATTATCCGGCGGCTGCATCGAAGAGGACTTTTTGCAGCGTCTGGCCGACGGCACATTACCGCATCGCAATCAGCGGGTGCGTTATGGCGAAGGCGGGTTTGCGCCCAATCTGGTGCTGCCGTGTGGCGGTGTACTGGACGTGCTGGTGGAGTACCTGTCACCGCGTGCCGAGGTCGATCGGCATCTGGCCAGCGTGGAGCGGGCCCTGAGCGCCGGCCCGTGGTTGATTCGCGAGGTCAGCCTGCACGGGCAACTGCCAGCGCAATCGCCCGGCAGCCTGAGTCATCCACGGGTGGCGGTCACTCCGGAGCAGGTTTCAATCCGCATCGGCGCGGTACACCGGCTGCTGCTGGCCGGCTTGTCACCGGTGGCCGAGTTCTGCGCCAGCTTCGCTCTGGCGCTGGGCTACGAGGTGATTCTCTGTGAACCGCGCACCGAACTGCTGGCCGGGTTTTGCGTGCCGGGCGTCGAGGTGTGTCCGGTGCTGCCAGCGCGGTACATCGAGCAGGGCGGTTGTCATGCGGCGACCGCCGTGGTCGCGTTGACCCACGATCCACGTCTGGATGACCTGACACTCATGGAGGCGGTGCGCAGCGAGGCGTTCTACATCGGTGCCATGGGCTCGCGGCAGACCAGTCACAAGCGCATGGAGCGCCTCCAGCGCATCGGCGGGCTGGACGCCCGGGCGCTGGCACGCATTCATGCGCCGATCGGCTTGAATCTGGGCAGCAAGACCCCGGCGGAAATTGCCTTGGCGGTGATGGCGGATATCCTTGCCAGCGCCAATGGCATGCACGCTCAACAGGTCTGGTCGCGCAGCACCTGAGCCAACGCGGCCGGGGTATCGGCGTCGAGCAGGATGCCCCGGTCGGCGGTCTCGACCCTCACGCAGTACTCGCTGTGCGCGGCGAGCAGTGCCTTGGCGCCTCGGTCGCCACGCAACTGCTGCAATTGCGGCCAGAAGTGTCGGCCAATGATCACCGGATGGCCCTGCTGGCCGTCATGCATCGGCACGATGATGCGCTGCGGGCCTGCCAGCGCCGCCAACGCCACTAAGGTTGCCGGGTTCAGCCAGGGCATGTCTGCCAGCAGGATGGCCACCGCCTCGGCAGGCGCGTCGGTCAGCGCTGATACGCCACTGGCCAGGCTATGGCCCATACCCAGATCTGCCTGCGGGCTGCGCACCACGCGCACTTGAGGGGCCAGGCCCAGCGCGGCGGCATCGTCTTGCTCGCGCAGCACCACACGCACATCGGCAAACGCTTGGCAGGCGTTGGTGCAACTGCTTTGCAGCACCCGGCGGCCGTCGGCAATCAATGCCTGGCGCTTGTCACTGCCAAAACGTCGGCTGCTACCCGCCGCCAGAATCAGCGCGGCCACCAGAGGGGAAGGGGATGGAGACATCAAGCGCTGAGTCCTTGTTTGAGCATTACCAGCCGCAAGTGTGGCATCTTTGCAGCCTTGTGTAAGGCGACCATCTTCGCCGGCACCACGTTTATCAGCAAGAGAGCGCCCATGAATCCGCATATGCATCCCGTTGAACTGGACAAAGCCTACCGCCTGGTCAACCACGGCCCGACCATCCTGGTCTCGGCCAGCCACGGCGGCACCGACAACGTCATGGCCGCCGCCTGGGCCTGTGGCCTGGATTTCTCGCCCTCCAAAGTCACTGTGGTCATCGACAAGATCGCCCGCACCCGTGCTCTGGTCGAGGGCAGTGGCTACTTTGCCCTGCAAGTGCCCAATGTTGCCCAACTGCAATTGACCCAGGCGGTGGGCACCCACAGCCTGAACGACGACCCGGACAAACTGGAAAAATGTGGCGTGCAATTGATGCACGTGGACGGCTTCAAAACGCCTCTGGTGGTGGGCTGTTCGGCGTGGCTGATCTGCAAGGTGATCGACGAGCCACATAACCAGCAAGCCTACGACCTGTTCATTGGTGAGGTGGTGGGCGCCTGGGCGGACGATCGGGTGTTCCGCAACGGGCATTGGCAATTCGCCGAGGCTGGCCCCGAATGGCGCAGCCTGCATTACATTGCGGGTGGGCAGTATTACGCCATTGGCGAGTCGGTGGTGGCTTAGCAACCCGCTGGCCTGCGAAAGGGGCAGTAGAAACAATGCCGATCAGTTAAGCGATTAGCAGGTTTGGCTCGGCTTCGGTGGGAGATCACCCGCTGCCATGGCACCGCGCTGTCGCGCAGCAAACACGCAACCTCCGTAGGAGCAGCTTTAGCTGCGAAAGGCTTCGCAGCTAAAGCTGCTCCTACGGGGTGTCCTTACCAAACTGGTGCGAAAAGCCCCTTCCTTCAGGTGGGGGATGAAAGCGCCACCGCGAAGCGGTCATAGGGGTTAAAATCCACAAAACCGCCCCTATTCTGTGTTTCATGACTGAAATGAAAGCGACCAAAACCCTCAAGATTCGAGTGCGAGACAAGCATGCAGCGCAGCTGTGTGAAGCTTCTCGCGCTGTGAATTTTGTGTGGAACTACGTAAACGAGTTGAGCAGTCGCTCGATTCGTGAGCGTGGTCGTTTTCTGTCGTCGTTCGACATTCACAAGTACACCAACGGGGCCGGCAAAGACCTGAGCCTGCACAGCCAATCGGTGCAGGCTGTTGCCGACGAATATGTCACACGGCGCAAGCAGTTCAAAAAGCGCCAGCTACGCTGGCGCTGCTCGGGCGGCGCTCGGCGCAGCCTGGGCTGGGTGCCCCTCAAGGCCGGCGCTGCTGTCTGGAAAAACGGCCAGGTCGTCTTCAACAGACAGCACTTCAAGGTCTGGGACAGCTACGGCCTGGCGGGCTTTAAATTCAGATCCGGTAGCTTCAACGAAGACAGCCGTGGACGCTGGTATTTCAACGTCGTGGTCGAAGTCGACCGGCAGTTATCGCCAGGCCAGGACGCGGTGGGTATCGACCTCGGACTGAAAACCACGGCCACCTGCAGCGACGGTGATCGCCTTGAAAGCGGCAGGTTCTACCGGGATCTGGAAAGAGCCCTGGGCACGGCCCAGCGGGCCGGCAAGAAGGCCCGTGTACGGGCGATTCACGCCAAGGTTGCGAACCGCCGCAAGGATTGCCTGCATAAGTTCAGCAACGCGCTGGTAGCGCGTTGTGGCGTTATTGTGGTGGGCGATGTGAACTCACTGAAACTCGCGAAAACCAGGATGGCCAAGTCGGTGCTGGACGCCGGCTGGGGTCAATTGAAAACCATGCTGGAATACAAATGCGATCACGCAGGCACGGTTTTCAAGGTTGTCAGCGAGATAAACACCACCCAAACCTGTTCGGGCTGCAAGCAATTGCCGGACTCGAGGCCGAGAGGTATCGCAGGGCTTGGAATAAGGGAATGGACTTGTTGTGGGTGCGGTGCCACCCACGACCGCGACGTCAACGCCGCAAAGAACATTCTCGCGCTCGGGCATGAGCGTCCAGTTGTGGGAATCCCCGCCCTTTAGGACGGGGAGGATGTCAAAGTTGCCTGCCGATCAATTACGATCCAGCCACACCGTTTGCGCATTGCAGAACTCACGCACGCCAAAGTGCGACAGCTCGCGACCAAAGCCGCTTTTCTTGACCCCACCAAACGTCACCCGTGGGTCGGAAGCGCTGTAGCCATTGATAAACACCCCACCGGTTTCCAGCTGTTCGGTCAGTTGTTCTGCCAGCGCCACATCCTGGGTGTAGATCGTTGCAGTCAGGCCGAATTCGCTGTCATTGGCCAGCGCCAGGGCGTGTTGTGCATCGCGGGCGGTGATGATCGACGCAACGGGGCCGAACAGCTCCTGGCGGAACGAAGTCATCCGGTCGGTGACGTCGCCCAGCACGGTCGGTAGATAGAAGTTACCCGCGCCTTCGGCTTTACTGCCACCAAGCAGCAGGGTCGCGCCTTCGCTCAGGGTCGCCTGCACCTGGCCGTCCAGTTCGTCGCGCAGGTCGAAGCGCGCCATCGGGCCGATATAGGTAGCGTTTTGTGATGGATCACCGACGACCAACTGGCGAGTCTGCTCGACAAACCGCCGGGTAAATTCCTCGACCACGCCCTGCTCGACGATCAGGCGCTTGGCCGCTGCGCAGACCTGGCCGGTGTTCTGGTAGCGGCCGATCACGGCCGCTTTTACTGCTTCATCCAGGTTGGCATCGTTGAGCACGATGAACGGGTCGGAACCGCCCAGTTCCAGCACGCATTTTTTCAGGGCGGCACCGGCCTGCGAGCCGATGGCAATACCGGCGCGCACACTGCCGGTCAGGGTCACGGCGGCAATGCGGTCATCGGCGATGGCTTTCGATACGCCGTCCGGGGTGACGTTGATCACCTCGAACACGCCGTCCGGGAAACCGGCCTGCTGCAACGCATCGCGCAGCAGATAGGCACAACCCATGATGTTCGGCGCATGCTTGAGCACGTAGGTATTGCCGGCCAGCAAGGTTGGCACCGCGCCGCGCAGCACCTGCCAGTACGGGAAGTTCCATGGCATCACCGCCAGCACCGGACCCAGCGGGCGGTACTCGATACGCGCCTTGCCGCCCGGCACTTGGGTCGGTTCCGGGGCGAGCATGGCTGGGCCATTCTCGGCGTACCATTCGCACAACTGCGCGCATTTTTCGATTTCGCCACGCGCCTGGGTGGCCGGCTTGCCCATTTCCTGGGTGGCCATGCGGGCCATGTCGATGGCCTGTTCGCGCAGCACACTGGCCAGCACGGTGACGAGCTCGACGCGCTCGGCGAGCGACTTGCGTTTCCATACGCTAAAACCTGCCGCAGCCCGCGACAGTGCGGCGTCCAGTGCCGCTTCGGTTTCATAGGGATAGGCGCCGATCTGTTCACCGTCGTTCGGGTTGATCGAGATGGCGTGGGTCGTATGGGAAACGCTGGTCATTTTCAGGCTCCGGTCTTATTGGAAAGTGATGCCAGACTAATGCCCTGCTATGATCCTGAAAACTGAATAATAATGACGAACCCATTCACGTTTGGAGAATGCTGTGGATCTTGTCCAGCTGGAAATCTTCAAGGCGGTTGCCGAGCACGGCAGCATCAGCGCTGCGGCGCAGCATATTCACCGGGTGCCCTCGAACCTCACCACACGTATCAAGCAGCTCGAAGAAGATCTTGGCGTTGAGTTGTTCATCCGTGAGAAACAACGCCTGCGCCTGTCACCGGCCGGCTGGAACCTGCTCGATTACGCCGGGCGCATTCTGGACCTGGTCGAAGAGGCGCGGATGACCGTCGCCGGTGAAGAACCCCGCGGCCCGCTGGCGCTGGGCTCTCTGGAGAGTACCGCTGCGGTGCGCATTCCGGCGTTGCTGGCAGCCTACAACCAGGCTTTTCCCAAGGTTGAACTGGCATTGTCCACCGGCTCTTCCGGGACCATGATCGACGGCGTGCTGGCCGGTAACCTGGCGGCGGCCTTTGTCGATGGCCCGGTCCTGCACCCGGCGCTGGAAGGCATCCCGGTGTTTCAGGAAGAAATGGTCGTCATCGCGCCGCTCAACCACGCACCGATCCATGGCGGCCGCGATGTGAACGGCGAGCAGATCTACGCTTTTCGCTCCAACTGCTCTTACCGCCACCACTTCGAAAGCTGGTTCGCCCATGACTCGGCGGTGCCGGGCAAAATCTTCGAAATGGAGTCCTACCACGGCAAGCTCGCCTGCGTCAGCGCCGGCGCCGGCCTGGCCCTGATGCCGCGCAGCATGCTCGAAAGCATGCCCGGCAGCGCGATGGTCAGCGTCTGGCCGTTGAACGAACAGTTTCGTCACCTCAACACCTGGCTGGTATGGCGCAAAGGCACGGTATCGCGCAGCCTGTCCAGCTTCATAGAGCTGCTGCAAGCGCGCAGCGACAACCTCAACGCAACCCCCAAGGAGTGACCCATGCTGATCGATCACCTCGACCATCTGGTGCTGACCACCACTGACCCGCACGCGTGCGAAGACTTCTATGTGAGGGTGATGGGGATGCAGCTGGAGGTCTTCGGCGCGGGTCGCAAAGCCTTTCGGTTCGGCAATCAGAAAATCAACCTGCATGTGAAGGGCGGCGAATTCGAGCCCAAGGCCCATCTGCCAGTATCAGGAGCGCTGGATCTGTGCTTTATCAGCGCCGTGCCGCTGGAGCAGTTCATCAAGCACCTGCAACAGCACAACTGGCCCATCATCGAAGGCCCGGTGCAACGCACTGGCGCCACCGGCCCGATCCGTTCGGTGTATGTGCGTGATCCGGACCTGAACCTGATCGAGGTGTCCGAGTATTTGTCCGGCTGAAGCCGCCTTGTTGGTTCAAGCGCACAGCACCGATCTTGGTGGCAGGCAGCTTCGCTGGCGAAGCGGCGGTAAATGCCGTTGTCTGGGTGGTGTCAGGATTCGTCGGCCGAGCCGACGCCCAGCGGATCTAGGTCGGTTCTGCAAGTGTTGATGCTGCCGGCCCCTTGGCGACCAGGCTCGCGCCTACACAAACCGCCCGTAACGGCCATTGGAATAGAGCAGTGGTTGCTGGTCCGAGTACCAGCAATGCTCGACCCGGCCGAGCACCACCAGATGCGAGCCCACCTGACTCAGCTCGGTCACCACACAATCAAACCCGGCACTGCTTGCCGCCAACGCCGGGTTGCCACTGCTCAGGCGCGTCCACGCATGTCGGGCAAAACGCTCCTCAGGCGGCAGACCACCGGCAAAATCGTTGGACACCTGCAGCGCATCGGCGCTCAACACATTCACCGCAAAGCGTCGCTGCTTGAGTAGATGCGGATAAATGCTGGCGCCGCTATTGACCGCAATCAGCACCGTTGGCGGGTCGGCCGTGACCGAACTGAACGCGGTGGCCGTCAGCCCGAAATCCCCCTCGTCACTGCCGCAGGTGATGACATTCACTGACGCTGCGGTGTTACGCATCGCCAGCTTGAAACTGGCAGCGTCGACACTGGGCGCGATGGGTTTTTCGACAACAAGTACAGTCATGACTCACTCACCAGTAATCAACGAAGGGCCAGCTTCTGGCCGCGTAAAGTCTCGGCGATACGCTCGCGGCCATGCAGCGCCTCAATGCTTTTCAGGCGATTGAGCACCTGCTCGCTCCAGGACGGCGTGGTCTGTCCCTGCTCGCGGGCAAACGCGCCGGCCAGCGCTTCGTAGCCGCTGATGCGTTGCTGCTCATCGTCGGCAATGGTATAGGTCTCGCGGTGCAGCACCACAGGTTGCGGCAGGCGTGGCTTGATCGCTGCCGGGCGTGCCGGGTCGGGATGCCCGACCACCAGACCGAACACCGGAAACACCAGCGGCGGCAGTTGCAACTCATCGATCACCGCCTGCAGGTTATTGCGCAGCGCACCGATGTACACCGTGCCCAGGCCCAGCGATTCGGCTGCGACCACCGCGTTCTGCGCAGCCAGGGCCGCATCCAGGCTGCCGACCAGCAGGCTGTCTAGCAAGGCCGGTACTTCCAGCTCCAGACCCTGCACGTCAGCAATCCGCTGGGCGCGTGAGAAGTCGGCCAGCCAGACCAGAAACAGCGGCGCCTGACGAATGTGCTGCTGATCATTGGCCAGCGTTGCCAGACGCGCCTTGCGCGCCGGGTCTTGCACCGCCAGCAGACTCCAGGCCTGCAGGTTGGACGAACTTGACGCTGATTGCGCAGCGGCCAGCAAGGTTTCCAGGGTGCCCTCGGGCAACGGTGTATCCAGATACTGCCGCACGCTGCGATGGCCGAGCAGGGCTTCGATCACCGGGTTGGCTAACGCCGGGGCGTTGTCATCGGTCTGGCGATAGCGTTGTTGCCACAGGCTTTGCACAGTGCTCATGCCGGTTCTCCAATGGTGTGTTCGGCCTGAGCGGCCAGGGCATGCCGGTTCTGTGGCACCGTCAAGCCCAGATGGCCACGCAGGGTGCTGTGCCGGTAGTCGTCGCGAAACAGCCCGCGCTCGCGCAGGATCGGCAATACCTCGTTGGTGAAGCGGGCGAAGTCGCTCGGTGCGCCGACATGAATGTTGAAGCCGTCGACTGCGCCTTCGCGGAACCAGCGTTCGATCTCGTTGGCGACAGTCAGCGGTGAACCGACAAAACTGGAATAGGGCTGGCCGAAACGCAGCGCCGCCTGGCGCACGCTGAGGTTCTGCTCGCGGGCCACGCGCTTGATGCGCTCGGCATGGCCGCGATAACCGTTGCTGCCCAGCTCACCCAGATCCGGGAACGGCCCGTCGAGGTCATACTGGCTGAAGTCGTGATAGTTGAATGGCCGGCCCAACTGAATCAGCGCCTTGTTCAGGTCCAGCTCACCCTTGCGCGCCCGCTCGATGGCCTGGGCCTGTTCGTCGGTGTCGGCAATGATCGGGTCGATGCCGGGAAACAGCAGCACCTGCTCAGGATTACGCCCGGCCGCAGCGGCACGCCGCTTGATGTCGGCGTAGTACTCCTGAGCATCTTCGAAGTTATCGACGCCGGCAAAGATGCCCTCGGCAATCGAAGCCGCCAGGCCGCGCCCGGACTCCGACACCCCGGCCTGGAAAATCACCGGCTGGCCCTGCGGCGAGCGGGAGATGTTCAGCGGCCCGGTGACCGAGAAGAACTCACCTTGATGGTCGAGGCGATGCTGTTTGTCCGGGGCGATGAAGCGCTTGGCGGCTTTGTCACGCGGGAAGGCATCGTCCTCATAGGAGTCCCACAGTCCTTGCACCACCGCCACATGTTCGTGGGCCCGGCGGTAACGCTCGCCGTGGTCGATGTGCTGCTCACGACCGAAGTTGCCGGCAGCGCCTTCAAGACCTGTGGTCACCACGTTCCAGCCGGCCCGGCCGCGGCTGATCTGGTCCAGCGAACCGAACTGGCGCGCCACGTTGAAGGGTTCTGTGTAAGAGGTGGTCAGGGTCGCCACCAGGCCAATCTTGTCGGTGGCGCCGGCCAGCGCCGAGAGCAGGGTCAGCGGTTCCAGGCGGTTGAGAAAATGCGGTGCGGAGTCGGGGGTGATATACGGGCTGTCGACGATGAACACAAAGTCGAACTTCGCCGCTTCGGCCGCACGGGCCTGCTGTTTGTACCAGTCGATATCGATGCTGGCGTCGCCAGGGATTTCCGGGTGCAGCCATTCATGCTGGCTGGTGCCGACGCCGGTGAGGATGGCGCCCAGATGCAGTTGACGTTGAGACATGATCAGAGTCCTTTATATCGGTTTACTGGCCTTGTCGCCGGCAGAGCCGCCTCCCACATAGCCAGTGGGAGGCGGCTCTGTCGGCGATTGCAGTGCGCAGCACTGCCAGAGGAGATCAATCAGCCGGCGTGGGCGGTCTTCGCCGAACCTTGTTGGGTGACCCGTGCGCGGATGCGGGGCAGCAGGTCCTGGCCATACTCGGCGGCATCGCGCAGTTGCTCGAAGCCGCGGAACAGAAAAGTAGTGATACCGGCGTTGTAGTAATCCAGCGCCGCCTCGGCAACCTGATCGGCGGTGCCGACCAGCGAGGTGGAGTTGCCGGCCGCGCCGGTCAGCGCGGCGATTTCGGTCCACAGGCGTTTGTCGTGCACCTTGCGCTGGCTGGCCAGTTCGACCAGCCGCGCCGAGCCGATATTGTTGATGCCGACCTTGTCGCGGCGCTTGCCCTGGCGCAGGTGATGCAGATGCCGGGCGTCTTCCAGAATGCGCTCGGCGCGGGCCCAGGCTTCGGCTTCGGTGCCGCCCAGAATCGGCCGCAGCGACAGGCTGAAACGAATGTGTTGCTCGCGGCCATATTTGGCGGCGGCCTTGCGCACTTTGGCAATGCGCTCGCGCACCTGCTCCAGCGGCTCGCCCCACATCATGTACACGTCGGCGTGCTTGGCGGCGACTTCCACGGCGGCATCGGAGGCGCCCGAGAAGTAGATCGGCAGGTGGGGCTTTTGCAGCGGCTTGACCAGGGTCAGGTTGTCTTCGACGCGGTAGTGTTCGCCCTGATGATCGAACGGTTGGGTGCCGGTCCAGGTCTTGCGCACCACCTCCAGGTATTCGTCGGTGCGAGCATAGCGGGCGTCCTTGTCGAGGAAGTCGCCGTCGCGTTGCAGGTCGCCGCTGTCGCCACCAGTGATCACGTTGATCGAGGCGCGGCCATTGCTCAGGTGATCCAGGGTCGCAAACTGCCGGGCTGCGAAGGTCGGTGCCTGAAAGCCCGGCCGGTGGGCGACCAGCAGGCCAAGCTTGTCGGTCACGGCCGCCGCATAACTGGCGAGAATCATCGAGTCGGCAGAGCTGGTGCTGACCGCCAGCAAGGCTTTGTCGAAACCGCCGTATTCCTGGGCCTGGGCCAATGCCTTGACGAACGCCACGTCCACCACCGGGCCACGCGGTGCCTGTGATTCGCTGCCTTCCTGGGGGCCGATCAGGCCGATAAATTCGAGACTCATGGTGGGTAAACTCCTGTTGATCCGGTGGAAGGTGCCTCTAAAAACTACCTGCGTTGCCATCGCTGCGTTAAAACCAGGCTCAGGATGCTCATTTACAACCGTAAACTCCGCTCCTTCGCCTGTTTTTGCCTTGCGCTGGCTGCCTCGCCTACGTTTTTAGAGACACCTTGGGCGCCGCTCTGCATGGAGCGGCGTCGTGATGCACGTCAGGGCAATAGGGCGATACTAGGAGGGGTGGTTTTTATATGCAAAGAACGTATAAAAATATCGTTATATTATTTTCAGTGGTTATTTATTGGCTGGCTCTATTCAGCCGTTGTGGTTTTCGTAAGCCAAGGTGTTCTCGTAACGTCGTGCCTTGATACTCGGTACGAAATAACCCGCGGCGTTGCAGCTCGGGCACCACCTGTTCAAGAAAACGCTCGGCACCGCCGGGCATGTACGGGGCCATGATCACGAAGCCATCGGCTGCGTTCTGTTCCAGCCACTGCTGCATCTGGTCGGCGACTGTTTGCGGCGAGCCGATGAATTTGGCGAAGGCCAGGCTGGAGGCATACCAGCGGCCCAGCTGTTCGAGCGTCCAGCCGGCTTCGATGGCATTGCCGATCACCACGTCGAAGCGGCCCTTGCTGCCGCGAATCTGCTCGCGGATGTCGGGCACCGGCGCGGTCGGGTCGTGCCGGGCGAGGTCGTAGTTCATGCTTGCCGACATGAACGCCAGGCCGGCGATGGGCAGGATTGATTCGTCCAGTCGTGCGGCCAGTTCATGGGCCTGCTGGTCGGTGTCGGCAATGATCGGGTACAGGCCCGGCAGCACCTTCACATCGTCTGGCTGGCGTCCGGCATCCACCACCTGTTGCTTGAAGATACGGTAGAACGCCTGGGCCTTTTCCAGCGTCGATTGCACCGGGAACACCACCTCGGCGTTTTGCGCGGCCAGCGACTGGAACACAGCCGATACGCCGGCCTGGATCAGCACCGGGTGGCCCTGCGGCGGGCGCGGCAGGTTCAACGGCCCGCGCACTTTGAAGTGCTCACCGTCGTGGTTCAGGTAGTGCAGCTTGCTGGCGTCGGCATAACGACCGCTGGCCTTGTCCGCAACAATCGCCTCGTCTTGCCAGCTGTCCCACAGCCCGCGCACCACATCGAGAAACTCGGCCGCCTTGGCATAACGCTCGGCATGGCCCAGGTGCTGGTCGAAGCCGAAGTTGCGCGCCTCACCGTCGTTGACCGAGGTCACCGCGTTCCATGCCGCGCGGCCGCCGCTGAAGTGGTCCAGGGTGGCGAACTGGCGGGCCGCGTGGTACGGCTGGTGGTAGCTGGTGGAAATGGTCGCGCCCAGGCCAATGTGCGAGGTCAGCACGCTCAGTGCCGAAAGCAGCGCGAGCGGTTCCGGTGAGCCATTCGGTCGCCAGCTCACGGCGGCGTCGAACGAGCCGCCATGAATATCGTCCAGCGCCAGTTTGTCGGCGACAAACAGCATATCCAGCCTGGCCGCCTCGGCCTTTTGCGCAAGCTGCTGATACCAGCGGATGTCCAGCGCATTGCCGGTTTCTGCCTCCGGCAAACGCCAGCCCGCCAGATGCGTGCCAGCGTGGCTGACGAACAGCGCCAGGTGCAATTGGCGATTTACCGGTGGCTGGGTCATTGCGCCGCCTCAGGCTTGCGCACCCGGTGCGGGATATCGTCATCGGCAATCAGCACCCGTTCCATCACCCGCTCGAATTCGCCGTAGTTGTAGACCGGGTAGTGCAGCAAAGCGCGGTTGTCCCAGAACGCCACGGTGCCGGGAGTCCACTTGAAGCGCACCTGGTATTCGGGGTTGCTGAATTCCTTGAGCAGTTCGGCGACCAGCGCCTTGCTGTCTTCTACCGACCAGCCGATGAATTGCGGCGACATCGAGAAGTTGATGAAGATCGCGTCTTCGCCTGTTTCAGGATGGGTGCGCACCAGCGGGTGAGCGAGGATCGGATAGGCATAGCCGACCTTGTCCAGCGACGACTTGAAGTTATGCGTCACGTACAGGTTGTCGATGCGCGCTTTGAGTTCATCAGACAGCCCGCGATACACCAGGCCGGCATCGGCCCATACCGTATCGCCGCCCAGCTCGGGCAACGCCACCGCGCGCAACACCGCACCCCAGGTCGGTTTGAGCATCCAGCTGGTGTCGGTGTGCCACCGGCCCTTGGGCGCATTGCCGTAGGCTTCGCGAGCCTCCCTGGCGAGGATCAGATGGGCCTGGGGTTTGCTGTGGTCCTGCTTCTTGGTGGTCGGGTGCTCGTACAGTTCACCGAACTGCCGGGCAAAAGTGATCTGCTGTTCGCTGTTGATGTGCTGGTCGCGGAAGAACAGCACCTTGTGCTTGAGGATCAGCGCGTGGACCTCGTCACGTTGCTGAGCACTCAGCGGGCGACTCAAATCAATACCGCTGATCTCGGCCCCGACAGTGGGTTCCAGCGGCTTTACGCTGAGCGGTGGAGTGATGGATACAACGTTTTCTGCGGGCATGCTGTAGTCCTCTTGTGGTTACGGTGATAGCGGTGGCAGGAGCGGCTTTAGCCGCGAAGCAATTACTAACGCTTACCAGTCATACGAAACCCGCGCGTAATAGAACGCGCCGTTCAGCCCGTACGGGCTGAAGCTGCCGTAGGCGTCGGGGTTGTTGATCTCGGTGGGGTTGCTGCTGCCCAACCCGGTGGCGGTCGGGGTCGGGTCCTGTTTGTCGGGGCGTACGCCGAACAGGTTGTTGGCGCCCAGCGACAGAGAAATGTTGTCGGTCAGCAGGTAGGTCACGTCCAGATCGGTGATCCACTTGGCGCCGAAACGCTGATCGGCGGCGGCGCTGGTGCCGGCCTCGGTGTACTTGCCGTAGCGGCTCACTTGCAGGTCGGTGATGAAATCTCCGACCTTCCAGTGACCGCCCAACACCAGCTTGTCGCGCGGCGAGCCCTCGGTCAGGTCGGTCTGCGCCTGATGACCGAAAATCACATAATTGCTGCCCAGCAGGCTGTCGACGGTGCCGTTGCGCTTGATGCCTTCGAGGGTGGTGCGGTTGTAGCTGTATTGCGCCGACCAGCGCACCGTACCGAAGCGGCCGTAGTCACTGTGCAACTCGCTGACCAGATCGATACCGTCGGTGCGGGTGTCGACGCCGTTCATGTTGTATTGCGCCGAGTACAAATCGTTGATGCCCAGCGAGGCCAGGGTGTCGCGCACCCGGCTCGAGGTGCCGGTGTCGCGGATGATCTCGCTCTTGACGATGCGGTCTTTGATCTCGATGCGGTAGGCGTCCAGCGTCACCCGTGCATTGCGGGTTGGCTCCCACGACAGGCCGACGCTGAAGTTGGTGGATTTCTCCGGCTCCAGATCCCGCGCCCCCAGCGCCTGGGCAGCGGTGCTACTTGGCGGCAGGTAGCGGGCCAGGAGTAACTGGGTGGTGCCATCGGGCAGCAGGGTCGCGGTGTTCTGGGTCACCGAGAAGGTCTGCTGGGCCAGCGACGGTGCCCGAAAGCCGGTATTGAAGGTGCCGCGCAACGCCAGGCCGGGCGCCAGTTCATAGCGGCTCGACAGCTTGCCGCTGGCGGTGTTGCCCGAGCTGTCGTCGTAGTGCTCGAAGCGAAACGCCGCGCTGGTGTAGAGCTTCTCGGTCAGATTGGTGCCGGCGTCCAGATAGAAGGCCACGCTGTCGCGGTCCAGGGAACCGGCATCCACCACCGAGGTGCCGGTAAACGATTGCAGCCCGGCGGTAGGGCGTTGCCCGGCACGCGGATGACCGGCCGGGTACACATAACCGCCGTCGCGGTAGGAGTCCGGCTCGCCGGCACCTTGCACATACTTTTCCCAACGGTGCTCGACCCCGGCTGAAAACTGCAGCGGTCTGGGCAGGCCGATGTCGAATGGCCGGGTGAAATCCAGGTTACTGGTCCACTGCTCGAACTCCAGCGAGCCGAGGTAGAAGTCAGTCTTGCTGGTGGGGCCGATGGACGAGTTGAGGGTGTTCTGCGCACCGAGCCGTACGTCGTCCTTGCCGTAGGTGGTGCTCAGGTCGTAACCCCAGCCGCCGACATCGCCCTTGCCGCCGAACGCGACCTGAAAGTCCTGCTCGTCAATCAGCCGCTGGGCATGAAAGCCGTCGGGGATGATCTGCGGGATCGAGCCCAGATTGGTCGCCCGAAAGCTGCCGCGGGTGTCGACAATCGTCCGGTCGCTGTAGGTCGAAAACGAATACAGCTTGAGGTTGTCGTGAATCGGCAGTTCGGCGTTGTACGACAGGTTATAGACCTCGTCGCGGTTGGAGCGGCCATAGCCTTTCTCCAGCAGTCGGTCCACCGAGCCTTCCCGTGGGTCGGGGCTGGCACCGGGGGTGCCGAACGGCACTGACTGGCCATTGAGTACCGGGTAATACCAGGCGCCTTGAGCATCGCCTGCTGCATACGATGGGCCTTGCAGACGAATGTCCAGCGAGGTGTTGAAGAACCCACCGTCCTGGCCCAGCGCGAAGCCGCCATTGAGCGCGGTTTGTACCAGATCGCCGGGCTTGTCTTGCTGCTGACCGGTGGTGACGCTGGCGCTGCCACCTTCGGCCTGGCTTTTGAGGATGATGTTCAGCACCCCGGCAATCGCGTCGGAGCCATACTGCGCCGACGCGCCGTCGCGCAGCAGTTCGATGCGCTCGATGGCGGCGGTGGGAATCAGGTCCAGATCCACCGGCACGCTGCCGCTGGCGATGCGCGCAAAGTTGTTGTACACGGCGGTGTTGTGGCGCCGCTTGCCGTTGACCAGCACCAGCAGGTGATCCCCGGACAGACCACGGATCGACACCGGCCGCACCGACGAAGAGGTCCCGCCACCGGCCTGGGCCGGTGCACTGAACGACGGCACGATCTTGCCCAGCGCTTCACGCAGGCTGGCCTTGCCGGTCTTGCGGATCTGCTCGCCGCTGATGATATCGATCGGCGACGGGCTCTCGGCGACGGTCAGGGTGTTGCCACGGGTGCCGGTGGAAATCACCGACACCGTGCCCAACACGGTGTCGGCGTCGGCAGCCTGGACTGCACTGGCCAGGCCACACAGCAGCAGACCGCAAAACGCGGGCGAGCGTGGGCCTGACTGCAGACGGGTGTATGCATTCATGGAACATGTCCTTATGGGGGGCATCGTAGGAGCGGCCGGGCGGGGCTCCGTGTTAGCCGCTAATACCGCCTGGCTGCTAAAACCAATACCGTTCGATTAGACCTGCGGGAGTGGCCGGCCGACGCTCCGGTTGCTCAGCCAAGACGGCGGCACATTCGCAATAGAGGCTGTGACTTACTGGCCTCTTCGTCGGTATGCCGCCCAGACCAGGCTCGCTCCCACAGGGTCCGTAGGGCTTATCTGGACGGTATTGCGGCTAACGCCGCCGCTGCGGGCAAACCGCGCACGGTATTGAAGCTCGGATCGAACCCTTTGGAGACGTCCACCGGCTTGCTGAGAATGCCTTCCTCGCGGTAGATGTCGGCGGTTTGCTGCAGGTTGGCGACCACCTGGTCGGTAATCGCGACCTTCTGGAAATCCGTGGCCTCGGCGCTGGCCAGGTGCACTTCCACCGGCAGCCCGGTGACCTTCGCCTGAGCCTGGGCGTACTCCTTGGGATGCTGGTTGGCCCAGGCCCAGGCGCGGTCCAGACGTTGCACAAAATCATCGAGCTGCACGCGTTTTTCGGCAATCGCCTTGCTGGTCGCGGCGGTGTACAGGTGGTTGGTCAGCAGGTCGTCACCCTTGCGCAGAATGCGTGCGCCGTTCTGGGTGATGGCGATGGTGGTGTAGGGATCCCAGGTCGACCAGGCATCGGCGTTGCCGCTTTCCAGCGCGCTGCGGGCATCGCTGGGCAACAGGTTGACGAAGGTGACGTCCGAGCTTTGCAGCCCGGCATCGCGCAGCGCCTTGATCACCAGAAAGTGGCCGATGGAACCACGGTTGGTCACCACCCGCTTGCCTTTGAGATCCGCAGCGGTTTTCAGTGGTGAATCCTTGGGCACCAGAATCGAAGTCGAGAAGCGTCCATCGGCGTGGGTAATGCTGACCACCTTCAACGGCGACCCGGCTCCGAGCGCAAACACGTAAGGCGCATCGCCCAGCCCGCCGACATCCACCGCCCCGGCGTTCAGGGCTTCGCCCAGCGGCGCGGCGGCCGGAAACTCGGAAAACTCGATGGTGTAGGGCACATCCTTGAGTTCACCGGCCGCCTGCAACAGCAACTTGTATGAAGATTTCTGGTTGGCGACTTTCAATGGCGCCAGGTCGGCAGCCTGGCTCAGAGTGCTGAACAGCAAAGAGCCGCCAAGCAGGGCGGTGCCAATCAGCGAGGCGAGCAGGGAACGGGTTGGCATAGAGGGCTCCTGACCAGGGCCGCAAGGTCCTGGATCAATCGTGGCAATGGCCTCCACCAGGAAAGGGGGCGGGTATGGATCAGACCTTATCCCTATAAGAAATGACTGTGAAAGTCTTTTTCGCTCTAAGCTAATTATGAAAAATGGTTATCTATTGATTTTTTAATAATCAGATATTTGTATGTCTTTGGGTTGGCTATCTGCCATGCGTCATCTGTGTCCGTTGCTCAGACTCAGTCCACGACGCGCAGCCAGGGCCAGCGTGCCTGGTAGCTGCTGGCCTTGTTGGCAAACAGTTCCGCTTCGGCATTCAGTGGGTTGATGCGCAGCAGTCCCTGGTCGATATCGTCCAGCCCGTAAGGCGCATAGAGTTCGCCGCTGTCGAGTTCAAGCCCTACGCAGGTCCCGGCGATCAGGTAACGATCAATACCGTCGCGGGTAGATTGCAACTGTGGGTAAGGCCTGGCGAAATGCTCGCCGTACCAGAGATGAACCCGGGCCTGGTTCTTGAATTCGATGGTTGCATCAAGATCCTTGAACAGAATTCCGGCTCGCTGAATCACCGCGTCTTCGGCTTCCCACGACAGGTCTGTGTCGAAGTAGAACACGTCGTAGTCCTTGATTCCCCAGCCCGGCGCCAGCCCTGAGCGCTGATTCCACACGGCCTGGAACAGACAACCGGCAACCAATGCGCATTGCTCCAGACCCAGTTCGGGCAAGCGCCGGATCAGCTCGGCATTCACCGGATCGTTTGAGGCTATGGCTATCAGTTGCTGGTGGGTCAAAGACATGCGTGTTCTCGGTTGGTGTGGATCAGCCGAGGTTACCCGAGATTGCAGTCAACGGATGTGGGAGGCCGCTCTGCGGCGACTGCTGCGGCACGAACGAGGGAGATAGTCCGGTCATGCTGGCTCTGTCATTCGCTCGCCGTGCGAGTCCATTTGGCGAGGCATTGTCATGGGGGAAGCAGAGACTTTTGCCGCACGCATAAAAAACCCGCCGAAGCGGGTTCTTTGTCCATACCGTTCCAACTCCCTGTCAGCAGTATCCTTTCACGGTCGATCATCCTTGATCCTGGTGAGCTTCCTGTTCACCAGTGGTTGGATCCAAATATAGGCGTGTCGGACATGCAGGCAAATGGCAATTGTTCGCTATCCTGTGTAAGCCTTTTGCTATATCGACAGTTTTTTGGTCTGCACGTCTAACGGACGGCATGTTGCTGAGTATCCGGCAAGCTGCAGGTAAAGGACTCAGCGTTCTGCAGATCGCCCTGGCCGCTGTAGCGGGCTTCGAGCGGGTAGGGGCACAGCGGCCGGCTGCGGCCGGGGAAGGCGTTGCCGGTGGCGATCAACTGCTGCGGTGGTGTGTTGTGGTCTTGCCAGTCTTGCAAGGTCTGTAACGGATCGAAGTTGTCCAGCGCCGGGCCGTCGCCGCAGTGCGCCATACCCGGCACCATGAACAGCCGTGCCCACTGGCCGAGCGGTTGCTGGCCGCCGTTGTCACGCGCCAGACGGTCCCAGTAATGACGCAGGTCGTTGGCCGAGAATACCGGGTCACTGTTGCCGTGGATCACGATCAGCTTGCCGCCATTGGCGATGAAGCTCGACAGTTGGGTGCCGGTCGGGTCGTTGATGGCGCCGGTTTCTGCCACGGCGGCGGCTGCCTGGTCGAAGTCCACTTCAGCCAGGGTCAGGTTGGGGTGGGGCGGGGTCATGAAGTAATAGCCCAGCGAGTTGGGCGTCAGGGTGGCGTTGCGCGCATTGGGCTGGCCGGTTTGCGAGGTGCCCAGCTTCCAGGCTCGCCAGCCATCGCTGGCAATCCCGGCATCCCACGGCCAGTTGGCGTACAGGCTGCGGCCCTGGCTGTCTTTGGCGCCGTCGAACACCGTGCGCAAAGCCTGGACCTTGGCGGCCGACAGGCACTGGCCCTGGCCGTCAGTGGTGCATTGCAGGTCAGCGGGGTCGAAGCGGCACTGGCTCATGGCATCAATGCTGCCGTCGCGGGCGCCGTCCAGCGCATCACAGCGCTCCAGCACCTTGTGGCTGATCAGGTTCATGTCGTCACGGGTCAGCGCCTGGGCGAGGATTGGCTCACCGGCGCCAGTGCGCGGTGCGGCGGCTTCCAGAACGCGGGTGTCCCAGGCCTGTGCCACGGCGGCGCGCGACAGACGCAGGCCGGGGTTGCCGGCAATGATGCCGTCGAACTCGGTCGGGAAGCGTTGCGCGGCCATTAACGCCGCCCGCCCGCCATTGGAGCAGCCCATGAACACACTGTGCTCGGGGCCACGCCCGTAATGCTCGGCCAGCAGCTGTTTGGCCTGGCGGGTGACCTGGCCGATGGCCGCGTAGGCGTAGTCAAGCCGCGCCTGCTGGTCGAGGCCGAAGCGCGCATCGCTGCTGTCTTTGCCCGCATGCCCGGAATCAGTGGCCACTACTGCATAGCCACGGTTGAGCGCGGGCAGGGCGCTGGCGCCGCGAAACGGGATGGCGCCCAGCGCCTGGTTCACCACCCCGTCCATGCCGCCACCGCCCTGGAACAGAAAGCGGCCGTTCCAGTCCTGTGGCATGCGCAGCTCGAAGCGAATGCCGTACGCCTGGCCGTCGCTGCCCTGACGCGGGTTGATCAGCCCCTCAACCAGGCAATGGGCCGGCATCGCGGCTTTGGACAGGGCCTGGCCGGTCAGTGCGGCGCGGCCGGGGTTGGCTTTGGGGATTTCACCGGCGGGCACATTGAGGGTCTTGAGCAGTTGCACCTGCGGATCGTTACTGGCGAGCCCGGTGCAGGTGTCGCTGGCTGCCTGAGCGACAACCGGAAAAGCGAAAAGCGGCAGGCTGCAGAAGGTAAGGCGAGTAACCAATGACATTAAGAATTCCCTTTGTTTGTTGTGGTAGTTGGGAAGGACGAGCTATAAAGTTAATAGTATTAACTAAATGCCCGGTCAAGCTTTTCCTTACCTACAACAAAAAAACGGAGTTTCTCCATGCGTCATCCCATCGTTCTGTCGCTTGCCTTGTTTGCCGTCCATCAAGCCCATGCCGCTGAAAGCGCGCCACCGCGCAGCGAACTGGTTTATGAGGCCATCGTCGATATCGAACCTGCGGTCAGTCTCGGACAGGGACCGCTGGGCGAGCGGCGTATGGTGCCGATTACTGGTGGTGAGTTTCACGGTAAAGGCCTGGCCGGCAAGGTGCTGGCGGGCGGCGCTGACCGGCAGTTGATCCGCAGCGACGGCGTGCGCGAGCTGGACGCGATCTACGAGATGCAGACCGACGACGGGGTGATCCTCAGCGTGCGCAATCAGGTGCTGGTGCGCGGCGAAGGCGCCGAGCGCTATGCGTTTTCGCGCATCACCGTCGATGCGCCCAAAGGCCGCTACGAGTGGCTTAACCAGTCACTGTTCATCGGCACCCTGACCAGCCTGCGACCGGCGCGCAATGCGGTGTCGATCAAGGCTTACCGGATTTACTGAACCCCTCAGTCGTCGCGGGTCAGCACTTCCAGCAGCTCGATCTCAAAGGTCAGATCCGAGCCTGGCGGGATACTGCCGACCTTGCGGTCGCCATAACCCAGCGCCGCCGGCACCCGCAGCTTGCGCTTGCCGCCGACGCGCATGCCCATCAGGCCTTGATCCCAGCCCTTGATGACCCGACCGGTGCCGATCACACACTGAAACGGCTTGCCGCGTTCGGCGGATGAGTCGAACACCGTGCCGTCGGCCAGCCAGCCGGTGTAGTGCGTGGTGATCAGGGCGCCCTTGACCACGGCCTTGCCGTCGCCTTCGTGCAGGTCGGTGATTTGCAGGGTATCGCTCATGCGGGTGCTCGTTATGAACAAAGAAAGGGCGGGCTTTTTCGCAGGAAATGCCCTGCGGCGCAAGTGGCCGTCTGCCGCTCGTCGGCTGCGCTGCACTTCATTACCGGCGGCTTTCTCTGACCTGTATGCGCAGACGTTCTGTGCCCAGACAGGAGAGCCATCATGACCATCGAACACAACGGACCGCAAAGTGCATATCCGGACCCTGCGGAAAGGGTCGCTGATACCGGGGAAGGGCATGGTTCTGGCCTGGAGCAGACCGCTTCCGAGCCGCATCAGGGCGTTGATGAACATGGCGCTGAAAAAAGGCCCGTCGACTGGAGCCCGCCGCCCGGCAACCCAGGCTCGGATCAGGACGCCCAGACCCCGCGCAGAAATGGCGGTGCCGATACCGATAGCCAGATCGATGCGCAGTAGATGCCATGACAAGTGACGCAGAAGCGACCGATCAGAGTGCTGACCACGCGGCTACGCTGCCTGTTGATCAGCCGCTGGAGCCGGCAGCGCTAAACGCTGCATTCGCCAGCAGAACTGCCTCCCACAACGTTCGAGACGTTCGCAGCGTTTGCGCACTTCACAGGCTTGTGGGAGGGAGCTCTGCTTGCGAACAGGCCAGTAAAGTCCCGCATCTGCTGCGAATATGCACCATCGTCGATATACGCTACCGCAGCTGATGCTGTAGAGATGGTCAAGACGCGCTATGCAACCACTGGCGGGATTTTGCGCAGGCCAGAATTGAGCTTGCGGCCCCTTGCTAAGCCTTGACTTGCCCTTTTGTCCTGGCTGCCAAAAGCGCCCGCTCTTGCGAGAGTTGCTTGAGAATTCCAGGGTGGCCTGAGTTGTAGAGATAGAGGTAGTAATGCCCTTTATCGTCGAAAAAAATCCTGTAGACCTCACAGGGATGCTTGGCATCACTGGCAGGCCTGACCGTCTCCGTTACGATCTCGTGGGACGCGATCCGATAGGTCTTGAGTGTGTCGATGAAGTCCTGATCCATCTCCAGATTGGCCTGTTTCGCGTAGCGATAGTCGGCCTGTATGGAGCGGAAGGTTAAGAAGCCCAGAGGCAAACACAGCAGGGCAAACAAAAGAACTACGAGCATGGGCAAGACTCCCTGTCTTGAGCGTGATGGCTATTTCATAGCTGAAAAGTCTCTTGCCTGCCAGGCGCTCACCAAGTTCAAGCTCGTTAGCGCAAGCTGGTAGATGTTTTGATGAGGCGGGGTTGTTACTGTTCGGCCTTGCCTCATTTGCTCCGCAATTCGAGCCGGTCCGCACAGAGGTTCGCAACAAGTTGGTCCGAGTGCTGACCACGCGGCTACGCAACCTGTTGATCAGCCGATGGAGCCAGCAGCGCTGCCTCCCACAGTTTTGTGCCGAGCATTGGTTTTGTGCTCACTCAGGACCTTGTAGGAGGGAGCTCTGCTCGCGAACAGGTCAGTAAAATCACTGCATCTGCTGCGAATCTGCTGGCCTGTTCGTCGGTAGCCGGAGTGTCGGCCGGCCACTCTCTCCACGCTAATGGACCCGTATTGGCCCGGTAGCATCAAAGATCGTAACGCACGCTCAACAGCACGGTGCGCGGGTCGTTGATCACGTAGTGCGAGGTGTTGCTCGCCGCTGAATAACTCACCCCTTGCGGATAGGCGCGGTCGAGGATGTTTTTCACTGAAACCGTGGTGGTCCAGTGCCCGTCGCCGCTGCTGTAGCTGGTGGCCGCATTCCAGAAGCCCTGGGCCGGCACCTCGTAGATGTCGGCGTTGAGCGGGTTGGCGTATGAGCGGGTCTGGTACTGATAATCGGTGCTGGCCACCAGTGCGCCGGGCAGGTTCACCGGCACCGTCAAGCTCAGGCCCAGGCTGGCGTTCCATTTGGGGGCGAAGATCATTTCCTTGCCGTCGGCACTTACCCCCGGACCACTGGCATTCTGGAAGTCGTCGTACTGGCTTTTCAGGTAACCGAGGTTAGCGGTCAGGCGCAGGTCGCGGGTCAGCAGTGCGGTGTTTTCCAGTTCTACACCATAGGTGTGGGCGCTGCCGACGTTGGTGCGCAGGTTGGCGCTGATCGCCGGGTCCCAGGCGTTGGTCTGCAGGTCGTCATAATCGTTGTAAAAGAACGCGAGGTTGCTGCGCAGGCGGCCGTCGGCAAAGTCGCCCTTGAAACCGATTTCGTAAGTGGTGACGTTCTCCGGGTCAAAGCCCTGTTCAGCCGCTACCCGGGTCGGGGCGCGGTTGTCGAAGCCGCCGGCCTTGAAGCCGCGGGCGACATATCCGTACTGGATCAGATCATCGGTCCAGGCGTATTCCAGACCAATTTTAGGGCTGACCGAAGACCACGACTCGCTGGTTTCGGCACTGAAGTTGATGCCGGTGATTTGCCGCGCCGGGGTAATGGCGTAGTTTTGGTAATCGAAGTTCTTGTGCTCGTAGGTGTAGCGCAGCCCGGTGGTCAGCGACAGGCGTGGGGTCAGCTTGTAATTGCTCTGGCCATACAGCGCGTAGCTTTCGGTGTCGGTGGTGCTGTACTGGCCGCTGGCGTTGACCCGGTCGGTCGCTACCGAATAGGTCAGGCTGTCGCGCTCGGCACGAAAGCGCTCTTTATAAAGGAACAGGCCCAGGGTGTAGCTGAAGCGGTCATAGTCACCATTGAGTTGGAACTCCTGGGTCGCATAACGCTGCTTGTAGGTGATCAGGTTGTTCTGGATCGGCGAGGCGTTACCGCTGTTGGCTTTACCGGAGTTGTCGTAGTCCACCGGCTGGTCGAACTCGGACCAGGCGGTGACAGATTTGAACGAGAGGTTGTCGTCAATGCTGTAGATCGCCCGCAGCACGGCGCTGCCCTGGTCGAGCTTGTTCTTCGGCGTCAGGCTGTTGTAGGTGGTGAACTTGTCATAGTGCTCGTTGGCCACGTTGAATGGCGTGTAGCTGGTGGTATCGCCACGGTCGACGGTGGCAGCCAGGGTCAGTTGCATATCCCACGGCGATTGGTCCGGCGCCCAGCGCAGCTTGCCGCGATAACTCTGGATATCGACGTTATTGACGTCCTTGTCGGTGGTGCGGTTGTGTACGGTGCCGTCGCGGGTCAGGCGAATCGCCGAGAAGCTGCCATACAAGGTGTTGTCCACCAGTGGGCCGCTGACCAGCAGGCGAGCGTTACGCGCGTCATAGTTGCCGGCGCCCAGCTCGAAGAAACCACGGGTGGTCTGGTCGGGGTCACGGGTGATGACCCGGATCGCCCCGGCTGCGCTATTGCGGCCGTACAGCGTGCCTTGCGGGCCACGCAACACTTCGACCCGTTCCACATCGTTGAAGTCCAGCATCGATGAAATGGCGCGGGGGATGTACAGGTCATCGGCATACACCGCAACAGCCGCTTCCTGGATCGGGTCGGTCTCGCCGATCCCGCGAATCCCGTAGGTCTGTGCGCTGTAGGAAATCGACTGACGCGGCAGGGTCAGGTTCGGTACCCGGCCAGACAGGTCACGCACGTTGTTGATCTGCTGGTCCTGCAAGGTGGTCTGGTCAAAGGCGCTGATCGCCACCGGGGTTTTCTGCAGATTTTCTTCGCGGTGTTCGGCGGTGACCGTCACCGTGGGCAAACGGTCTTCTTCGGCAGCACTGGCCAGCGCCGGGCCGCCCAGAGTCATGGCCAGCAGCAGCGGTTGCAAAGGATAAGGGATGTTGGGCATTGATACGTTTCCTGTCATGCAGCGATCGGGGTCGTGATGTCGGAAACTGCTGAGCGGCGGGCACTGGAAAGTCGGCGGCAGTTCGCCCGCCCCACACGCGGCAACAGAAGTCCATGGCCTCCGCCATGTCGTGGGGTCGGGTTGGATAAAAGATATGCTTTTTAAAAAAACCGAGGAAAGCATATTTGGCTATAAGCTAATCATGCTTTCTAAGAATTATTATTGGCTTTAATATTACTTAAACTGATTTAATTCGTGCTGCTTCCGATACCTGCCGCATCAGTCAGCGCTGGAATTTTCTCCGGCTGCTGATAAAACCGCCACGACCGTGGTCTGATAGCCATCTGTATCCATCCAGGCAAGCTCGATCATGACTGACACATCTTCCTGCGCAACGCCTCAACTGCTCGCTGACCCGACCCTGACCACCGCTTGGGATCTGCTGCGCGACCCGCAACAGCCCCTGCCAGTAGCCGACCGTGGCGCGCCATGGGCCGGCGGCTGGAGCCTGGGCCGGCCGCCGGGCATCACGCCGGCGCAATGGCCGCTGAGCCCGGTCTACGGCTACCCGTTGCGCCATGCCTTTACGCTGCATGTGCCGGCGCAGTATCGCGGCCAGGGTGAGCGGTTCGTGGCGTTGAGCCTGTTCGTCGATGATCAGTTCGAAGAGCTGGAGTCCAGTGAGGCTATCGAAGCATTCTTTGCCGCACCTCTGGCTGACGAACCACCGGCTGATGCGCATCTGCTGCCGTTCTGGACCCATCGGCAGGCGCGCCACCCAAAGCAGTTCGACATGAGTGACATTCTCGGCACCCGCTACGCGGCGATCTGGCTGACCCAGGCCGAGTTTGACGCGGCGTTGTGCGAGCCGCCGGCACTGAGCGGCAATCCGCTGCTGGGCAAGGCGCCACGTTGGCTTGAGCACAGCTATTTCGAATACCTGGGGTATGAAAAAGTGCGTAACCCAGGCACCGATGCTTATGAGTGGCTGCCCGGTGAGGGCCGGGAGGCGGGTATCGACACTGCCTTTGCCATCCGCGCCGAACAGCGCGAGGACGACCCGAATGTCGGCAAGCCGCCACGCGAGTGGGATGAGGAGTGCAAGGACAGCGGTTATATCCAGGGCTTCAGCGATGCCGGTACGGCGCAGAATCTGGAGCGCTGGCATGCCCGCAATCACCTTGGCGGGACCATGTTCCCGGTGCAGGGCTACCCGGAATTCGGCCCGCGCTATCTGGAGATCGAAGAGGATTTCGGCGGCTTCAACTTCGGTAGCGGCAACGGCCAGATCGACCTGGTGAAGATGGAGCTGGACTGGGCCTGCTGATGTGCAGAAGACCCGGCCCCTTACTGCTCGCCTCGATACTGTTCTATTAGACGTGTGGGAGCTGGCTTGCTGGCGAAGGCGGCGGCACATTCGCAGCAGATGCTGTGACTTTCCTGGCCCTTTCGTCGGAATGCCGCACAGACCAAGGTCGCTCCCACAGAGATCAGTAGTTGGCCTGACGTTCAGGCCGCGCTAAAGGTCTTGTGCGGATCGATGACGAATTTCTTCGGCACGCCTGCATCGAACTCGCCGTAGCCAGCCGGTGCCTGATCCAGGCTGATCACCTGCACGCCAACGATTTCAGCGATGTTCAGACGGTCCCACATGATCGCCTGCATCAGCTGGCGGTTGTACTTCATGGTCGGGGTCTGGCCGGTGTGGAAGCTGTGCGACTTGGCCCAGCCCAAGCCGAAGCGGATGCTCAGGGCGCCGTTTTTGGCCGCCGCGTCTACTGCACCCGGATCTTCGGTCACGTACAGGCCCGGAATACCGATCTTGCCCGCCACGCGAGTCACCTGCATCAACGAGTTGAGCACCGTGGCCGGTGCCTCGTGCTTGGCACCTTCATGGCCGTGGCCACGGGCTTCGAAGCCCACGGCGTCGATCGCGCAGTCCACTTCCGGCTCGCCCAGCAGCGCGGCGATCTGTTCATGCAGCGGGGTGTCGGTCGACAGGTCGGCGATTTCAAAGCCCTGGGCCTTGGCATGCGCCAGACGCGCAGGGTTCAGGTCACCGACGATCACCACGGCAGCGCCCAGCAGGCGCGCCGAAGCGGCAGCGGCCAGACCCACAGGGCCGGCGCCGGCGACATAGACCGTGCTGCCTGGGCCAACGCCAGCGGTCACCGCACCGTGGAAGCCGGTAGGCAGAATGTCCGACAGGCAGGTCAGGTCACGGATCTTTTCCA